>CAZSPL010000087.1:0-14358 GCA_964608735.1 uncultured Planctomycetota bacterium | reverse complement strand
CGAGATCGACCTTATGCTTCAGGCTGTCCTCGAGGAAGAACTTGAGGTCCATGTAATTGTCGAAGGTTTTATTTTCAAACGTAACGAGGATATCGACATCGCTTTCGGAAGTTGCCTCATCCCTGGCGAAAGAGCCGAACAGCCCTATCCTGGATACGCTGAAGTTCCTCAATTCCTCTATGTGAGCTTCAAGAAACTTGAGGATGGACTCCCTTCCAAGATCATTGGCGGCGTGCCCTTCCGGTCCGGCGCCACCCGCCTGTGGATTTTCTTCTTTACGGCTCATAAGCAGCCTCCAATGCTTCGGCATTCTACTCACATAAGTTACCATAATCAGGTCCTTTTCGCTTTCTTTCCAGATAGCCGCCCGCCCTTCCCGTCGCATGGCACGTTATCATCAATATCAATAAACGACCCCGCGCTGATATGCGGTTGACATAGCCGGAAGTGGCGGCTATTATTTCCCGGTCATTTGGAGGAGGATCGGGATTGTGATATATTTCGCATCCTCTTTCGTCAGCATGCCATGAACGTTGACGACGGAAGGGAGATTATATGCACCCTGAGCCCGTGCGAGGGGAGCATTATAGAGAGTTATGGATACTAACATCCTTCCGGATTACGTTACCTACAATTATATCCTGACCTTCGCGATCGGCGCGGTGCTGTTCGCCATCGTGGGAACCGCCGCCGCCTGGGTACTGCGTCCCACCGACCCGTACCCCGCGAAGCGCTCAACTTACGAATGCGCGGAGCCGCCGTTCGGCAACGCGTGGATGCGGTTCAACATCCGCTATTACTATTTCGCGATCCTCTTCCTGCTGTTCGACGTGGAAATAATTTTCTTCTTCCCGTGGGCGGTGGCGTTCAGGCTGTTGAAGCCGGAATACGTGCTGCTGCACACTCCCGCCGCGTTGATGGTGCAAGGCGGGTTCGACCGCTACGGGGTATGGGCGGCGCAGAGATTCGGGTTTGCGATCTTCGGCGAAATGCTCTTCTTCATTTTCATGCTCCTGGTTGGATGGGTATTCGCCTGGAGGAAAGGATTCCTTAGATGGGATTAATAGACTGGCAATGGCCGAAAGGAACCCCGACGGTGCTTCTTACAACCGTCGACAAGCTGTTCAATTTCGGCAAGCATTATTCCTGCTGGCCGTTGACGTTCGGTATCGCGTGCTGCGCGATCGAGATGATCCAGACCACGAACTGCCGCTATGACCTCGCGCGGTTCGGGATGGAAGTCTTCCGCGCGACCCCGCGCCAGGCCGACCTGATGATCGTCGCCGGAACCGTCAACCACAAGATGGCATCGAGGCTGAGGCTCCTCTACGACCAGATGCCGCATCACAAGAAAGTCCTCGCCATGGGAAGCTGCGCCATAAGCGGCGGGCCGTATGTCGGGGCTTACAATGTCGTCGAGGGAGTCGACCTGATAATCCCCGTGGATGTCTATGTCCCCGGGTGCCCGCCGAGGCCGGAAGCGCTTACCGACGGATGCATGAAGATTCACCAGTTGTTCGAGGAAGAATCCATCGGGCGCGCCGGCATCGACGAGAAACTTGTCAAATATCACTCTATCGGATGATTTGAAATATCGTGGCTAACGAAGAGAAAAAAGAAAACGAACAACAGCCTGAACCGGCCGGGGAAACCGCTGAAGCAATCGAGTGGGACCTTATCACCGAACACGTGCTCGATTTCATCACCGGTGAATTCCCCGCGTTGGAAAGGCGCGACGACATGCTCATCGGCGAGCCGTCGCTCATCTGCGATGCCGCCATCGCATTCAAGGTTGCCGAGGCCCTGCTGAACAACCCGTACTCGCGGATGAATTATCTCAGGAGCGCGACGAGTATCGAGCGCGCGGATTGTCTTGAAGTGGCCTACAACTTCATGAACATCCCCACCGGTACGCGCCTGTGCCTTCATGTGAGGACGCCGAAGGACGTGGCTACGGTGCCGAGCCTCACGCCGCTCTTCCTGGGTGCCGACTTGCAGGAGCGCGAGGTTTACGACCTCATGGGCATCAAGTTCGAAGGGCATCCCGACCTGAGGCGCATACTGCTCGACGAAAAATGGATCAACCATCCACTGAGGAAAGATTACCCCCTCTACGGGAAGCTCGAGGACATGGAAGTGATGAACGCATACCTCACCGACGAAGCGAGGAAGCGTCTCGAGGATGACGCCAAAGCAAAGAAGGAGGGGAACGCCTGATCCGGTAGTTCGGGAAAACAATGCCATTTGCAATAGGAAGAGCTGAAGAACGACTTGAGGGCCCCCAGAATTTCGACACCGACGAATTCGTCATCAACATGGGCCCCCAGCACCCGAGCACTCACGGCGTACTCAGGATAGTCCTGCGCATGGACGGCGAGGTCGTCAAGAAGGCGCAGTTACATTTCGGCTACCTGCATCGCTGCTACGAGAAGCTCGCCGAGAACCTCACATACCCGCAGAATGTCCCCTACACCGACCGGTGGGACTACCTGATGTCGATCCACAACAACTACGTGCTTGTCGGCGGCATCGAAAAGCTCATGGGTTACACCGCCCCGAAGCGCGCGGAGTATCTTCGCGTGCTCGCCATGGAACTCCAGCGGATACACAGCCACTTGTTCTGGATATCGGCGTTCTGCCTCGACCTCGGCGCGACCACGGTGCTGATGTATGCCATGCGCGAGAGGGAGCTTATCAACGATATTCTCGAGGAGATGTGCGGCGCGAGGCTCACATACCATTACATCCGCATCGGCGGCGTGATGCACGACCTGAGCGAGCGCGCGATACAGAAGCTGCACAAGTTCCTCAGGGAGTTCCCCTACAGGCTGAAGGAATACGAAGACCTCATCGCGGGCAACGAGATATTCCTCATGCGGCTTCGCGGGATCGGCTTCATCAAACCGGAGGATGCCATCAACTACTCGGTTGCCGGGCCGATGCTTCGCGGGAGCAATATCAACTGGGACCTTAGAAAGAACGCGCCGTATTCGATATATCCCGAGCTTGATTTCGACGTATGCCTCTCCGACCGCTGCGACAACCTCGGACGTTTCCACGTGCGCGTGGACGAGATGTACCAGTCGGCCCGGATGGTCGATCAGTGCCTGAACTGGCTGATGGAAAATCCAGAGCCGGGCGCGCATATGGGGGAAATCCCCAGGATGATAAAACCACCCGCCGGGGAGGTTTACTTCGCGATGGAAAGCGCCAAGGGCGAGATGGGCGTTTATATAATTTCCGACGGCTCGGTCAAGCCATACCGGATACATGTGAGAGAGCCGTCATTCATTAATTTAACAATAACGGATTACCTTGCGAGGGGATACTTGATTGCCGACCTTGTAGCAAGCCTCGGAAGTATCGACATCGTGCTCGGGGGGGTGGATAGATAATGAAATTCACCCCGTTGAACGACCTGAAACGTCCCCCGGTGCAGAAGGTCACCACGACCTGGAAGGCGATAATCATCATCGGCGCCATATTCGTAGTGGCGGCGTTGATCGTGCTGAACAAGCTCTTCGAACTATCGGTGCTTCGCGGGTTCGAATGGCGCCAGTACCTTGCCAACACGGGCTATTACTGGTTATACAGCCTGCTGATGGAAGTCATCGTGTTCGTGCTGATGCTGATCCTTGTCATCGTCATCGTCCTGTACTGCACACTCGCCGAACGAAAACTGATTGCGTATTTCCAGATACGCCAGGGCCCGAACCGCGCCGGGCCGTGGGGCATCATCCAGCCGTTCGCGGACATGTTCAAGATACTCATCAAGGAAGACATCACCCCGCTCGCTGCCGATAAATGGGTGTTCAACATCGCCCCAATGCTCATCTTCCTGCCCACGCTGCTCGTATTCGCGGTGCTTCCGATGTCGAAGGGCTATGTCGACATGGACCACCGCATCATGCCCACCGACACCCCGGCGAACCGGCAGCTTTACGACAATTTATACGACTACAATATCCTTGATATAACATTCGCCCACGGTGAAAAAGCTGAAGCGAAAAAACGTCCCAACCTCGAAAACAACATCCAGTTCGCGGTCGGAAAGGATTTCATCTCCCGGGCCACGGGTGCAATCGGCTCCACGACGCTATTCACGGCTGCCGACCGGGAGCGGGCATACAACGAATACAGCGACCCCGACTTCCCCAAGCCTCCGCCGCCGCGGGCCGACCGCAGCTTGCTACCGCTCTCGCCCGCCGGGGAGAGCCATGTGCTCAGAACGCAGGGGGGGGGATTCGAGCTGTGGCTCAAGGGGGAAGAGATAGAGCCCACCGGAACGTCGAGCGCCGCCATAAACCGACTCAACTTCTACCTCCCCGACACCGAATCGACGCCGGGAGGGCAATTCTCCATCGAACCCGCCAACGGTAACGGCATCCTGCTGACATCGGACGGCTTGTCCAAAGAGGTTGCCCTCGACAGCGGGCCCATCACGCTGCATCTCGGCGGTGAAACGCTGACAATCAAGTGGCAGACCGACCAGACATACACGTTCTACGTCATCCCGCGCGATATCAATGTCGGTTTACTTTTCATCATTGCGATAACGAGCCTCGCGGTTGTGGTCATTTTCATGGCCGGATGGAGTTCCAACAATAAATGGTCGCTCTTCGGCGCGATGCGTTCGGCGGCCCAGATGATCAGTTATGAAGTGCCGATGGGCCTGAGCCTGCTCGGCGTGGTGTTGATGGCCGGGACCACATCGATGGTCGGGCTCGTCGAAGCACAGAGGGAGCTATGGTACGTGATACCGCAGTTCCTCGGCTTCCTCATTTATTTCACATGTTCGGTCGCCGAAGTGAACCGGTGTCCGTTCGACATGCCCGAAGCTGAAAGCGAGCTCGTCGGCGGGTTCCACACCGAGTACACCGGGTTGAAATTCGGGTTCTTCTTCCTCGCGGAATACGCGAACATGTTCATCGCGGCGGCGCTTGCCACCACGATATTCTTCGGCGGATGGTACGGCCCGGGAATCCTCGACGACTGGTCGGTGGCGATATTCGGGCGGTTCACATCGGGGCTGCTCTGGTTCTTCCTGAAATCGTGGATTTTCGTCGCGGTGCTGATATGGATCAGGGCGACGTTCCCGCGGCTCAGGGTCGACCACATGATGGAATTCGCATGGAAAGTGCTGTTCCCGCTGGCCATACTCAACTTGCTCTACACCGGTTTCTTCGCGTTCAGCGACTGGCGGCTTAAAACATGGCTCGAAAACCTGTGGCGCATCCGCGACAACTACCTGTTCGCGGTGTTCCAGTATCCGAACTACATCTTCAGCGCGCCGCTGCTTCTTATCATACTTATCCTGATCCTCACCGATGTCTACGGGCATTACAGGGAAATCAAGATGAAGTATGAAGTGGTCTGGACGCCGCCCGGCGGAAGGGTGGATGTTCCCACTCTTCGCCGCGAGCTTGCCAAGCCGCCGAAGGACTACAAATACATCCACAAGGGATTCAAGTACGGCAAATGGCTCAAGGGAAGCGAGACATCGAAAGACGTGCCCGGTAACGAAGATACCGACGAGCCCGGGCATTAATATGGCAATTTGCTTCGAGGGGGGGATGGTATAAAGAATGGATAAACGGATACAAGATGATAGCTTCGTCGCCCAGCTCAACAAGCTGCTGGTCCCCCTTTGGGGATTGCGCGCGGGGCTGCGCACGACCCTCGTTGAATTTTTCAACAAGAAGGTAACGGTGCAGTATCCCGACCAGGAGATAATCTGGGCGCCGATATTCCGCGGAAGGCACTCCCTGCTGCAGGAACCGGGTACGAAGAATGACCTGTGCATATTGTGCGGCCAGTGCGCGAAGGTATGCCCGAACGAGTGCATCGAGGTCGTCGTCGAGAAGACCGAGGACAAGAAGCGGTACCTCAAGGACTACAGGATCGACCTCACCAAGTGCCTTTTCTGCGGCCTGTGCCAGGAGATATGTCCCGCCGATTGCATCGTCCTGTCCGGCGGTGAAGCGGCATACTCGGCGTTTTCGCGCGACGGGCTGAGGTTCGACAGGCACGGCCTCGAACGGGAAGCGAACGAGGCGGAATGGGCGGCCATACTCGCGAAAAGAGAAGAGAAGAAGAAACCCAAGCCCCCCGCGGAGAAAGCCGGGGAGGAGAAATAAAAGAAGCCCGCGTACGATATGGCGCGGCCGTCCGGGCCTGGCGTCACGGGCTTAAGTGGTAGATATGACTCAACCAGCTCAACAATTCCTGCCGTTTATGTTCACGATGATCGGGATCACGCTGATCCTGGTCATATTATGGCAGTTGACCAAACGCTCGATACCCGCGCTAAGCGCGTGGCTTTTCTACCTGTCGGTAGTGGGCGCACTCGTCGTAATCGCCACCCCGGTGCTGGTGGCCATCTTCCGCTGGGCCCCGGTGCTATTCGGGAAATGGCTTCCACACCTGATCTTCTGGGTACTGGCATTGCTTATTATCGTATGCGCATTCTCCGTCGCGACGCGCAAGAACCTCGTGCATGCGGCGCTGTTCCTTTGCCTTACGTTCATACTCATCGCGGGCATATTCATGCTGCAGAACGCCGAGTTCCTCGCGGCCGTGCAGATTTTAATTTACGCTGGCGCGGTAACCATACTGATACTGTTCGCCATAATGCTCACCCAGAACCTTACGGGGCAGGAGCTTCGAGCGCATAACCGGCAGGTGCCGTTCGCGGTGCTTGCCACGCTCGTACTCGCGGTGGTGATGATCTACATTTTCCTGCGGCCCGTTACCGTGAACGAAAACCTGACATTCTCGGCGGGACAGAAATGGGCCGTGCAGGCCACCCTCGATAAAATGGCCGTCGACGTGCCTAACATTACGTTGATAGGCCAGTCCCTGATGTCAACTTACACGCTGGCCTTTTGGATAGTTTCGATAGTACTTACAATCGCCATGATCGGGGGACTGATCCTGGCGAGGAAAGACTGATAAATACAACCGCCCGAGGGCGGGATGTCGGGCCGCATAGCAGTGCGGCAATGGTGAGAGATGCACGATGTAACATATGTAACGGTGCCGGTGCCGATATGGTATTACCTGGTCCTCTCGGTATTCGTTTTCTGTATCGGGCTCTTCGCGGTACTGACCAGGCGCAATGCCATCGGCATCCTGATGGGGCTTGAGCTTATGTTCAACGCCTGCAACATCAACCTCGTCGCATTCAGCCAGCGATGGGGAGTCACGATGACCCTCCAGGCCTTCAACACGCGGCAGGAGATCGCGTCGCCCGTAGGCCAGGTATTCACCGTGTTCACAATCACACTCGCGGCCGCCGAGGTCGCCATCGGCATCGCGCTGATAATCGCCATGTACCGGCATTTCAAATCGGTTAATACCGAGTCGATAAACCTGCTCAAGTGGTAGTCCACCGGCGGGTATGAAGTTTGAAATAGATTTTATGTGATACCTGAACCGTCGTACCGTCGATGGAATTCGGTTAATTTGGATGCAAGATGGATATCTTCACAAATCCTGAGAATTACGTTTACCTGATACCGGCGCTGCCGGGGCTGGCATTCTTCGTGATTGTCATCGGCCTGGTGATTCATCGCAAGCTTTTCATGCGGCTGGGCCCGTATATCTCCATCATCGCGATAGCTGCCGGCGCGGTAATCTCGACATTCCTGTTCATTAAAATGGTCACGGGCGGCTATGCCGACACGCACAACTACCTCCGTCCGTGGGCGTTCGAATTCCAGGCGATAGGCAACGTAAAGATCCATCTCGGCATCGCTCTCGACGGCATATCGGTCGTCACCATTTTCATGGTCACCGTGGTGGCCTGCCTCATCCAGATATATTCGACCGGCTACATGCTCGGCGACCCGCATTACGGACGTTATTTCGCTTTCCACAGCCTGTTCGTGTTCTCGATGATCACCATGGTCCTCAGCGACAACCTGCTGAGTTTCTTCATCGGCTGGGAACTGATGGGGCTGTGTTCATACCTGCTGATCGGCTTCTTCTATTACAAGCATTCGGCGGCCGACGCCCAGAAGAAGGCGTTCATCGTCACGAAACTTGGCGATATCGGCATGTTCATCGGTATCATGCTTCTCGGCGCGATGGTGCTCATGGCGGGGTTGAGCTATCAGAGGCCGACGCGGCAACTGACCCGGACCGATGTCGCCGAGGTCGAAACCGAAGAGGTGGTCGAGGGATACCACACCGGCAATATATCGTTCCTGTTCACCGACCCCGGCTATGAAGCCATCCGCAACGTCGATGCCGAGATGGGCGAGATCGCCACCGAGATCCAGCACGGCGAGGGGCATATGTCCGCCGAAGAGGAATCCGAGCTTCAGGGCAAGATTTCGGAACTGAGGGCGGAACGGTCCGAGATGTGGAATCAGTATATCGAGCAGAACAAACCGATACCCGAAGCATACAAGCATCTCGCCGAAGCCCTGGATGGCGGCAAGGATTTCCGTATCGAGCTGATGAAACGGTATTTCCATCGCAAGGAATTCGTCGAGCACTATTATCCATACATGATGCAGATCCTCATCGACCCGAAATGGACCGGCGGTGCGAAGGTCGGGCCGAAGGAAAAAGCATGGACCGACTATTGCGACGATTTGAAAACCGACCCGGATTACATCGCCGCCGTGCAGAGCTGGCCTGAATTCAGGGACAGGAATTTCCCGGATTTCACAACAATCACCTTCGACAAGCGCGACTGGAACGGCACCCTCGAAAACTGGCGCGCGTTCCTCGACGAGATGAAGACAATCCAGCCCGCGGGGCTTTATCCGAAGGGCAAAGAACAGGTCGATGCGTATTTGAACCAGAAGATTCGCGAGCAGGAAGGCCTGATGCAGGGCACGTCATCGGGCGCGGTCGTGAAGACATATAATCCCTGGCTCGAGGAGATATACAAGAACTTCAAGGACAGGCTGCAGTCCGTCAACGACGAAGCGGGCCTCTACACGCTGATACATGAACTCGGTTTCATCTCCGCGAAGGAATCCAACCTGCTCGCGGGCAAGTTCCAGGAGCTCGCGGGGCTTTATATCAAGGGGGATGAAAACACCTACCCCGACGCGCCCATCGCAGGTTCGTTCAGGCAAGTCGAGAAAAAGCTGAACGGTTTCGAAGTCGGCGCGAATCTCGGGGCGCCGATACTGTTGAACACCTACGAAGCGTTCGGACGCGAGGCTCGATGGGGGCAGATGAAATATGCCGACCGCCCGGTAACGATAAAAGAACTGATACTGGAATATGATTGGGGCCGCTATACATGGCTGCTCACTCTCGCGGCGCTGCTTCTTTTCTGTGGCGCGGTGGGCAAGAGCGCACAATTTCCGCTGCATGTATGGCTTCCCGACGCGATGGAAGGCCCCACCCCGGTCAGCGCCCTGATACACGCGGCCACCATGGTTGCCGCGGGCGTGTATATGGTCGGACGGTTCTACTTCCTGTTCGACGCCGCACCCGGGGCGCTCACCTGGGTGGCATATATCGGCGCGATAACTGCATTCGGAGCGGCTACGATCGGGCTTGTGATGTACGACATCAAGCGGGTGCTGGCGTATTCGACGATATCCCAGCTCGGTTACATGATGATAGGCCTGGGCGTTGGAAGCCTCACCGCCGGTATATTCCACCTCATCTGCCACGCATACTTCAAGGCCCTGCTCTTCCTCGGCTCCGGCTCCGTCATCCACGGATGCGGGTCGCAGGATATGCGCGAGATGGGCGGCCTCGCCAAGAAGATGAAGTGGACATATATCACCTTCATGGCGGGCACGCTCGCATTGTGCGGGATATTCCCGTTCGCTGGGTTCTGGTCGAAGGATGAAGTGCTGGGAGCGGCATTCAACTGGGCGCTTAACGGCAACCCGCTGAATTTCATCGTATTCCTTCTCGGCGTCGGCGGGGCATTCCTTACGGCGTTCTACATGTTCCGCCTCATCAGCATGACATTCCTCGGCAAATACCGCGGCGAACATCACGTGCATGAATCGCCGCCGAGCATGCTCGTCCCGCTGATAATCCTCGCCATATTCGCGACACTTTACGGGCTTCTCGGGATGCCGTTCCACAGCAGCATAAACATCTTCGGCAGGTATGTCACCTTCGGACATGGGCATCACGCGTTCTCGGCGCTCACGGCGATTCTAATGGTCATCTCCCTGTGCATCGCGCTTGCGGGCGTGCTCGCCGGACTCAAGCTCCTCAGCTGGGGCAACCCATTCAAGGAAAGACTGAAGAAGAGCCACCCGGTGCTTTACAGGTGGGTGTATAACAAATATTACTTCGATGAATTCTACAACGGCGTCATCATCGTCGGCTTCCTGCTCCTGTGCAAGTTGATGCGTATGATAGACACGTGGATAATCGACGGCATCGTCAATGCCGCCGCCTGGTTCGGAGAGAGGCTGGCCTGGCTCCAGGGACGCGTCGACCTGTTCATAGTCGACGGCGCGGTCAACTTGCTTGGATGGATCGTGGACAGCGTGAGCAAGCTGGCAAGACCGTTGCAGTCGGGCTACGTTCAGAACGCAATGCTCAGCCTCGTCGTGTTCATTATCGTCGTCCTGCTCGCCGTGATGGTAAGCAGGTAATCGTACGGCTTGTTTTACCCGGCTTACGGGATTGTTTGAAAATAGCCTTAATATCAAGGGACCGTCATAATGGAAAAAGATTCGCACAAAATGACCGTGGACGATGGAATCCCCAAAGAGGGCGAAAAGTATCTGGCCACGCCCGTGGACAGCCTTGCCACAGCGCTGTTCCTGGTTTTCACGTTGATAGTCGTGATAATCGCGTTCAGGCAGTGGGACTGGCTGCCGTTCGGAATACTGACCAAGATCGTCTTCATTCCGTTCGTGGGCATCTTCCTCAACGCCATAATCCCCAAGGGGAACCAGTCGCTCATCAAAGTCAACACCCTGGTCTACTCGATCATCCCGTTCCTGCTCTCGGTGCAGATGCTGACCGGGTATGACGCGAGCCAGCCCGCCATGCAGTTCACCGAGACGCATAAGTGGATAACCATCACCAACAGCCTCGCCAAGACCCCGAGCGAGCAGGAAAACGCGCTGATGACCATGGATTACCAGGTCGGCGTGGACGGCATCAGTTTCCCGATGATCATCCTCACCACCCTGCTGAGCTCCATCGGCGTTATAGCGTCGTGGGGAATCAAGAACCGGGTGAAGGAATACATGTGCTGGTTCCTGCTGCTCGAAGTGGGAATGCTCGGGACCTTCGTCTCCCTGAACTACATACTGTTCTACCTGTTCTGGGAGATGATGCTGATACCGATGTACTTCCTCATCGGCATATGGGGCGGCCCGCGGCGGGAATACGCGGCCATCAAGTTCTTCCTGTACACCCTGTTCGGCTCGATATTCCTTTTGCTGGGCATGCTGCTGATGTACTTCTCGGTGGCGGCGGCTCGTGGAAGCGATTTCGGAGCGACATGGGATGTCCTGAAAATGCAGGAGCTGGCATCGACCTACCTGTCCCTGCCGGTACAGAAGATAGTGTGGCTGGCGTTCTTCCTCGGATTCGCCATCAAGGTGCCGATATTCCCGTTCCACACGTGGCTCCCCGACGCGCACGTCGAGGCGCCGACGGCGGTATCGGTCATACTTGCCGGGGTACTGCTGAAGATGGGGACATACGGTTTCCTCAGGTTCAACTACCCGACGTTCCCCGAAGCGTCGCACTACTTCATCCCGTTCATGGGTGTCCTGGGGACGATAAATATCGTGTATGGCGCAATGGTGGCCCTTGCCCAGAATGACTTGAAGAAGCTCGTGGCCTACTCCTCGGTGGGACACATGGGCTTCGTCATCCTGGGATTCGCGTCGATGACCCAGATGGGCTACACGGGGGCGCAGTTCCAGATAATAAGTCACGGCATTATCTCGGGGGCTTTGTTCCTCATCGTAGGCGTCATCTACGACCGGGCGCATACCAGGGAGATAAACATCTTCGGCGGCATAGCCAAGAACATGCGTTTCTACGCGCTTATTGCCGGCATCTCCACCATGGCAAACCTCGGACTTCCCGGCCTGTCGGGATTCTGGGGTGAGTTTCTGACGCTGTACGGCGCGTTCCAGTCATCGTGGATACTCGCCAGCGGGGTCAACCTGATGCGCGTCCTGGTGGTGATATCGGCGTTTGGCATACTGATTACGGCAGGGTATATGCTGTGGATGTACCAGCGGGTGTTCCTCGGGCCGCTCAACGAAAAGTGGGCATGGCTCAAGGATATGGACTACCGCGAGGGCATCACCCTCGTACCGCTGGTCGTCCTGATGCTCGTCTTCGGCATCTTCCCCAGGCCGCTGATCCACCTCTATGAGGCGTCCATGATTCAGCTCGTCGACCGCCTGGCGAACTTCGCGCCGAAGATACTGGGCGGATAATTTGACGCCGGGCTTGCCGTTATGGTAAAAACGTATATAATTTGTTCGATAGTAATTAGAAGTATTTAAATCCGATTGTTGGAGGGACAGGCCGGATGAGAAAAGCAATTATCCTTATTGGCCTCCTGTCAATAATCCTTCTCCTTGGTTTAGCCTGCGGGAAGGGCTCCGAACTCGTAGCAACAGATTTCAATGGGTCCGATCCCATCGTCAAGGAATTCCGGATCGGTCCTTACTCGATCAGCTCCGGGGGGACATTCAATATCCCCTTCGAGAATGTCGACACGTTCACCTTCGTGCTCAATGGAGCGGTCGACCCGATAAGCTTCGAGCAGTTCCTCGATGTCAAGATAACCGCCACGAACATCGATTCGGGGAGCACGGTCATTTTCACATCGACGCACATGAAGGAAAACGGTGTATTCGAGATATCACCGTCCCAGAGAACCGTGGAATACCGTATGCAGCATACGATGGAACAGCTCTGGGTCGGCGGTACGCCGAGCACCTTCATCACGCCGGGCGACAGGATCGAGGTCACCGTCGACTACGTGGTCGGGAAGGATGTTTTCGGCGACTGGTTCGCATTCCAGATGGACAAGTTCTGGCTCGTCTACGCCGAAAGCGCACATCATTAATAGGCCGAAGATGGAACATTTTACCCCGGGCATCCCGGGGTTTTTCTGTCGGCAAACCAAACCATATCGGCGACAGCGGCGTCTAATATCCATGGCGAAGGACGGTGCGTTATCGCCTTTCGACCTTGACAGCGGGCGCCGGGCATGGTTTATTCAATGTAGCCTCAGCAAGCGTAGCTCGCGCTTTTCCCCTCGGGATTATTGACATGATTGAATCCTTCAACAATGCCTTATATAATTCACCATCTGAGCTCCGGGGCCGGAATCGGCTTTCGGCGCGGAGGTTGTACTTGTCATGAGAATAAAATTATCATCGAACCACGGCTTCACGCTCGTGGAAATCATGGTAGCGCTCAGCATCATCGCCATCCTTACGGTCATCACCACCAAGACATACACGACCGTTGTGGAGAAAGGCAGGCTGAAACGCATCGAGAATTTCGTGATGGAGATAGATAACGGCCTGTCGAAGTATGCCCAGAAGAACGCCGGGAAGTATCCCGGTTTGAAGCGGCATTATCTGCAGCCGGGCGGCTCGTGGATACGCATGGGGCCGGCGATTACCGGCGGCAACGGCGGCCCGGCAAACGAGCCGAATGTCCTTAACCAGGATGATTTCATCTACGACATGAAACTCCCGGATTCGCCCTACCGCGTGGTGCCGGGCCAGAATCCTACGGATGTCGGCGGCCTGCGCGAGAAGATGAAAGCCGTAGATGAGCTGATTTACAATCGGATTCTCGATGTCTACTGGGACAATCCCCTCGAAAGCCCCGGCAACGCTATGCTGAATGTCGCATATATGGAATACGACTATGATCCTCAGACGAACGACTTCGACTGGGTGGGGGGTATTACGAGCCCCAACGGCACGAGTTATAACGGGCTTGCGCCGGCGCGCCTCTCGATCAATCCCGGAACACATGAGGGTGAATACCGCATCCTCGACCCATGGGACCCGTACGACCCGTCGACATGGGTCAACTACCCCGCCGGGCATTTCGCATACATCCCGCTGCGCTTCACGAACCCGAACGGCACGACCGCCGAGGGGTACTGGCTTATCGGCTACGGCAACCTGAATACTCTCGAAAACAGCAAGTACAACCGGCTGCTCGATGACCCCGACTGGCCTTATTTCGAAGGGCCGTTCGATGACGACAATCCGATGTACAACAGCGGCATCGAAGCGACGATGCGGATTCTCATCAGCGGCGCGCTCGTAGTCAGGGGGAATATCTACATGGACCAGCTTACGGGCGTGATGTAAATCCGACGAAACCGAACACTCCAACCGGCGTCAACCGCCGGTTTTT
>CAZSPL010000086.1:0-14368 GCA_964608735.1 uncultured Planctomycetota bacterium | reverse complement strand
ACGTTTTGCTGCGGCATATACCCATCGCGCCCGACACCTTTGAAGAATACGGCATCGACCTGAGCGACTTCACGTCCCTGCCGACATGGAAATACACAAGTCCGCATAATATTCGCCTTGACACACCACAGAATGCGTCCTGCGATAGCTGCCACGGTAATGACGACCTCTTCCTGACCGAGGCCTATATCAATTCGAGGATACTCGAAGACATCGCGTTCCCCGAGGAGCTTGAGGCGAATGAATCCGTGATTGTCGATGGAGCGCCCGATTGAGGCCGGATTCACTATCCTGTCAATATGCCGCCGGGCAGAGCCGGCGGCATAAAATAAAAGAATAATTCGAGGAGCCAGGTGAATAACATGAACAGAAGAAGTTACCTTTTCGGAATCTTTGGAGCGATTCTCATGCTCGCTCTTGCCATTTCGCTCACCGGTTGTACCGATGTCACCTACAACATCGACAACCCTGCGGCACCGCCCGTAGCACAAGAAAAAGACCAGTTTGAAACCACGCGCGCCGCGGAGGATGCCTACCTCGCGTTGGGAACCGGTCCCACGATCTCCGCGGCCGACCTGTTCGATAACCTCAACGACGGCGACACCACGAACGACCCCGTGGTTATAAGCGTCCGCAGCTACGAGCACTACCAGATCGGACATATACCCGGCGCCATCAACATCCCGTGGAAGGAGATCGCATACACGTCAAGCCTCGCGAAGATCCCCGCCGGCAAGGATATCGTCTGCTATTGCTACACCGGGCATACCGGCGCCGCCGCGACTACCGCGCTTAACGTCCTCGGTTACGACGCAAAGAATTTGAAATTCGGCATCGGGTCATGGACCAAAGACCCCGACGTCAGGGTAGCAAAAGCATTCAATGAGGCCACCGATTCCCACGATTACCCCATCGAGACCGCGGCAAACACGCTGCCCGCGACACAGACACTCCCGGAGTTGGACAATACGACATCGCAGGATGATTTCGAAATAGTCCGTGCGGCAGCGGAAGCATATACCGCGGGCACACTCGGACCTACCATCGCCGCAAAGGACCTGTTCGACAACCTCAACGACGGCGATACATCAAATGACCCCCTCATCATCTCCGTGCGTAGCGCGGAGCACTATGCCATCGGACATATCCCGGGCGCCATTAACATCCCGTGGAGGAACACCGCTACCATCACCGAACTCAAGAAGATCGACCCGACCAAGGATATCGTGATCTACTGCTATACCGGCCATACCGGAGGAGTCGCTACAACAGTTCTGGCCATCCTCGGCTACAAAGCGAAAAACCTGAAATTCGGTATGTGTTCATGGACAACCGATGCCGATGTTCGCGTCGCGAAATGCTTCAGTGAAGACACCGACGCTCATGATTATGCTTTTAATACCGGCACTGCTCCGTAAAAAATCCTCGACGTTGTTGCTGATACATAACAAAATGGTGCTGCGAACCAGCACCATTTTTTTGCAATTCTGAACAGATTATCCGCCAGCCCGCGGGACTGTCCCCAAACGCATGATATGAATCCATCCTGCAAGCTGCCAAGGGACTGTCCCAAGGGCTGCGCACCTCTATCCCCCGACCACCGTATTCCTCAACGTCCCGAGTCCCTCGATCGATGCCTCCACCACGTCTCCAACCTTGAGCGGCGAAATTCCATCCGGCGTCCCGGTCAGGATGATATCCCCCGGAAACAACGTCATATGCTTCGACAAATATGAAATGACTTCCGGTATCCTGAACACCATCTTCGATGTATTCGACTTCTGACGCGTCTCGCCGTTCACCTTCAGCTCGATATCGAGATTGTGCGCATCGTTAATCGCATCCTTCGGAACGAGATACGGCCCCATCGGGCAGAACGTGTCGAAATTCTTCGAGCGCAGCCACGGATGCTGCTTCGCCTGGTCCTGCTTCTGCATGTCCCGGGCGGTGATGTCGTTCGCTATCGTATACCCCGCCACGTACTCCATGGCTTCCGACGCATCGACATCCTTCGCAATCCCGCCGATCACCACCGCCAGCTCCGCCTCGTGATCGACGCGCGTCAGGTGCGACGGATAAATAATCTCTCCTTCATGCGGAAGAAGGGTATTCAGAAGCTTGCAGAAAAAGATAGGCTCCTCGGCGACCTTGTGGCCTCCCTCGGCGGCATGCGCGGCGTAGTTGCGCCCGAGCGCAAGTATCTTCGACGGCTCATACAACGGTGGCTCATATTCGATCTCATCCTCAACTTCGAGGCCCGGTATCTGGTCTTCAAGTTCGAGGTACTCATACACCTTCTTGAAAAACTCCACCGTAAAACGGTTGTCGAGAATCAGTTCTTCCAGCGACTCGTAGTAAAAAAAAGTGCTATCCTCATCATGGTACAATTCGAATCCCCTCGACAGGTCTATCGTCCTGTCGCCCATCCTGAGGCCTATGCTCAACCCCTCCATAGTGCCATAGTTGAATAGCTGCATTTCATCACTCTCTTCCGTAAAATTAATGAACCCGGAGTACATCCGGTCTAATACTCACGAGGAACGATACTATCATTTTGCCTGTATTAATGCCACTCCCAGGGCCCAGACTGAGCCGATTCAATCCCCTTAAACCTAATTGAGATTAATTCTCATTTAATAAATATAATCATAATTAGTAATTATTCTTAATAATAATGGTAGAATATACCGTGAGCTTACGGTAAAGGATGGTTGTGGAAATGAAGAGGTATTCTCCTTTCATTATAGTGATACTGAGCGCTCTTTCTTTGATTATCGGTTGTTCGGGATCGCCCACTGCGCCTCCGGTTGGTGAACCATTGGATGTCGCACTCTCTCCTGTCGAAAATAGACGCGAAGTTCAATCTCATCGTACCGTCTGGGGTATGTGGGATATCCGCTTTGACTTCGCGACGAAGCAGGTTTCGCTGGAGCCGGTACGAAACCTCGAAGCCCATTTCGACATTACCGAATATCTCGTCCCCCCCGCCTGCGATGACTGCGTCTCGATAAACGTCAACTCATTCGACCCGGTAACGCGCATCCTCGATGCCGATGTCATCCTGCGGAATCCTTATGACCTCGCCGGATTCGACGTGCGCGGAATACTCTTCACCAACACTTTCGGACACCTGCTGCAAAATCCCGATGGATGGACCGACCTGTGGGACATCCCCGGCGGAGAATCCCTCAACCCGTTCAGGGCATTCCCCGGCGAGTCCACCGACGGCTCATTCGGCCCGGGCGAAGCCAGGACCGAGAACTATATCGTCTATATTCCCAAGCCGCCGTCTTATACCGGGATAACTTTCGCCGTCGATGCATCCTGGCCCGGAAATTGCAAAGAACCCTACGCAATAGAAAATTTCAGCTGTGGCATACTCTATGATGCACCGCAGCAATCCGCGCATGCCGAAGTGGACGTGCTCGACTGGCAGGATGATGTCGAACAGGTTGTCATCGTCGCGCCGGACATCACCGGGCAGGAGTTCTTCGAGTTCACGCATGCTGATGCGAATACCTGGGAAACCGAAATAATAAACAACAACGGCGCCGTCGCGGGCGAGTATGAAGCAAGAATAGTCGCCACATCGGCCGGAACCGGCGCAACCGCCCTGCAATATTTTGTCACCATCACCGTCACCGAAGCCGGCACACCGACCGTCACCACAATCGAACCCGACACTGTCGTTGCCGGGACGCCCGTCGAGGCGGCCGTCGTCACGGGAACAGGATTTGCCGGCCCGGGCTCGGTCGTCAAACTCACCGCGCATGACGCGGAAGATATTTTCGCCGTGAATGTCGAAACAATAGATCCGACAACCATCACCTGTGATTTCAATATCCCCGTCTCCGCCCATCCCGGCATCTACGATGTCGAAGTTACAAATGAATTCTCCAAGGCCGGCATCGGCACGGAATTGATAACTATCGAGCCGCCGCCGCCGCTCGTCCAGGAAATAAATCCAGATACCGGTGAAGCCGGAACATATATCGAAAATGTGAATGTCTCGGGCCAGTATTTCGCGGACCCCGGCATAGAGGTGAGCCTGAAGCCACAGACCGGCGATGAGATTCACGCACTGAATGTCATCGTGGCAAATTCAACATCCATCCTCTGCGACCTCGATATCCCGATAGGAGCGCCTCCCGGTGGATACGATGTCGAAGTTACAAACAGCGACGGCAAGTCCGGTCTCGCCGAAGACATCTTCTGGATATCCGGCCCGCCGCCACAGGTAAGCGGCATCGACCCCCAAAGCACCGATGCGGGCGTTATCCTCGACAACGTCACCATAACCGGCTCATATTTCGCGGGCCCGGTCATCCAGGTTAAGCTGAAAGCCGCCGCCGCGCCGGATATCGTGGGTGCCGATGTGATTCTCGTAAGTTCCACCGCCATCACCTGCGATTTCAACATCCCAATCAACGCACATACCGGCTTGTACGATGTTGAAATCATCAACGGCGACGGAAAATCCGGCACGGGAATCGGCCTGTTCGAAATCCTGCCACCGCCCCCGAGTGTCACCGGCATCAATCCCGGCCAGGGGGAGACTGGAACCGATCTTGATGGCGTCACCATTTCCGGTAACTATTTCACCGGACCCGGCGCACTGGTGAAACTCAGGCAGGACGGCGAGCCGGACATCACCGCGACGAATGTCTCGGTGATAAACGCATCGACCATCACCTGCGATATCAGCATCCCGTTATCCGTCGAGGATGGCGCATACGATGTTGAAATCACCAACCCGGGCGGAAAATCCGGCACCGGTACCGCCTTGTTCGTGGTATTCGGCGTCGACCCGGTGGTTACCTCGATAAATCCCGACCACGGCAACCGCGGGCAGAGCTATCCCGGCGTAATCGTCTCCGGCGCGAATTTCAAAGGCCCGGGGGCGCAGGTTTTCCTGAAGAAATCAGGCTACCCGAACCTCCCGGCTACGAATGTTACAGTGCTGAATGAGAACACCATCCAGTGCGATTTCAGCATCCCGCTCAGTGCTCCCACGGGATGGGTCGACGTCGAAGTAATCAACGGCGACATGAAATCCGGCACCGGCATTTCCCTTTTCGAAGTGCAGAACCCGCCGCCGTCGGTGAGCGGAATAAATCCCGACAGCGCCGAAATCGGCACCAATCTGAACGGCGTCATCGTCACCGGCACGAATTTCTTCGGCCCCGGCGCGGGAGTGAGATTGACGCAGCCCGCGGCGGCTGACATCGTCGCGACAAGCGTCGTAGTCGTCAGCTCCACGACAATCACCTGCAATATAAACATACCATTTACACCCGACCTCGGTTTCTACGATGTCGAGGTAACAAACGGCGACGGCAAGTCCGCCATCGGGCCGGACCTTTTCCACATCCTCTGCGCCACCCCGTCGATAACTCAGGTCGACCCCGATTCCGCGCATAACAACGTCGGCGTCGTCGAAGTCACCATCACCGGCGAGAAATTCACCGGTACGGAGCATGAAGCCGACCTCCGGCTGCGAAGAGAAGGCCATCCGGATATCATCGGCGACATCACTTCATACAGCCTGAACAGCCTCACAGCCGACTTTAACCTTACCGGCGCGGAGCATGGCGCGTGGGATGTTGTCCTTACAAACGGATGCGGCACAGAGACATCTAAAATCGATGGATTCACAATCCTCGCGCCGCCGGTAATCGAGTCGGTCGAGCTAAGCCGTACTACAACCCTCAATGCTTCATATAACGAGCGCGTGACGCTCACGGTGCAGGCGTCCGATCCCGACAGCGTCGATGATTTCACCTACCACTGGACATCGCCCACCGGCACGTTCCTCACCAATGACGCGGAGAGCGTGGAGTGGGTATCGCCAAACGCCGTCGGCCATTCATACATAACCGTACGCGTGACCGACCCGGAAGGCGGGTACACCGAAAACGCCGATACATTCATTCGTGTTACCCAATATCCTACAGGGGCTTATCCCGCCGGTTTCGATGAAGCATTGCCCGCACCCGCCTGGACCCTACAGCGGCTGCCGGACCACGAGCTCGTCAGCCTATCCGATTACTCGCCGGGGAACGTGGTCTACCTGAATTTCTGGATGACGACGTGAAGCGCCTGCAAGTCGGAGTTTCCGACATTGGCTGAAATCCTCGATGATTACTCCGGACAGGATTATGTCTTCCTCAACATATGTATGGACCCGTCGTTCGATACGGTGATGGCTTACTACACCGGTTATACGGGATGGACGGCAACCGAATGGCTTCACGACCCCTACCCGCCATCCACTGCCTATGTGCCCATCCTCAACCTTGTCGGCGGAACCCCCGGCGTGCCGAATCATTTCGTCATCGACCGGGACGGCAATGTGCGATGGACAAGGAAGGGCGGAGTTTACGCCGACAAGACGATTATCACCGAAGTTGTTGACGAGCTGATTTAGACGGGTGATGCAAGGGACAGCCGTGAATTTAGCTTTCAAAAAAGCCTGATGAGTGATTATTCCGTTGTAGCGCAGGCATCCTGCCTGCATCTTCCCAGCCTCACCCCGGAAACTGCAGGCAGGATGCCTGCGCTACAACATTAAATCATTGCCAGTACCCATCCGGCAGGAGCTTCAGCAGGAATGGGTCATACCAGATCCCGGCATCATACCAATCCTCTCCGTCACCGGGGTCGAAGTCGACGGTGCCAGCGAAACGCCCTGTGACGAAAACATCCCCGATGAAATCCACGGTGACCATCGCCTGTCCCTCGCTCGAATCATAAAGCGTTTCCTGCGTGAAGTTCTCGATGGAATACGGCTCTCCGCATGGACCGGGCCACGATGCGTCCACCGCTGACTGGCATCTGAACGTCCAGCCCTTTCTCGAACCCCCTCCTTTGGTGAACCTTACCCTCGAGAGCCTCGATTTCCCGGACTATTACACCATCGATGCCGACATCGGACTTCGGCATCCTTTTGAAGAGCCGCTGTTCACCGGATTCGATGATGTTCGCGGATGACATCATCGACTTCAACCCCGGCCCGCAGATCGACAACCACATCTCCAGCGGCGGTAACGACGCGTTCCTATGCAAATATGATTCATCCGGTACATACCTCTGGGGGCTGGACTGGGGCAGTATAGTGACGAACGACGCCGGCAAGGGGCTGGCAATCGACGGCACGACCGCCGTTTACGTGGCGGGGCTTTTCGAGGGGATTGTCGATTTCGACCCCGGCCCCGTAACCGAGCACCATACATCGAACGGTTCCATCGATGCCTTCCTCAGCAAATTCGACCTCGACCCCGGCCCCGGCTATGCATTGCAGGATGATTACAGCCAGCCGGGCTATCTCGGATTCGTCACGAAACTCCGCCCGGACGGGTACTGGTAAACCCCCGCCCGCACCCATGCGGACGGGACATCCGCGCTCCGACATACGCTTGATTACCATTCATGGCCCCGTCATGCGCAATCGTATAGTATAATTAACGTATAAGAATGGATGCCGGACGCGGCTATTCACTTGAAATGCGGGAGTGAACGGATGGTGTATGGCACAACTGAGGCTGATCTCCAGCCCGGAGTCAATCCGTTAATGAAGAGAGCGATGTTCTCCTCGCCCGGCGGCGAAGGCGGGCTCAAGTGCGGGCTGTGCCCGAGGTATTGCGTAATCCCCGATGGCAAGACCGGTTTCTGCGGCACGAGGTACAATACCTCCGGCTCGCTGTGGGCCATCAACTACGGCCTGATATCCGCCATCCACATGGACCCCTATGAAAAGAAGCCGCTCTATCACTTCCACCCCGGCAAGCATGTCCTCTCCCTCGGCTCGTTCGGATGCAACATGGCATGCGAGCACTGCCAGAATTGCGACATCAGCCAGCGAAGGATCACCACCCTCGGCGGGGAACTGAATTACCATTCCCCCGAGGATATCATGGCCATGTGCCGCGAGAATGTCGCCGACGGCGTAAGCTTCACCTACAACGAGCCCTCCATCTGGCTGGAATACGCCATAGACTGCGCGAAGCTTCTCCGGGCCGCGAAGTTCTCCGTCTCCTTCGTGACCAACGGCTACATCACCGAGCAGGGGCTTAACGCCATCGGCCATTACCTCGACGCCGCCAATGTCGACATCAAGGGATTCAAAGACAGGACGTATAGCGAAATTTCAAAGGTGGATAACCCCGAACAGATTCTCGCCCGTACCGAGGAAATGGTCAAGCGCTGGAAAATGCATGTCGAGATAACCACCAATGTCATCCCCGGATACAACGACACCGATGCTACATTCCGGGGCATCTCGAAATGGATAGCCTCGAAGCTCGGCGTCGATATCCCGTGGCATCTCTCCCGCTACCATCCCGCCTACAGGCTCATGGTTCCGCCCACGCCGATGGATACCCTCGTCAGGGCGCGCAGGATCGGACGCGAAGCCGGGCTGAAATTTATCTATCTCGGGAACATCTCCGACCCCGAAGGGGACGGCACCAAGTGCCCCGCATGCGCGAAGGTCGTCATCGAGCGCGTCGGTTTTGCAACGGGCAAAGTGAATATCAAAGACGGCAGATGCGCTCACTGCGGCGAACCGCTTAATATCAAGATATAACTTCCGGAAGTAACTCTAAGCCGGTGATGCGGTCCACGTGCCGAGGGCAATGTCGGCTTCGTCTTTCTCGCGCTGGATTATTTCACCGCTGAGCGTCGTGCCGCTCAACGAACCTTCGAGAACCAGCTGCCATGTTTCCCCGGTCACCGGGAAATTGAATACCAGGTCGTCAGCGTCGTTCTCGGTAACCTTCTCGTCGATGTAGATGACATTCCCCGATGTCATCACCGCACGCACGTAATAAAACTGGAATTCCGTCAACGTCATCGTCATGGGCGTCGCGGCCCCGCCCGACGGCGTATAATCGAGCGTGCCTGTCCAATCTCCCACCAGCTCGTCGACGAGCGAGGGATTGAGCGGGCTTTTGCTTGAATTGCACCCGCAGGAAAATAAGAGAACGGAAATCACTACTGTGACAATGAGATATCGCATGAATCTCCTCCACAAAATTATTCGCTTAAAGGATAACCTTAACCATCCCACACTGCAATACGGCAGAGCGGTTCTCCCGCCACGACTTCGGTCCAGCTCAAATACCTGCATCCCATATACTGCGCCTCGGCCATCGTATACCCGCGCTCATACCACCGGTACAGCACCCGCTCATCACCAACCGCATCCGACCATGGCTCGAAGACATGCCCGATCCCGCCGCAGCCGCCCATCCTGATGAAATCGCCGACCATCCCATGCCCGGAATGGCTCTCCCATGTGAATGTCGTGCCGTTGAACGACTCATACGAATTGAATATCGCGCCGTTCGGGTATGTGAACTCCAGGTCGTTGATGATGTAGTATTTGCCGGGGTTGTTGCTGTGATGCACCCCATGCCCGGTGTAACCCATCACGTGGTCGCTTATCAGCGGGTCGTTGATTGTCGATGCGAGAACGAAGACATCGGTGTTGTCGAAATAGACATTCAGCCCGTCGTTCTGAAGCAGAGTATTTGCTTCAGGCATGCGGTCATACCAGATGTCCGGGTCGTCGTCGAGGATGTAGTAAACATCATCGCCCGTGTACGGGTTCATGCAGCGGTCGATCATCCCGGTGACCTCTTCGAGGGTATATCCCGACAGCCGCATGGTCAGGTAACTTGCAGTCACTCCGCCGTAGCTGAATTTCCATGGATGGAACACTTCCGGCGCGCTGAGCTTGTAATACGGGTTGTATGTCCTGCCGGGAAGGCTGTATGTTTCGAATAAAAGGCACAATTCGCTGTCGACGCAAGCGTAGTCAAGGTCGTTATAGCTCGAACCGCTGACCTTGTTGATGCGAAGCGGGATGCCCTTGCAGGTGACGATGTATTTCACTTCATACTGAGCCTCGTTGAATGACATCCACCATTCGATGTCGTCCTTCATCAGGTTGTATGCATCGCGCGATATCGTCTCAGCGGTGGGTGCGTCGAGACCCATCACATGCTCCGCCGGGATCCCCCGCCCGGTCACCGGGCTGATGTAGTAGTCCTTTATCTGCCCGGATATTTCGGAATTCGTGTTGTAAATGACAAGGATGCCGTTTGCTTCCCTTACGAGGTACTCATCCGATTCTATCCCCTCCGATAAATATACCGTCGCGTTGACATCCATCGAATACGGAGTGAACTTGCACACTATCTCTTCATTTGTCCACGATACGACCGTCTCATCGTAGCCGGTTGGCAGGTCGGTGATGATATCCCCGGTGATGTCGCTGAAACCCGAACCCGTTATAGTCCACGTTACCTTCTGCGGGTCTTCATAGGTAACCTTGATATCCGTTATCTCGGGAAATGAATAGACGTTCACTTCGAGTGCTTCATCGAGGAAATCCTCAGCCCCGTCATTGTCTTCCACCCGGAGCATGATTGAATACTGCCCGGGCGTATCCCACTGGACGTTCACATCCTCGGTAAATACAGTCGGGGTGAATGTCACGCCGTCATAATCGATATCCCATTCATACACTTCGATCGTACCGTCGGGGTCGTTCGAACCGGATGCCGTGACCGTATATTCCTCGTCGATATAATACGGCGCAGGCGTGGTGAATTCCGCATACGCCACCGGGGGCGCGTTGCCGACCGTGACCGTAATCGCTTCGTCGAGGAAATCCTCGGCGGCTTCGTTGTCGATTACCTTCAGGTCGACGTCATACACTCCGCTTGACCAGTAATATTTCACCGGGTTCGTATCTGTTCCCGAATCGTAGCCGTCCCCGTAATTACCGTCGCCGTCGAAATCCCACTCGTACGTCTCGATCGAGCCGTCGATGTCGTAACTCGCCGATGCATCGAATGTGACCGACATCCCGGAAACGATATCCGTATCGGTTACCGCCTCGGCGATGGCGTATGGCGGATGGTTTTCCTCGAAGGTGACATTGACGGTTACCGGGAGGCTGTCCGATGTCGCGCCATCGTCATCCTCGACGCGACAGCGGACATCGTAAGCTCCGTATGTGTCGAAAACCTTCGTCGGATTCACTATGCTGCCCAGATCCCACGAATCGCCGAACACATCATCGCCGTCGAAATCCCACTGATATTGGACTATCTCTCCGTCGGGGTCGTAGCTTGCCGACGCATCGAATATCACCGATTGGAGAACGAGGATATCGGTCGGCGTCGTCGCTTCCATCTCGCATACCGGCGGGAGATTCGCCGGGGGCTCTTCTGATGCAACCTGGGTAGAGTGCAACTCATAAGCCCTAAGCGGCTTGTCAACACCGGTGGCATTCGGTTGATATGAGCCGGTCAATGAATCGACGCTGAGTAATACTTCGAGCGCGTCATCTGATTGCAACTCGGGAAGAGTCACCTGGTATTCAAATTTCTTATAATCGGCGCCCTCATCGACAAGATTGGTCAACTCTTCATTGACGCCGACCGAGGGAATCTCTATCCGCGCGTCGCCGATCCCCTCGGCGCCTTGCCAGTCATGGATGGTGATGTTGTAGAAGACATTCCCGCCATGGCCGACGCCGTCCTCCCACCACAGGCTGTTCACCGGTTCCTCGACATTTATCCAGTATGCTTCCTGCATATTCGCGTTCGGCGGGAAGTGGCCGGGACCCGTTGGAGGCACGACATTCGGGTATGCCCACGATGCATCCACCGCGTAATTGAAATGCAAACCCCCTTCGAGCGAAATCGTATAATGCCGCGTCCACAGTTCGTTCGTCCAGAACATGCCCCGCAGCCCGGGGTCGAGGTCTTCCATATCCGTATCCGCCCCGAAACCGGTGGAGAACGTCTTGTAACCGTTGAGCGTCGCCGCGCCCGACGCCTGTATCACGCTTCCCATTTCCCCCGGCGAGTAACCGAATATGCCCGGGTTCGTGAATTCCTTCGGATTCCACCACCGCGTGTAGCCGTCGGGATTCAAAAGCCGCGTCTCGCCCGCCCCGGCAATCACGATATCCGGGTCGTTCCATCCGGACATCGTCCCCTCGCTGATGAAAATCCCATGCACATCGAACCCGGCGAATATCGAATTGGTTTCCGGATGCTTTAATCGTATCACCACATCGAGCTGTTTGCCGCCGTTGGAAAACACGGGCGGGCTCGCAAGGGTCACAAGATTCTGCGTGCCCCCTTCGAGCATGGGGAGCACGTTGAGATGCATGTCCATCATTCGAAGCGGCTCTATTTCGATGAGCCCAGCGTCGGGAACCGCGATGCAACTGAAAATTCCCAGCGGCATCCGCATCCCCATCACCGACTGCTCCGGATTCCGCGCGGCCTGCTCATGCACATCCGCCCCCTGCTGGGGGATCGCTGGCGTGTCCGGAATTAGCGGCGACATGCCTCCCGTGGAACATCCAACTATCAAAATCAGCATGATGGCTGTGATGGGGAGAATGCTTCGAATACTCACGATGACTCTCCTGTGAGGGTTATTGCAGGACCAATCCACAATCCGTCCGTTGCACGGGTTTTAAATTCCTGCCTGCATAGACTATTGTAACATGCTGGACGAAGGCTTGGTAACGACTACACCCCGTTATCGAGGTCATAGCCAAGGGCATTGTGCTGCCCTTCGAGTATCGAAATCACGTTCTTGACGGCCATGGGCAGGTCCGAATGGGGCTCGAAATGGCCCGGCGGGAAATACTGCTCGTAGCGCCAGAATCCCCTGTCAAGGTCGCTGTATTCGGGGGTGTCGTGGCCGAATATCATCCGCGCTACCGTAAGCACCTCCGTCTTCCACTCAGCGAAACCCGCCTCGACATCGCCTCCGAGAAGCGCTCGTCCGTTGGCGGCCAGCTTCTCAATCGCTATCATGCTTTTCTGTTTATTCCTCGCGGGCATACCGGTTCCTCCTTTGACACTAAACGAAGACTCTGAATAAGTGTTTTTGTTGCACAGGTGATACCAGATGCCCGATTTAATACCTCGCGGGAGGAATTGTCAAGCCGGGAGTTTCCCGGATTTACTCGCTCTATGGTATAAATGATGCATATTTTTCAGGCCTCATGGCTGAACCTTGATGACCGGAGTCAAAACTATGACGATTCTTGAACAACCAAACATAGTAGCTTACTTCTCGATGGAGATCGGCATCCAGGCGTCGATGCCGACCTACAGCGGAGGGCTGGGGATACTGGCGGGGGATACCCTCAAAGCTGCCGCCGACCTGGGCGCCCATTTGATTGGGATCACTCTCCTGTACAGAAAGGGATATTTCCATCAGCGTCTCGATAGCGAAGGCAACCAGACCGAGGAACCCATGGAATGGAAACCAGAGGATTTCCTCGAACCTCTGCCGCACAGGATTGCGATATCCATCGAAGGACGCGAAGTGAAGATAAGGGTGTGGAAATTTACAATCCACGGAGCCATGGGACACGAGGTGCCCGTTTATTTCCTCGATACAGCGCTGCCCGAGAACTCCCCATATGACCAGTCAATAACCGATTACCTCTATGGCGGCGATGAAAAGTACAGGGTATGCCAGGAAGCGGTCCTCGGCATCGGCGGGCTGGATTTCCTCCGCGTGCTCAACCCCGGGAAGAGCTACACATTCCACATGAATGAGGGCCATGCGGCGTTCCTTGCGTTGTCACTTCTTTCGGGACGCCTTGCCGAGCGCGACTCAATGGTTGTCGAGGAGGAAGACATCGACCTTGTCCGCGAACAGTGCGTCTTCACCACTCACACCCCGGTACCCGCCGGCCACGACCGTTTCCAGGCGACGCTCGTGCAACAGGTGCTTGGCGAAAGGCTCGCACGAATTATCCACGGAACCGGTTGCTGCAAGGATACTTTTGTAAACATGACCTACCTCGCGCTGTTTTTCTCGCGCTATATCAACGGGGTGGCCATGAGCCATGGGGAACTGTCGCATGGCATGTTCCCGCAGTATCCCATCGCATCTATAACAAACGGCATCCATTCACTTACATGGGTGGCCCCGCCATTCCAGAAACTTTTCGATAAGCACATGCCCGCATGGCGTGATGACAGCAACTACCTGCGCTACGCGGTCGGCATCTCGCTGGATGAAATCCGCGCGGCCCATAAAGAAGCGGCGGCGGCACTGCTGACGGAAGTCGAACGAAGAACCGGCGTGAAGCTGAAACCCGAAGTCTTCACTGTCGGTTTCGCGAGAAGGGCCACGGCCTACAAGCGCTCCGACCTCGTGTTCTCCGATATCAACCGGATGAAAAGAATAGCGAGCGAAGTCGGCCCCTTCCAGATGATATTCGCCGGAAAAGCGCATCCAAGGGACGACGGCGGAAAGCAGCTCATCCGGAACGTATTCAAAGCCGCGAAGGAACTGGAAGGCGCGGTACCGATCGTCT
>CAZSPL010000085.1:2110-14403 GCA_964608735.1 uncultured Planctomycetota bacterium | reverse complement strand
TCCGATTCATCCGCCTCGGCGACAAAATAATTTCCGTAGCCGAGTTTCCAATTGGCCTGGAACTTGTGGACTATTCCACCGATGACGCAGGTCGGGTCCAGCCCGGCTGTTTCGAGCATCGTCGCGACCATCGCGGATGTCGTGGTCTTGCCGTGAGTTCCGGCGACCGCGATACCGACCTGGGAGTTCATGAGCATTCCGAGCATCGCGGCACGCTGGATAACCGGTATGCCGAGTTCCCGGGCGCGCTCGACTTCGACATTGTCATCACCGATGGCGCTGGAACGTACGACAAGCTCGGCCCCGTTGAGGTTGCCGGCGGAATGCCCGGTGTAGATCCTGGCACCGGCGGCTTCGAGTTTCGAGCAATTGCCATTGGGGCAACTGTCGGAGCCGGAAACCGTAAATCCGAGCTCCGTGAGAAGCCTCGCTATGCCGCTCATTCCGATGCCGCCGATTCCAACGAAGTGTATTTTGCGTACGGTTCTCATCTACAACAAAGATTGAAGCAATCCCCGTGCCAAAGGCTTGTTTACCGGAATCGGAACGGAGATACATCGGGAAACTCGGGATTCGTTCTTTCCCTTTATTAATGCGGGTTTGGGGATGATTTTCCGCGCCGGAGCCCGCCATGGAAATAATTTAAGGTACTTTTTTATAGCGGTCAGCCCGCAATCACCCGCACTGTGTGTCAAAGATGCCACGGTTTATGTGTGTTGAATTTGACACAAAAGGGACATCTTCGCTTTATGGCTTTTAATCAGGGTTTTAGAAGAAAACTGCCCTGTAACTCTTGAAAAATGGGGGGTTCTGTGGTATAATGTATTCAAGGTTGGCTGAAACGTTTGGCTCCGTAAGGAGGCTAAACGTTATGATACATCTGCGTTTCTGGGAAAACGAGAGAGGCCAGGGCCTCACTGAATATGCGATGTTACTCGGACTTATTGCCTTGATGTGCGTTGCAGTCGTCACGGTGTTTAGTCAGACGATACAGGACACGTTTTATTCGGTGATCGGCGACACGATTTCTGGTCTCTAACGAAAATAATGGCCGGTATACCCGGCCTTTTCCGCTGACAACCGCCTTACCACAGGCGGCGATTTGTCATGCAACCAAACTCCCCCGCGGAAGTCATGGATGGAACGGAGCGAGACGGCTTGCGCTATGATAGAATCATGTGCGTAACGTATCCATGGAGCGTGATGAAATGAGTATACATGTGGAATGGCTCGGGCATGCGAGCTTCAAGATCACCGGCGCGGACGGAACCACCATCCTCATCGATCCTTTTGACGACAGTATCGGCTACAGGATTCCCGACTACTCGTGCGACATCCTGTTGATAAGCCACGATCATTTCGATCATAACGCCGAACAGTTCGTAACATCCAGCCACGTCACGGTGAAAAAAGCGGGGCATCACACCGTCGACGGGCATAAGATCGACGCGAAGCAATTCTTCCACGACGAAGCCCAGGGGAAGAAACGCGGGACGACACTGGCATTCCGCTTCGACGTCGACGGCGTGAAATTCGCGCATCTCGGCGACATGGGAGCCGTACCGACGAAGGCGGAGATGGAATTCTTCAAGGGAGTCAACTGTATGATGATCCCCGTGGGGGGGTATTTTACGATAGACGCAAACCAGGCTACAAAGATTGTTAATGAAATCAAGCCGGCGTACGTGTTCCCGATGCACTACAAGACAAGGGTAGTGACGCTTCCAATCGGCAACGTCGAGGATTTCCTCAAGGGGAAGAGCGACATTCTACGTATCGGCGATACACGCTTCACCATCGACCCGGAAAACCTGCCGTCGCGTCCGAATGTGGTCGTCCTGGATTTTGTTTAAGGGCCAGCCGGCGGGCTATTCACCCGAATTGGATTTCTTCATTTCGTCGAGAAGCCCTTTGTATTGCGACATGGTTGTCTTGAATGTAGGTAGCTGGGTTTCGCTGATTTTCAGAAGCCCCTGGTCGGCCGCAAAATAGATATCGCCGGCCGCCTTGTAGCCTCGCGCATCGCCGATGAACGCGAGAGTGAATCCCGCCCGGAACCTTGTCAGATCATCCTCGGCAACATCGCGCGTTATCGCTATAAGCGGGTCTACCGCTTCCGAACAATGCAGGCTGCCGATGATATCGAACATCCCGTTACGGAATTCCCGCGAGGCATTGTCATCGAGCCCGGCCACGAGCCATTCGCAGTCGGTTTCATCGACGACATTACTCAGGGCCTTGGTGACAATGAGCACGACAAGGGTTGCCTGTTGCGGATTGGCGGATACCAGTTCCGATTCTTTCTTCAGGGCGTCAAACAGCAGCAGCTTCGAGTCATGGTCACCGGCTTTCCCGAGCCCTGAATAGGCCGCCATTCTCACGCCGAGCTCCGGGTCCAGTGCCAATTCCCGGAGGCGCGCGAGCACGCCGGGCACGGCATTGTAATTCGCGAGCGCGTTGGCCGCGTTGCCGCGTATGCCAGCGTCTTCGGAGTATGTGAACTCTATCAGCTTGTCGGCGATTTCCGGGATCACCCGGTGTCCAGCGGCGACGATGGATGCGATAAGTATGCCGCGGTCGGTCGATTCGAGGCCGAGGAGGATCGTGTCGACGATTTCCTCGCCCTCGTAATGGCCGAGCCGTTCAATGGCCTTGGGGCTTTTCAAAGGGTCCATTAGTTTAGCCCGGGCGAGCAGGTCCGGCAGGAATTCTTCCCATCGACGGTTGATTTCTTCATCGGCGAGGGCAGATTTCCGTCTGTCATCGCTAAGCAGGTCGGCGTAGACCTCATCAAACGAGCGTTGCGCCGGCGCCGCGTCAACGGACTCCTGCCCGGCTGTCTCCTTTTCCGGACCGGGTGAATGTGCACCGCCGCATCCATACTGGACTATGAGTATCAGGGCGGCAAGAATGATTGCATTTCCGAAGTTTCGCATTAATTGCCTCGCATTGCTCGAAGATGTGGTATATAATAAGTTTTTATTTTGCTTCAAACAACTCCTATCAGGAAGGGTTAGAGGATGTCATGGAGGAGATTCCGAGGCTTTTAAATCCGCTCAGGGGGCAGGTCTTCATCGAGGGCGATAAGTCTATAGCATACAGGGCAATCCTGCTTGCGCCGCTCGCGCCGGGCTCAACTATTGAGAATTTGCCGACATCGCCGTTGATATTCCATGGCCTCAAGGCGATTGAAATTCTGGGTAGCAAGGTCAATCCCGGGAAGGGCGGACCGTTGAGCTTTGCGGGATATAATTTATCCCCCGGTCACACGGAAATAGATTGCGGCGGATCCGCCACGCTCATGCGCCTGCTTGCCGGGCTTCTATCCGGCTTCGAGGGTGAATGGAAGCTGACCGGCAATGGACAATTATCGAAGCGTCCCATGGACCGGGTCGCCGAGCCGTTGCGCTTGATGGGCGCGAGTATCGAAACAGACGCCGGCAGGGCGCCGGTTTCAATAACAGGCGGGAAGCTGAAGGGGATAGAATATAAGCTTCCGGTGCAGAGCGCCCAGTTGAAATCGGCATTGCTGCTCGCGGGCATCAATGCCGAAGGAACGACGAAGATCACGGAGCGAAGCTGCTGCCGGGACCATACGGAACGGTTGATGCGTTTCATGGGATTAGATGTAACCACGAGCGGCACATCGTCAGGGAACGAGATATCTATCAGGGGTCCCAACGGGCTGAACCCGGTGGGTGTTTTCATTCCCGGGGATATTTCATCCGCGGTTTATCTCATGGTGCTTGCCCTGCTGACACCGGGTTCGGATATCGTTATCAAGGATGTTCTACTGAACCCGACACGAATGGGCTGCATCGAGCATCTGCGCAAGATGGGTGCCGACATCGGCATCGAGCTTCGCCACCCGGAATATTTTGAGCCGTACGGCAACATCAGCGTCAGTGGGAAGCAGGAATTGCGGAACGTCCCGATTCAAGGCGAAGACATCGTGGCGCTTCTTGACGAGCTGCCGCTCCTGTCAATGCTCGGGGCTTTCTGCGACGGGCCGTTCAGTATGAGGGGCGCTGCGGAGCTCAGGTACAAGGAAACGGACAGGCTTCGCACCACCGTTCACAACCTGCGCGCCATGGGCGTCGATGCCGAGGAGTTCGATGACGGGTTCGAGTACGACGGTGGCGCTGAATTGCATAGCGCGAGATTCGATTCGTTTGACGACCACCGGATAGCCCTGTCTTGCATGGTGACGGGGATGCATCTTGGCGGCTGCAAGATAAACCATGGTGATGTCGCGATGGACAGTTTCCCATGGTTCGAGCGCCACGTGCAGCACTTAAGCAGCACGATGTGACGGTCGAATATTCCTTTAGCGGCCCGGATGTTCGATGGCGTAATCCTTGACAAGCATTCCTGCGATTACTAATATCGAAGCGGAACAATTCCTCGCAGAACTAATTACAGGGGGCGGATTATGGACCCCGGAAAATTTTTACTCTATGCGATTATCTTCGGGATAATAGTCATTGTCATCTGGGTGGCAAATTATCTCAACAAGAAGAAGTTCGAGCAGAGCCGTATTCTTTCCAAGAAGGGGCCAAAGGTGGAGCGGTTCGTGGACGCCGGGAAGTCGCTCAGGCCCGACGACGTTATCAGGACCAGGGATGACGCCAAGCTGAAGGTCATCCAGTGGTGGGAACGAAGCGGCGTGAAGCAAGGTGTATGCGGTGTATGCAACGCCGCGATCACGAATCCCGAAGGCTACCTGCTCCCCGTAAGCCTGGTGGTCCAATCGCGGCAGTATATCGACAGGGCCGTGAAACCGATCATGGCATTCGGTATGTCCCGCGAAGACGCCGAGAAAGAGATCAGGGAGCAGATTTCATCGGAGAAGACCCCCTGGCTCGTATGCGAAGAATGCATAGGCCTTTTTTTCGAAAAGCCGACGGAAGATTCCAAAGTGAGTCATTCAAAAGCATGATTCGGATATTATTGCAGCATTATCTTGGGAGGATTGAGCTTGAGCTACGTGATTTCCCAACGGATTGGGAGGTTTCTCGGGGATACGGCGCAAATGCTGTTTCACGACCTGCTCTACGAGGTGGAAGGGGATGATGGCTGCGGTATCGATTCGGTTCTACGAGAGAGCAACGCAGTAGGTTTTTTCCCCGACCGCGCAACCCAGGCTAAACAGGAAGGGTTCAAGCCCTGCCCGAAATGCATCGGATAATATGAAACAAAAACCCCCCTGAGTGCAGGGGGGATTTTTTCGTAAGTATATTCACTTTCAATTATCCTGCAGGACATTCTCCTCGTATTCTTTTTCGAGGTTGAATTTGTGCTTGCGCTCTTCCTCGGCCATCATGCTGAACAGCTTGCACACGCCCGGGTCGGTACATGTATTGCCGAGTTCTTCATAGAGCTTGACAGCCCGTTCCTCGCGCTTCATGGCTATGATCATTATCTGCTGGAAGTCCATATCGGGCTGGTATTCCATCTCCACCATGTAGTCGGACAGCTTCAGGTCGGGTATCGGTTTGAGATTACCGTGTTCGATCTTGTCCAGCTTGAGGCCCTGAAGGTACTTAGCGTGGCCATTCTCTTCCTTTGCCATTTCAAGCAGAAGCGCCTTGATATGGGGCCACTTTGCCCGGTCGGCGGCATCGTTATAGAACCGTTCGGCTTCCGTCTCGCGCTCTACCGCGAAGTTGATGATTTCCTGAAATTGCTCCTTGGTCATTTACTTCTCCTCCGATAATTGCTCGTCTTACGGTTGGGCAAAAATATCACATCATTTTACACGATACAAGGCAAATATAGGTAATGGTTACTATTAGTATTATAGTGCTGCGCAAGCAGCTATACGCGGCCTTTCATATCGAGAACATTGGCCATGATATCGTTTATATCCTTCAGCAGCCTGAACTTGGCCGGTTCTTTCACACCTTCGAGCACCATCGGGTACAAAGTGCTCATGACCTGCATGATTTTTTCGAGGAGTTTCTCGCCCGACGGGGTTATCCTTACGAGCTTCTCGCGCCGCGACTTGGGATTCTCGCGCCTGGTGATATATCCCTTGGTCAACAGTTTCTCGGCAACTTTTGTTATACTCGCGCCGCTGAAGAGGTATGCATTCTGTTTCACGGTGCTGAGGTTGATTTCTTTCTTGTGGCTGTTCAGCGTAAGCAGCACGCCGAATTCCCCGAGGCTGAGCTTGAATTCCTTGAGCTTCTTTTCCCCGATGCGCATTATGAGAGCGAAAGTCACGACGCCCGTAAATATGACCTTCGAACTGATATCGGTCAGATTGAGACGCTGCTCGAGCATTCCAGACACCTCCAGTGTCCTGACCGGCCATCCCGCGATTAGTATAGCCTAAAAAACTTGAATCGGGAATAATTTACTCTTATCCAAGCCGGAACAATGATTCATCTTTTCCTATTTCATCTCAAGGATGTTCCGGGTCATGAGCTTCAATGCCTTGGCTGTTTGTTCCTTTGCCGGCCGGTTCAGACCGGCGAGGATGGCGCCATACTGCTTCCTCGCGTCACGGATTACATCCTCCGCCAGCCTTTCCCCCGAGGGAGTTATCTTCACAAGCTTCTCCCTGCGGGAGAGGGGGTTTTCGCGGCGGTTAATATAGCCTTTCTTGACGAGCTTATCGGTAACCTTCGTGATGCTCGCCCCGCTGAACAGGATAGTGGCGCTTTTCACCGAGCGGAGGTTCATCTCGCCCTTGTCAACATAAAGCTGGCGAAGGACCGAGAAGTCGCCGAACGTAAGCCCGCGATGCGCCATGATCTTCTCGAATTTACGGGCAAGCAGTCCCCCGTCGATAATACACAATCCGATTATCGTTTCGTCCAGGTCTTTGATCTTGATCCGGCTCTCAAGCATATAAAACTCCTCTCAAACTCCCACTCCCTTCACACTATGATTGGTAAATAATTAACTATACAATATTAATGCGGTACCACTTTCTTGTCAAACGGGGAAATTTCAGCCCGGCGCGCTCACGCATCGATGTCAGGCCTTGAGCTTGAGGATCGATTCCAGTTCGGCCCGTGTGAGGAAATTCCTGTAAGCCTCGCAGGTTTTCAGAAGGTGTTCGTGCGAACCCGCGCCGACGATACGCCCCTCGTCGAGGACATATATCACGTCGGCCTGCTTGGCGGTGGCGAGGCGGTGCGTGACGATAAGGCATGCAGCGTCCGGGAAATGTTCGGCGAACATATCCCAGAATTTTTCTTCATTCGCGGCATCGAGGCTTGCGGTGCAGTCATCCATAAGAAGCAGCATGGGATTTCCGGCCAATGCCCTTGCGATGGCGATGCGCTGCTTCTGTCCGCCCGAAACGGTCAGGCCGCGCTGTCCGAGCATCTGGTCGCATCCGTCGGTTAACGTCCTGACTTCTTCTTCAACCTGCCCATACCCGAGCGCTTCCCACACTCGTTCATCGGAAATATCTCTCCCGAAGACGACGTTGTTCTTGACGCTCTCGGAAAACAGGACCGGCTCCTGGGGGATGTACCCGGTGAGGGCGCGGTACTCGGCGATGTTGTAATCGTGGATGGACCTGCCGTTGACGAGAACGTCCCCTTCCTGCGGGGGAAGCATGCCCGCGGCCATCTTGATGAGGGTCGATTTGCCGCATCCGACCGGCCCGACAACCGCGGCTTTCGTGCCGGCTTCCAGGTTGAGGCTGACGCCGTCAAGGACAACCGGCGTGCTGTCGTCGTAGCTGAACTTCACGCATTTAAGCTCGAGCGATTCGAACGCCGGGACGGGCAGGATGCCCTCGAACAGGCCCTCGGTGCCCCCGGGGGTATTCCTTATTTCCTCGAGCCTGTCGACGCATACGAACGCCTGCTTGCTCGTCGCGAACAGGTTGGGGATGTCGAGCAACGGATGAAGGAGCATTCCCATGAACATGTAGAACGCATAGAGGCTGCCAATGGAGAGGGAGCCGTTGGTTACGAAGATCCCGCCGATGATAATAACGATAACCAGGCCGAGGGTGTCGATCATCCAGTATGTATTCCAGAGAAATACCTGCAGCCTCAAGAGGTTCATCTCTATCTCGATTCGCTTGTTGAGAAGCCTGAGGAAATTGTCCGCCTGCCTTTCCTCACCGCTGTATGCCTTCAGTATCCGGACGCCGCTGAATGCCGATTCGAGGGCGTCGTTGGTTTCGCTGATAGCGTCCTGCACGGCGCGGGAGCGCAGCGCGAGCCTGATGCGTACGACATAGAAGACATATATCATCACCGGGAGCGGGGCCAGGGCCAAAAGCGCGAGCTTCCAGTTCATGAGCATCATCACGATGATGATGAATATCAGCTTCGCGGTCGATTCGACGGCGCGGAATATGCCCGAGCATGCGAACCAGGCGATCTTCGGGAAGTCGGCCACGTCGCGCGTCAGTCGTGTGACGAGGTCGCCGGTGCGGAATTTGTTGAAGAAGCGATATCCCTTGCTCAGGATGATTTCGAAGAATCGCTCCCTGACATCCATGTCGATGCGATTGTTTATGAGCGCGCGGGTGCCGGGATAGAGATAGCTTATCGAACGAATGACCCCGATGCCCATCAGCGCCCATACGAGGGCGGTAATTTTAACGGGTGCGAACGCCGCGTTCATGGCATCGAAGTCGCCGACTTTCTCGAGGACTTTGATGACCGCGTCTATGACCGTCGCGAAATATGCCGGCATTTCGGGGCGGAGAGCGTCGCGGAGATGCTCCAGCATTGCGGCGGCCCAGAGAAAAGATGATGCAACCGCGTATACGAGCCAGCTCGGCCCGGGCTGGACACTGTCATATTCGCTGAGCCGGTCGATTATCCAGCGTATGACGAGTGGGTAGGCTGTGAATGCCCCGGCGGAAAGCAGCGTCAGGAAGAAGAGCACCGGCAGCAGCTTGATGTGCTTCGGCCAGAGGGAGAATATCCACCTGACATGGTTCACTCATCCACCCCTATGTCCGCGAACTGGAGTTTGTACAGTTTGGCGTACAAGCCGTTTACCTTGAGCAACTCCTCGTGCGTTCCCCGCTCGGCTACTTCGCCGGCATGTATGAGAAGAATTTCATGTGAGCTGAGTATCGTTGAAAGCCGGTGGGCGACGATTACCGCGGTGCGCCCTTCGAGCAGCTTCTCGATGGCCTCCTGGATGAGCCTCTCGGTGTGGGGGTCGACCGAACTGGTGGCTTCATCGAGCACCAGCACGGGCGGGTTGCTTGTAAGCGCGCGGGCGAACGAAAGCAATTGCCTTTCGCCGACTGAAAGGTTTGCCCCCCGCTCGGCGAGCTCGCCTTCGTAGCCGCCGGGAAGCCTTTCGATGAACCTGTTCGCGCGGACTATGCCGCTTACGCGCTTGATCGTTTCGAGGTCGATCTCTTCGTTGAACACGCGCAGGTTGTCCTGCACGGTACCCGGGAAGAGGTAAATATCCTGCAGGACGAGCCCCATAAGGGAGCGCCACGCGGCGACCGGGTATTCCCTGATATCGACGCCGTCGAGGGTGATCCGCCCCTTCTGGGGGTCGTAAAAGCGCAGCAACAGGTTGATGATGGTGGACTTCCCGCCGCCCGATGCCCCGACCAGCGCGAGCCGGTTTCCCTTGGGGAGCTTGAACGAGACGTCCTTCAGGATCCATTCGTCTTTATCATACGCGAACCAGACATTCTCAAAAATTATCTCGCTGTTGAATTGCAGTTCATCGGTCTGCACCGGGCCGTCGACGATTGCGGGCTCACGCTCGAGAATGGCGAATATCCTCTCGGTGGAGACGAACGCCCGCTGTACGAAATTCAATTGCTCGCCGACCTGGATGATGGGCCAGAACATTTGTCGTATGTATTCCACGAACGCGATGATGAGGCCGATGGTTATCGTCTCGCCGTAAACGCCGGGATTCAGTGCGTACTTCGCACCGATGAGGAGGATTATCGCGATTGCCGCGATCTCGCCGAAAATAAATCCGCCCCAGAAGCCGTATTCGATGAAGCTCGCGGGGACCTCGATCTTGTACTTTCCGAGGTTGACATCGTGCATCCTGCGCCGCGCGCAATCGTGGTAGTTGAACTGCTGGATTACATCGACGCCCTGTACATACTCGGTGGTGTAACCCGTGACGATAGCCCACCTGGCGCGCGTCTCCTTGTACCACGGCCTGATTTTTTTCAGGAACAGGAATACGCAGCCGAACAATACCGGGACGAGCATGGCGACATAGAGCGTCAGCCGCCAGTTCATGAAGAACATTATCGTGAAGAAACCGATGAACAGGAAGAAGTTGCTCAGCAGGTTGAGAAGGACTTCGCCGAACAGGTTGCGTATGGTGTCGGCGTCATGCTCGACGCGGCTTATCAGCTTGCCGGGCGGATTCTCGTGAAAGAAATCAAGGTCGAGATGCATTATATGCCTGAACATCCGGTGCTTGAAGTCGGTTATCATGGAGATACCGACCCTGAACAGCACAATCGCCTGGAAGTATGCGAGCACTACGCCCACGGCGATGATGGCGAGGTAAATCGCCCCGGTGTATGCGATGCCGGTGATATTTCGCTCGACGATGAACCTGTCGATGATTACCCTGCCGAGGAGATACGGCCCGATCACGCGGGTACCGGTGATGAGAAGCAGTAGCATGAAGGCAAGGATGATGGGCTTTATATAGGGCCTGAACAGGGGGAATAGCTTGCGCACCATCTCCTTGATGGAGATAGTGCGTATGCCCTCCTCGGTTTCGTCCCAGTGCCACCACATAAAGCGTCACCCATGCAGAACCGCGAATTATAGTGGATGAATGTAAATCTATCAAATTATTCACTGCATTCATCGCGTTTTTCGACGGCTTTAGACTGACACCGTCGATAGCATCGAAGTATAAGTATTTTTAATTGGAGATGTCATGATTAGATGTTTTGGCGGTTGTGGTCACTCTCTTATGGTCGTGGTTCTGTTAAGGGCTCGATGTTTCGGCACACCCTTGTGCCGGAACCCCGACGCCATGTTGTTTCGGCACAAGGGTGTGCCGAAACATCAAACCAGGAGAATACTAAAAGATTTCGAGCCGGGGGTATGAAGCTAAGCGCCTTTTTCCCAGGCTTCAACGACGAGGGTACGGGCATAGAGGTCATACGGCCTGCGGTCGTAACCGCCATAGAATTGGAAATCTCGGAACCCGGCTTCTATGAGTCCCTCGCTGACTTCCCTTGGCTCGACGAGCGCCACGACACGGATTTCCTCGACCTCGTCGAAGAAATTGCCGGAGACATGGGTCTCGTAGATAAAGCGGATACGCGCCACTTTCTCGGTCTTGTCAATCTTGCAGGCCATCTTGCGGATGTATTGTTCATTTCCCTCCGTGATGCGGTCGACTTCCTTGAGCGGAAAATCGCCGATATTTACGGAGAGCAGATCGAATACGAGGCGTCCGCCGGGTTCGAGCATTTCATGGAAGCGTTGCAGCGCGGAGAACCGCTGGTCTTTCGAATAGAGCGATTCGAAAACGCCCGCGAGGATGATGAGGGGAAAACGGCGCGCGGTGGAGAAGTTGAGCATATCGCCGCGCATCATCTCGATGTTTTTCTGGACATCCTTCGGATAGGTGTCGATATTCTGCTTGAACATCGCCCTGAAATTCGGGTCCGGCTCGACCGCGGTCACCTTGGCTCCGGCTTCCGCCATCGCGATGCTTATGCGCCCGGTGCCGGCGCCGATATCGAGCACGCGCCCGGCTTCGGCGGCAAGTGTGGTGAAGAATCCGATGTTCTGTTTACGGTCGAAGTAATCGCAATATTTCGCGGCAGTCCAGCGCATTTTTCTCCAGGAAAGGCATATTATACCCTTTGATATACAGCCGCAATTATTTACTTTTAAACGAAGGCTCCTTCCTTTCCTCAACCCTCGGGCGGGAAACCTCAAAGCCCCAGACTATCAACCAACGACCGGCCAGTTCTGGATTTTGCGCGACTTGCCTTCGGTGGCCAGGTCGTAGAGAAGGTTCGCGATCTCAATAAGATAATCCCTGTTTTCCAGGTCTTTTACCCACCTCATGGGGATCGACTGCGCCCCGTTGAATGCCCCGCTCAGAGCGCCCGTCATCGCCGCGATGCTGTCGGCATCGCCACCGGCGTTTACGGCGACGATGAGCGACCGCTCGAGGCTGTCCGGGCTGGACAGGAATGCATAGAGCGCCGCGGGGACGCTTTCGAGCACGAATTTGCCACAGCCGATTTTCGCCATATGGTCGAGGTCGGTATCGAGATTATATCCGAGGCGCACATCCCTCAGTCCGACATCCTTCATCGGGATAATGAAACTCGAATCCTG
>CAZSPL010000085.1:0-2100 GCA_964608735.1 uncultured Planctomycetota bacterium | reverse complement strand
CGATGAGTAGATACTTCACGTTCCTGAGCACTTCTGCCATCTGCGGATTTTGCTCATCCATCAGGCCGATGAGCCAGTTGAGGAAGGTGTCGGGATTGAACCCGGCGCGCTCCTCTCCGCACAGGCGCATTATCGCCAGTGCCAGTACCTGCGCTCCCGCGATGGCGACCGGGTCGATATGCGTCGGGATGGCGGAATCCCTCGCGTCATCGAGCAGGTCGGCGATGGCTTCGGAACCGTGCGGCGCGTGGTAAAGCCCTATCGGTGACACGCGCACGGCTCCGCCGTTACTCGCGGAAAATTCGCCCGACCGCTTCCAGTATGTGCCCTTGTACAGCCGCCTGCACGCGAGACTGATGGCATAGCCGACGCCGCGCGCCGGCTCGACCCCCTCATCGTTGCGCTTCATCCACTGGCCGAGTGCATAGGCGAACTGCCCGGGATTGAAATGCTCGTTCTGTATGATGGATTCGGCGAGTACGATGGTCATCTGTGTATCATCGGTGATGACCCCTCGCCCGAGGAACGTGGTCTGGTAATCGCGAACCTGCCCGAGGGTGGCCCGTATGGTCTGGCTCGACCATTCCTCCACCGGCGCGCCCAATGCGTCGCCGACACCCGTACCGAGCATGGCACCAACGAAGCGATCAAGAAGTTTTGGAGTCGGAAGGCGCGTCATTAATTATTCCTTACCGGCTGCAGTTACAGCCATGCTCCCGGTTTCAATGAATCCCTCAGCAACGGTCATTATATCATCAACTGCAAGCCGGGCAACGCTCGTGAAAAAAAACATCACATGCTCGCCGGCTCCCGCCGGCCGGATTACGGTCCGTTTCCATATGATTAAATATATACCACGCAAGCAGCGAAGATAAAAGCCTATCGCGCCCGGTGCAAACTGGTATAATGCTTTCCCATATGCTCCGAGGCTCGCTGATAACATTTGCATTCGAGGTCGTCGCGCTCATACTCGGCGTTGGCCGGGGCGTGTTGCTTGCCTCGATGCTGAAGCCCGAGGGATTCGGGATGTTCGAGATTTTTCGTTTCATCCCGACATTCCTGCATGCCGCGTCGAACCTCGGATTGAACAACTCCATTGTCAATTTCACGGGTCGCAGGAAATATACGCCACGGGAGATGGTGGGGCTGACGCTGTCCGGCGGCATGATCATCATCGTCGTGACCCTCGTTATCACGGCGCTGGCATTCAACGGCGCGCGTTCTTTCGTGTTCGGGGATGACGTAACGAAGCTGCCCAATTACGCGGTCATCCTCGCGGTGCTGACGTATATCCCTTATATGCTGTGGTTCCTCAACCTGTCGGTACACCTCGGTCGCAACAGGATCTTTGCATACAACCTCATATGGGCCATGCAGCCGTTCGTGTCGTTTTTCGGCTATCTCGCCGCCTGGCTTTTCTTGCGCAATTCAGGGGACATCGCGGCGATGGCCGCCTGGTCATATATAAGTTTTTCGGCGGGCATAGTCGTGAGCCTGATCGCCGGACTGGTGATACTCGCGCGCGACGGCATCCTCCACTGGTCGTATCCGCCGGGGGCTCTGAAGGAAAGCATCAAGTTCGGCATACAGACTCACATCGGAAGCTTCGTCGGTTTTCTCGGGCTGAAAATGAACGTCCCGTTTCTCACGGTCATGATGGGTGAAGCGGCGGTCGGGATCTACGGCATCCCGCTGTTGTTCGGCGAATCGTTCAAGCGGATATTTTCAAGCATATCGACGGCGCTGTTGCCGATAGCGTCGGCGGCGGAAGGGGAGGAGGGGCGTACGCTGATAAATGTCGTTATGCGGAATACCATCTTCGTATGCGTCATATCACTCGGGGTCTTCGCGATTTTGTGCCATCCCATCATGTTTCTTCTGTTCAACAAGAAAGAATACGGCGCGGCATATTACCCGACCCTCATAATCCTTATCTGGGTATTATTTTCGACGCTGAACAAAGTGTTCCAGTCGGATGCAATCGGACGCGGCAAGCCGATATGGGTGACCTACTCGATGCTGCTCACGTTCGTCGTGCTGTTCTTTGCATCGTGGATACTTGTCCCGCTCAAGGGCGTCCCGGGCGCGGCATGGGCATCG
>CAZSPL010000084.1:0-14414 GCA_964608735.1 uncultured Planctomycetota bacterium | reverse complement strand
GCCGGTTTGTCGGATGTTCGTGCATCGGACGGGTATGTGTACCTGGCGTCATATGTCAGCATCAGTCATCCACCTTATACCTACGGCGTACGCATCCTGAAAATCCAGGAGTAATAACCACCATGGATTCCTTACCCTCCCCCTCTTGCCCCTCGACCCTTCCCGGTGTAAAATGTGTCCGACTATTACGGAAACTATTTGCGATGCATTCGAACTCTCGACAGACCCTCTCACTGCTTCTCGGCCTTACCGGGCCCGTGAGCTGACGCGCAGCGCACGGGCGGGCCTTATCCCACTGATAATAATTTAATATGATTCAAAGCCGCGCATTGTGCTATCCTGTGCGGCTTTGAGGACGCATCCGGAGGAAAACAATGCCGAAGAAGGCTGAAGAATATGATTTCAAGGCGATAGAAGCGAAGTGGCAGAAGCGCTGGGCGAAGGACGGCACGTTCGAGGCCGACAAGGACGAGTCGCGCGAGAAGTACTACATCCTCGACATGTTCCCCTATCCATCCGGCACAGGGATCCACATGGGCAACGGGCGCGCCTATCTCATCGGCGACGTCCTCGCCAAGTTCCACCGCCTGCGCGGGAAAAATGTGCTGCGCCCGATGGGGTGGGATGCATTCGGCCTGCCCGCCGAAAACGCCGCCATCCAGCACAATGTCCATCCCGCCGACTGGACGCGCAAAAATATCGCCCTGATGAAACAGCAGATGTCGAAATTCGGTTTCGGCTACGACTGGCGCCGCGAAATCGCGAGCATACATCCCGACTACTACCGCTGGACCCAGTGGCTGTTCCTGCTTTTATACAAGCACGGGCTGGCTTACAAGAAAAAAGCGCTGCTCAACTGGTGCCCCCAGTGCGCCACGGTGCTCGCCAACGAACAGGTACAGCAGGGACAGTGCTACCGCTGCGACTCTCGCGTGCATAAAAAAGAGATGACCCAGTGGTTTTTCCGCATCACCGACTATGCCGACCGCCTGCTCGACAATCTCGAAAAGCTCTACGGCTGGCCCGATTTCATCAAGACCCTGCAGGCGAACTGGATAGGAAAGAGCCACGGTACCGAGATAGATTTCAAAATCGCCGGGATGGATGAAACCATCACCGTATTCACCACGCGTCCCGACACCATCTACGGCTGCACCTACATGGTCATCGCGGCGGAGCATCCATTGGTGACGCGCCTCGTCGAAGGCACCCCGAAAGAAAAGGAAGTGCTCGATTTCTGCTACAAGGTCATCAATACTCCCGAGATCGAACGCACCAGCGAGGCCAGCGAAAAGCACGGTATCGATACCGGGCGACGCTGCATCAATGCCGCCACCGGCAAGCAGATTCCCATCATGGTCGCCGACTATGTCCTCTACGACTACGGCACCGGGTGCGTGATGGCCGTCCCGGCCCACGATACCCGCGACTACGCGTTCGCCAAAAAATACGGCCTCGAAATAGACTGGGTCATCGAGCCCGAAGATAAAGCCGACATGCCGAAGGATGATGCATTCACCGGCGTGGGAAAAATGATAAACGTGCCCGAGAAGTATCTCGGCATGAATTCGCTCGAATTCCTCGAAGCCATCACCGATGTCATGGCGCGCGACGGGTGGGGACGGCGCACCATCACCTACCGCCTGCGCGACTGGCTCATAAGCCGCCAGCGATACTGGGGCGTGCCGATTCCCATCCTCTACTGCGAGAAATGCGGCGAAGTCCCGGTGCCCGATGAACAGCTCCCGGTGGCGCTTCCGCACATGGTCGATTTCGTCACCGATGAAATCAGCCCACTCGCGGCGAACCATGATTTCGTCAACACGCTCTGCCCCGTATGCGGCGGGCCCGCGAAGCGCGAGACCGATACGATGGACACGTTCGTATGCTCCTCGTGGTATTACCTGCGCTATGCGTCCCCGCGCTACGAGGACGGCCCGTGGAACGATGAGGACATCAAGTACTGGCTCCCGCTCGACCAGTACATCGGCGGCCCCGAGCATGCCACGGCGCACCTGATTTACTTCCGCTTCGTCACCGAATTCCTCTTCGATAAGGGCTACCTGCCGTTCGAGGAACCGACCGAGAACCTGCTCGTACAGGGCATCGTATTCTTCGGCGGGCACAAGATGTCGAAATCCAAGGGGAACACCGTCGACCCCATGTCCGTCATCGACCTGTTCGGAAGCGACTCCACGCGCATGTTCCTCATGTTCGCGGGACCGCCCGACCGCGAGATGGACTGGGAAGACCACATACAGCGTGAGCCCGGCGCGGATTTTCACGACTACCGCATGGTGGGAGTGGAGGGCTCGTCGCGTTTCATCAACCGCGTATGGCGTTTGGCGATTGAAAATATCGACGCCATCGACAGCAACGAGATAGGCGTCGCGGTGCCGATGATATCCGACCCCGAATTGCACAAGAAGGTCGCGTTCACCATCAAGAGCATCACATCGGAGATAGGCGAACAGAAACAGCTCAACACTCCCGTCGCGTTGTTGATGGAATTGAATAACTTCCTGATGAAGTGGGTCGCGGAGGAAGATGCCAAACAGCGCGGCGGCCCGGCATTCAAGTCCGACTTCACGCAGGCCATCGCGGTGATGGTGCGCATGATGAGCATCTACGCGCCGCACATCGCCGAAGAGCTGTGGCAGAAATTCGGCGGCGAGGGAAGCATATTCGATGTACGCTGGCCCGGCTATGACGAGCGGGTCATCGCCGAATCGACCGTCACATGCGCCGTACAGGTGATGGGCAAGCTGCGCGACACCATCGAAGTCGCGCCCGGCATCACCGAGGCCGAACTTACCGAATTGGCAGCGAAATCGCCCAATACGGCGAAGCATCTCGAAGGCAAAAAAATCGTCAAGGTCATCGCCAAACCGCCGAAGTTGATAAACTTCGTTGTGAAGTAGAGAATTAGATTCCGGCAAAGCTCCGGCAGTCCCGATTTTAACCGACAATCCGTTCGGCCGCTGTGCCGGGTGAAGCCCGTTTCAATTTTTGTGCAACCTTCCTCAATCCACGCTATCATGTTGATAACCAAGGGACAAACGTGTCTTAATTCCGGAGCATTAGTGGGTGATAACAATGAGGAAAATCATCCTGATATTGTTCTTCTCAATGATTGCTTCCCTTTCATCATGCGCTTTGCAAGAGCAGAAGCCTAAGGAACCACATGCGCCGCCTGAACCGCCGGAAGTAGAAAACACTACGCCACAGCAGCGCGAGCGAAGGGAAATCCTTGAAACCATCCAATACGGGTCGGAGCTCGAAAGAAAGAATGCCTATCGAACGTCTATTAATGAACTACGTGGCTTCGGATTCGATGTCGATGAAACCATCGATGGATTTCTGGATCTGCTCGAAAATGATGCCCCTGCGATTCGAGAGCTTGCCGCATTGGCACTGATGAATTCCGAAACGATGGGCCGGGAGCTTGGTGATGCTTTCAAGAATAGATATAAATCCCCCGAACGCGAAATGGTCCTTAACCAATGGATGCAAGGCGATTACGAACAATTACGCCAGCTTGCGGCGCTTGTTCTCGAAAACCTTGAATGGGAGGCCGAATTGGATGAAGAAAAGAAAATGGAGTACCAGCAAGCGGTTGATTGCTTGAAGTATGCGGGTTTCCCGGATGCCGACACGCTAACAGAATTTGTCGAGCCGCTCGATAGCGAATCGATCACCACAAGAAAATGTGCATTCCGTGCAATATTTTATTCCGGCGACGACTGGGTTCAAAATGTCACACCGCTGCTCTTAGACAAGTATGGTAAAGATAAGACTGCTCACGAATTGGTTGGATGGCTCGCGGATGATGATTGGGGAATAAGGGGATTTAGCTTTGCCATATTGAGCGCACTGGGAACCGAATCGGCTAAAGCGATTCCCGAGCTGATTGTGTCGTACAAGAATGCACCGTCGAATTTTCACAACCTGAGTGACTACCTGGACCTTTTTCGGCAGATCGATGCAAGAGGCTCCACGGTCATCCCTGAGTTTCGAAGGATGTTCCAAAGCGACATAGTCGACCAGCGTGAAAGGGGGCTCTTGGGACTTACAGCGTATAAGGCGGACTCGGAGAAGGTCATCCCCGTGTTGCTGGAGAGACTCAGTGAGGAAGATGAAGATATCTTCTCATCGGCGGTGCAGGGCATCGCCGAATACGGGCCGGCGGCATCCAAGGTCGCTCCCGCTATTGTTGAGCTAATGGCGGATCTTGGTGACGATTATGTATCCAAGCACCGCAGGGCTGATTTAACAAGTGCATTGGAAGCTTTGGGAGCCGGTGCGGCCCCGGCGATAATCGATTCCTTGAAAGCATATGACCCGCATAAGCAATATGACCCCGCGGATTTGGAGTTTTTAAGATCGAACCTGTTCACGCTTGGAAACATCGCTCCGGAATTACCTGATATAACAAAGCTGATTGCTTCCTTCCTTGAATCGCCGTCTCCCGGGATTCGCGGGGCGGCGGCGTATTCCATTGGGCGATTCGGCGCGGCCGCATCAGATACGGTGGATGCCTTGATTAAAGACCTTAATGACGCAGATGATGGTGTCCGTTTCAATGTTGCGATGTCTCTCGGATATATCGGCGAGGCGGCATCGGGCGCACTGCAAAAACTCGATGAGATGAAAGAATCCGATCGAAACTCTGAGGTCAGACTTGCCGCGGCCGAAGCGGTTATGATGATAAAAAAGGAAGGGGAATATTCAGATACTATCTCCTAAGCGACGAAGCTTCAGGTAGCCCGGCACAGCGACCGAACGAAACATCCACATCGCCGCAACAACCGGAGCTTTGCCGGGAACAATATCCACCCGCCCCCCGCGGAAATTCATATTGCCGGCAGATGCCTGTCACTCCTCCATACCTGCAACTTCCCCGATTCCGCGGTATCATATTACCGGCACGATATAGCCACCAGTGCCGCTATATCATTTGCGCAACATGTCTCCCGGGAGAAGCGAATGAAAGGCATATCGGTATCACTCACGGTCATACTCCTCGCGGCGGCCCTGCTGAACTGCGGATGCTTCCCATCCTCCCGCTCGATTGAAAAGCATCTTACCGAGGAATCCCTTCGATGGGAGCCCCTCACAAAAATGCAGTGGGACCAGCTTCAATATTCGAGACGACTTCTCGACTTCCCGGGAATGGGCCTTTTCTCCAGCGCGGAGAACTACGGCTACTCCGGCACCGATCCCGGCGAAGTCATCGACGACATCAGGGATAGGAATCACAAAATGTTCGGCTTCCTCGCCGCGGAGATCCTTGCCGAGATCGGACGGAAGGACCCCGGCAAATTGATCCCCTACCTCGATGACAAGGACGACATCGTCGTGCAGAATGTCATCTCCGCCCTCCGCGACATCGGGCCCGATGCGCAAGACGCCTCCGGCAAGTTGCGGGAACTCATGTCGCACGACAGCCCCTACGTGCGCGGCGCGGCCGCCGAAGCGCTTCTGTATATCGGCGACGATACCGATGCCGCGTCGCAAACCCTCATCCAACTCGCGAAGGACAACAACTCCGACATCAAGTGGCGTGCCGTCGGCGCCCTGTGGGCCGCCCCCGCGGATGACGGCATCACGAAAATAATCCTCGGAGCGGCGTACGGCGCCGATGATAAACTACGCAAAGCCGCGATCGACTCCCTCGGCGGACTTCCACCGGATGATGAAATCATTGCCGCCATCGTGAATGGGTTGGATGACGAAGACTCCTTGGTGCGCGCGGCCACGGTATCCGCGCTGTACGGCGACAACAAAGGCCCCGCCGCCGCGGCGGCACTCATCGTCGCGCTCGACGACGCCGATGTCGATGTGCGTATCAACGCGGTATGGGTGCTGAACGATTATAGCGGCGAAGAAGGAGTGATCGAGGCGCTTGCAAAAACGGCCACGTCAGACACCGAGCCCCGCGTACGAGCCCAGGCGCTGAGCTCGCTCGAATATCTCGGTCCCGATGCGGCTGAGGCGCTTCCCGCCATACACGAAGCCCTCGCCGATGAATCCCCCGAGGTCATCAGGCAGGCATCATCGGCGCTTAAGGCTATCTCCCCCGAAGGAGAAGACCTCTCCGGTGAATATGCCGAAATGCTGAAGGATGACAACCCCGGTACGCGGGTGGTGGCCATCCATGGCATCGCCGACCTTGGAGAAGAAAAGGTGGCCGGATTCATCCCCCTCCTGACAGATGCCCTCGGCGACGATGCCCCGTCGGTACGCTCCACCGCCGCCGAAACCCTCGCGCGGTACAGCTCGCAGGCGTCGGAAGCGCTCGACGAATTGTCCAAGCTCCTCACCGACGAGGATGTCCACGCGCGCGTAAATGCCGCAAACGCCGTCTATAAAATTTCCGGCGACGCGAAGTCCACGGTGCCGGTGCTTGTCAACGCGCTCGGCGACGCCGACTATGAAGTCCGGCACGATGCCGCTTATGCGCTGTCCGATTTCGGCCCCGCCGCGGCCGATGCGGTCCGCGCGCTGATCAAGGCGCTCGCCGATGAGGTGCCCTTCGTGAGCAGCTACGCCGCCGAAGCACTCGGTGAAATCGGCCCCGCCGCGAAGGATGCGGTGCCCATACTCGTGAAAATGATGAGCGATGACGATGTTTTCAACCGCAGGGACTCGACCAAGGCACTCGGAAAGATCGGCTATGACGACGGCACCGTCGTACCCGCGCTCATTAATATGATGAATGACGAAAGGCTCGAACTTCGCGCCGCCGCCATCAGTTCGCTGAAAGGATTCGCCGGCTCCGACGACAGGATTGTCCCGGCACTGGTCAAAGCGCTGGATGACGACAGCGAACAGATTCGTATGTGCGTGATATACACACTCGGGTTCGCGAAAAAAAGCGATGATATCAAAGCCCTGCTGATGAAGGGGCTCGAAGACGATTCCGAGAGTATACGCCTCCTGTCAGCAATCTCGCTTTACAGGCTCGACCCGGATAACTATGACGACTCGTGGTATCCCACGGGGCAGAAAACCTTATATGATGCCACCATGCTTATCGGCGACCTTGGGATGCTGATTGACATCGACAGCTCCGACTTGACGGTCATCTTCGACATTATGGAAATACCGCCCGGGGAGAACTAATCCCCCTGACCCCAACGCCCGCGGGTGCCGCAGGCTTCGGTGGCACGGGCACGGGAGTCTTCGAGCTTGCCCGTGTCTTTGTCCTCTCCCTTCCGCCTTCGCTCCGCTTCGTCGGACAAGTACGGTCGGGGCTCGGCCACACGGTTTTATGCAGCCCGGCAATCCTTTGCCGGGAATCACCACGGAGGTTACACAATGGAAGGATGCAAAAACTACGAAACCAACAAGAAGCACTGCAACTGCAGCTATCCCGGGTGCGCTAAAAAATACACCTGCTGCGAATGCCTGCACTACCACCGCAAAATGGGCGAACTTCCCGCCTGCTTCTTCTCCGACGCCGACGAGCGCACCTACGACCGCTCATATGAAAAGTTCATCAAATCCCGCAAAGGTTAACGCTGGGGCAAAAAGTGGAGGACGCCTGGCGGGGGGGCCTCATTCAATGCGGCACATGTTTCCGGTAAAGACGGAACATCAGCCCGACGTAGACGTAGCCCGTGGGAAAACCGAAGCTGTACCCGTTTAAGCCCGTAATGCCGATTTGGGAAACCCGAAACTCGCATAACCAACGTGGTGACAACAGCACGAATAGACGGTTAGAGATACGTTGGCCTCGAAGATCATGTTAATATACTACATGCGGCTTGACACGCCCTCTCATAGACGGGCTACTAAGATATCACTACTCAAGCGGCTTATGAAAAATCCCTGTCGCATCGGTTAGTATATCGGGGAATTGGCTGTCCTTTGGAAGTAGCTTTGAACAAAGAGAGCGGATGTCCAACCATTTATATGGCGTGTTTTTTGCAGCCCCATAATAGAAATTGAATCCATCGATGTATACAAAAGAGGCCATCCCTCCCCCTTGAAACGCATGGACCGCCTTTCGGCGGTTCCGCTCCCTTTCGCCGAAGCTCCAGGGTGATCTGGTATTTATATGCCACATAACGCAAGGATGTCGAATTACCGATTCCATAAAAACCGGTTTCCGGCGAATGCTTGCCGCGGGTCTGTTATCCGTTTCTCCGCCTTCCTCCCTGTGAAAGGAGCATGCCGGCGAGCATTAGTGCGCAGCCGAATATGCCCCTCGCGCCGAGGGTCTCGTGAAGCACCACCCACCCGCCAAGCACAGCGAACACCGCTTCGAGGCTCATGATGATCGATGCATGCGCCGGGGGAGCATCGCGCTGTGCAACGACTTGGAGCGTATATGCGATTCCCACCGAAAGCATCCCGGCATAGAGCACCGGTACCGCGGCGAGGCGTATCTGCGCGAAATCGAATTTATCGAACATCAGCGCCATCGCAAGACTGATGAGAGAGCATACGGCGAACTGCATGAACGCGAGCTTGACCGTATCCACCCTCGGCGAATAATAACCGAGCAGATGCACATGTCCCGCCCAGACGAACGCGCAGGCGAGCACGAGCGCGTCGCCCGTCGAGATGGCGAGCTGCCCCGTTTCACCGAGAAGATACAGCCCGATTACCGCGAGTACCGCCCCCGCCCATGTACCGGCGCCGGTAAGGTGCTTCCAGAACAGTCCGAGTATCGGCACGATGATGACATACAACCCCGTGATGAACCCGGCCTTCCCCGCGGTGGTTGTGAGAAGCCCGGTCTGCTGGAATGTCGCGCCGAAGAAGACGAATATCCCGGCATACAGCCCGGCCGTGAGCTGCAGTTTCGGATTGCGGCGCGATTCATTGGCGATGGCGGCATTGCGCGAGCGGATGAGCATCACCGGGAGCAGCACGAGGCATCCGAGCGCGAAGCGGAGGGTGTTGAATACGAACGGCCCGATGAATTCCAGCCCCGCTTTCTGGGCGACGAATGCCGAACCCCATATGAATGCGGTTATCAGCAGGAGAAAATCGGCTTTCAACTCGCGGTTTATCAAGTGTGCGTGCAATGGTATTACGAGGGACAGTCCCCGCGCAAGCATGGTAAACTTTTAGCGCCCGTGGATACGCGATGATTTCTGATCATTCCGTTTCCGGTGCGGCTTAAACGGCCCGTTCAACCTCATCCGGCTCTGCCGGGTAGTGCTTCTCGAGGCATTCGGGACAAATACCATGGCTGAACTGCACATCGGTATGCTCCGATAAATAGGTTTCGAGCTTCAGCCACTGGTCGTCCCCTTCCATTATTTTATGGCAGTGCATGCATATGGGGAGAAGCCCCTGGAGGGTTTTGACATGTAGATTGGCTTCCTGCAGCTCGCGCAAACGCACGGCGAGCGCTTCCTGCAGTTGCACGACCCTCACGCCGACGCCGATGCGGGCCTTCAGCTCTTCGTGGTTGAACGGCTTTGTGAGGAAATCATTCGCGCCCGATTCCAGCCCGGCGACGATATCATGTATCTGCCCGAGGGCCGTAAGCAGGATTATATATGGCGGTTCGAGGGTTTTCTTCTTTCGTGCCTCACTGATGACATCCGGCCCGTCCATTTCGGGCATCATCCAGTCGAGTATTGCCAGCTTCGGCGCGTCATCGGCCGTCAATGCGTCGAGCGCCTGCTTTCCGTCGGTGGTAGTTATAACTTCGTAATCCCATCTGCCGAGTACGGCTTCGAGGATACGGCGCGATGTCGGATCGTCTTCGGCGATAAGGATTCGCATGAATAACGGCCTCCAAATTGGAACTGCCGGTCGGAAGGACATCGTCGCGGCGCGCGATCTAAATGCGACTGTATCCCCCCTTTAAACCACCCGTTTGAATAGTATCCCGCCCGCGGCCGGTGAATGACGTAACGCTTAAGGGGGAAATAATGGCCATGGCCTTGGGAATTAAGAATATCGCGGCAGTCCCGGTTCTTACCCAATCCCCAGCCACGACGAATGCGGCGCGATTGTCTGAACGCCCGCATCCACCAGCGGCCCGGTCGCGATGCCGGTCGGGACGCCGTCCGCCGGAAGCAGCCCGCCCTCGGCATAGCCGGTATGCGAATACATCTTGGTCGTCGTGAAGTAGCGCACATCGTCCGACGGGTTGACTATCACGATCCCGTCCGCGAAATGGCGAACATAACATCCGCCGGTGTCCTGCAACTCGCTCACGTTCGTCCAGTCCTCGACGGCGACCCCCGGATCCCAGCCATACTCCGGCCACCATTGCGGCTCCAGTCCCCACGGGCCGAGCATGTTGAGATATGTATAATTGTCCTGGAGGAGCATGTAACTTCCGAGCACGAATCCACGGTCGGTGGTATCCTCGACATCGATGCTCGTCTGGCAAAGGATGATTTTATCCATCGCGGCGAGAGCCCGCGCGCGGTTCTGCTGCAGGCGCCAGTCGACCTCGGTGAAATAACTCCCCGGGCTCCAGTGGCAGAATCCCTCTATCATCACGCCGTCGCACTGGAAATAGGTGATATCCGAAATCGTGGTGACATAGCTCCCGGCGTTGGGGATGAGATACCAGTATGTCGGCAATGTGTGATACGCCTGCGCGACGGTGTCGAAGAACGACTGCGTCTTCGGCGTCCAGTATGTGAACATGTCGTGTGCATCGTCGCTGCCTTCCCACCATTTCGGCGGGTCGGTGTTCCACGGCTGGCTGGCCGAATCGGCGAAGACGCCGTCGAACTGGTCGCCGAGGGGATCCATCCGCTCGATGGTGTTCCCGATGAAATACATCACCCAGTCGCTCACCGGGTCGGTGAGATACCAGTCCCAGTCCTGCTGAAGCACGCGCTGATTCGGCTGCGTCGACCAGCTGCGATGCTCGAAGAAATCTTCCTGCGCGTTTTCGAATTCCCAGTTTTTAATCCAGTCGTAGCCGTAGATGTTGCTTATATCCCCCGCGCCGAACGCCAGATGATATTGCACGACGATGAAATCCGGATTGTATGCGCGCATCGATTCGGCCAGGTTATATACGAGCTTCTGGCTTCCGACGGCGTTCGTCGCCATGAATTCGGTCTGCTCGTCGGTCATGCCGTTCTTAAGCTGGTCGACGAAAACCCCGACCCCCGAGTCGACGATGGGGAAAGTGCGGTTCGGCGTATGCGGCGAGACTTCGATGGGAATCTCGACCTTCCGCGCGAGGCAGCCGTCGTAACCGTCCATCTTCGCGAGTACCCAGATCGTCGCGCTCGATTCGCCGGTCGGCTCGCCCATGAACCATGTCTGGTGCTCGCCGTACGGCGCCTGACGCATTATCACCGGGTCGCCGATATCGTCGCCGAGCACCCGGTATGCATACACCGTGTAATCGGGCGATGTCTCATCGACATTAACGGTTATCCGGAACGAGATGAACCCGCCGTCGGTGGTGAATCCGCCGAATGTCACCGGGTAGACGATGCGCCGCGGCTCGCCGGGATTCATCGGCCATCGCGCGATGACGCGGTACTCGCACTTGCTGAAATCCGCAAGCGAGCCGTAGGTGAATTCATATGTCTGCATGAAGCTTTCGCCCGCGCCGAATTTCCAGTCGTTATTTTCGACGGCGAAAATCTTGAACGGGAACGGCGTGTCGCCGATGGCGTAATCATGCGGCTTCCACCAGAAATGCGGGTTGGTCAGGTCGAGCGACGTCGCCGGGTCGGGCATGACGATGCCGCGTACGAAGAATCCGTTGAGCGGCGTGGGATTGCGGAATGTCACATCGGCGTGGATGATTTTCGAACCCGGGTCGTGGTATGTCACGTTTATCGTCACGCAGTCGTAGCATTCGGGCGGGTTGAGAAACGGCCAGACGTCGTAATGCCAATCGGCGGTACGTTCGGTGTCGTTCATCGGCGTGAATGTGATGCTCTCCGATTCCTCATCCCAGCCGAGCATCCCCCGCGCCCACATCGAATATTGCGCTCCCTGGGCCGCTGTCTGTGCGCCGCCGGGATTGTCATTTTCAACGGGAAGGCTCACCGCCGGTTGCCCGGCCGAACATCCCATGAATATCAATATGAAAAATATTGTGGCAAGTCTCATCGTTCGCACCTCCACGACCATTATTATAGCAGGGATGCCGGTGGAATGGATTGTTGAGAACCCGCGTTCCTTTGACACAATCCCGCTTTGGATGTTTAATATATTCAGACGTTCCCGCGGAAGTGATGGTATGAACCTCAAGCATCATCTATTCATCCCGGTAGCGGTAATCCTGCTTGGCATGCCAGTTGCCGGGTGTTCCTCCGATGCCGCGCCGGTCGCTCCGCCGGATGACAACGCCCCGCAAATCGTGGCCGCGACCGGGAATTCGCAACATCTGCTGTGGGGAATTTGTGGACTTGATGTAGAGCAGGTCGGGGATTCCCTGGAAATAAACATCGTGGTGAAAAGGGAGGCATTCGCCCATTACGATGTCACCGACTGGCTCCTCCCGCCCGAATGCGATGACTGCATCGAGATAGAAGTCAATTCATTCGACACGGAGACGCGAATCCTCGATGCCGATGTTACACTGCGGAATCCCACTCCACTTCTCGCTTATGATGTGAGAGGAATCCTCTATACCAATGAATACGGGCACGAATTGCTGAATGCTGATGACTGGACTGGATATTTCGATGTACTGGGCGGGGAGGATATCAATCCGTTCAGGGCGTTCGCAAAGGATATGCCGCTTCGGAAATTCCAGCCCTTCGCCGAAGAAGTCGAAAACTACGTGCTGCACATTCCCAAGCCGCCCGAGTGGGCGCACATTACATTCGCGGTGACGGCATCGTGGCCCGGCAACGCGCGGGAGCCGTATGAGATTTACGGGTTCACTGAGCAGTGGTTGATCGAGGATTACGAAGGCGCGAGTGGGCTTATCCAGGTAAGTGTAAGCGACTGGCAGGATGATGTGAACGAAGTGCTGTTATCAGCGCCGGAGATAACGGGAGAGGATTCAGTCGCATTTACGCATGTCTCAGGCGATGACTGGAGCCTCAATCTGACCAATGTGACCGGCGCGTCGGCGGGATATTATAACGCGTGGATAGGCGCCCGTTCGGAAAATTCGGGCGACACTGCATTGTTTGATCGCGTTCAAATATTCATAACCGAGACGCATGATTTCGAGTTGACCGATGTCACCCCGCCGTCGCTCAATTTCTCGCCGAGGGATATCCGCATCGACGGCGATTACGCCTATGTCGGGGCGCTGACCAACGGGCTGCATATATTCGATATCACCGACAAGGAATCGCCTGTGTGGGTCAACCGTGTGGAAATCCCCGGCTCCGTGCAGGATATGGAGATATCGAGCGGGTATGCATACGTGTGTTATTCCTTAGGCTACCAGGGCGGTTTTGTTGTTGTCGATATCGATCCTCCCTAGTCGGCCTTTGTCGCGCAGACTATTGACTATGATTATATCTGCTTCGATGTCGCGCTCCAGGGCGATTATGCATATGTCGCGGCCGGTACTGAAGGACTGCGGATAATTGACATCGGCGACCCGGAAACAGCCCACGCTGTAAACGAAGTGGAAATAGAATTCTATGTCTTCCGTGTCGATGTTTCAGGAAATTATGCGTATCTCCTCAACAGCTTCGGGGACCTGGTCGTAGTCGATATTACCGATGTCGGCAGCGCATACGTGTTGATAACTCTCGATTTGCCCATCCCCGACCCGCGCTCCATAGTCGCTGACGATGGCCTTGTGTATGCCGTGCTCGCGGGAGGGGGGATTTATATAATCGACGTTTCCTTGCCCGGATCACCCGTGGTGATGACAACCGTCAGTAGTTGGAACGTGATCTCCGACCTGTATATCACGGATGAATACGGCTTCGCCGCCGATGATTTTTCCGGCCTGATGGTAATAGACATCGACCCGCTGGAATGGGCGTATGTCGCCAACACGCTGAATCCCGGGATAAATACGCAGGGAGTATCGACATTCCCCGGGCATCTATGCGCGGTCGATTCGTCCGGAATCACTATTTATAACACAACGGACCCGCAGTTGCCCTCCGTCCTGAAGACAGTGCCGTCGCCGCAGGCATGGGAAGTGGTGAATTCGGATGGTTACGCCTATGTCACCGACTACGATGCCGGGCTGTATATATACGACATCGACCCGCCGGAATACGCGCATTTCGTGAATTTGGCATCCACCCCGGGGCATCCCCAGGATATCGCCGTTGACGGCGACTACATATACATCGCCGACAGCGAAGGCGGGCTGAGGATTTTCAAGGTGGAATATTGATACCGCAATCGGATTTACGCTTTCGAAAAATGTAACGGATAAGCCGCGGGACAACCACGAATGGTGGTTTTTATGCCTTATTTCATTCTATCAGAAGAAACCAAGTGTCACTATCAGAAGAAACCAAGTGTCACTATCAGAAGAA
>CAZSPL010000083.1:0-14515 GCA_964608735.1 uncultured Planctomycetota bacterium | reverse complement strand
AAAGCGGAGCAGCTTGTGAAGACGGTTATCGGGTTTGAAGTGAGCGAGTATTATACGATGCGCAATGTCGGGCAGGTTATCGAAGCGATCCGGAAGCTATACAAGTACTACCGCAATGAGATTTGATCATCCGGGCAGGTTGAAGGGAGAGGCTCCGCATGGCACAATTTACCGGGTTAAGAGGGAGAGTAAGTATAAGAAGCAGCGTTGAGGGGCAAGAGAAGTGGATAAGTTCGAAGAGCTTGTATGGCCGTCGTTTTTGAAGTTCTGTGACGCGAACGAGTTGATTTTCAACCACGACAATCTGACCAAGAATGTGGTGAAGGTTGTTGACGGTTCGGTGAAGCTCAGGAAGGGAATCGAGAAGGATCGCGAGATATGGGTTACCCTCGACAAGGAATTTGTGAAGGTCATCTATGCGTCGATGGTCGCTCATCGCAGGCGGATAACGCTCGGGGAGCTGGAGATATTGTTCCCGGGGGTTAGGGATGTGCCGTTCATTTTCAAAGTATTCAGCAAGATGGATAATCTTTTCCGTTATGAATTCAGAGAAGGGCGGGTTTATCTTAAGTAGATAAGACCATTGCCGCGGCTGGTGCCACGGGCACGCGAGTCCGCGAGCTTGCCCGTGTCTTTTATAAGCAAATAGGTAACGTGCGGCACGGACAAGCATCAACCGGCACAAACGATACTACCAAGCCTTCTAAAGCTTGTCCGTGTCTTTCTTCGAGTTCCGCTCAGTGTCCCCTCCCTGACGGTCGGGGCTCGGGTTTTTTCAATTGGGAAATGCAGTGGATGTGAATAAAGGGGATATAATTTAGATTTACAAAGCGGCCCCGTATGCATAACATGCAAGTCGCAAGTGAATGAAGATAACCGCCGTCATAGGAAGGGCCGGATGCGGCAAGAGCCGTCTGCTTTTCGAGGAAGCATGGGCGAACATCCGCGTGCGCGAACCGCGGCGCATCATCTTTCTCGTTCCCGAACAAGCGACGCATCACGCCGAGCGCCGCCTCATCGAGCCGGGCGACATAAGCGGATGTTTCCGTACCGAGGTTATAAGCTTCCGGCGGCTCTTCCAGAGGCTCGACAAGGTGGAAGGGCATCGCATAATCGATGAAGTCGAGAAGCGGCTCCTGATTGCGGGGATACTGAGGGGCGATGATTTCAATAGCGAACCATTCGCCTCGATTCGCGGACGCCCCGGGTTCATCGCGAAACTCGGCGAGCAGATAAAGTTGCTGAAACGTTCCGAGACCGATAGCGCATCGATAGGCGAGGAAAGCAGGAAAAAGTTTGAGATTGAATTCACCGGCGCGAAGCTGGCATTCGTTCAAAGGATGTTCGATGAATATCGGCGTACGCTCGCGAGCCGGGAGTTGCGCGACGCCGAGGACTGCATCGACCAGATAACATCCGACGTGAAGGATGAAAGCGATTTGCGGGATGCGTCGTGGTTCATCGACGGATTCAGCGGTTTCACGCCGCAGGAGAAATCGGCGCTCGAAGGAATTATGAGTACAGCCGCGGAAGTGAAGATCGCGCTGTGCCTGGATCCGGAACTGGCATGGAAAGATATCGAGGGGTCGCGGGAACTTTTTGGCGCGAACAAATCGACATTCGAATGGTTCAAAGATTTCGCCACGAAGCAGGGGATTGAATTTAAAGTCAAGACGGTCAAGCCCGCGGGAAAAAAGCAGCGGTTCCTCTCGCCGGGGATTGCGGGTCTTGAAGAAAACCTGTTCGCGCGCGGGATGAAGAAAGCGGATACATCGGGAGTGAGTTTCATTCCCGTTCAAGGCGAACGCGAGACCGCGCACAGGATAGCGTATGAGATCAAGAAACTCGCATCGAACGGATATCGCTACCGCGATATCGCGGTGGTGCTTCGCGCATTCGGCAGGCTTCGTGAGCGGTTCACCGAGGCATTCAACATAGCGGGGATTCCATATTTCATCGACCGGCGCGAGCCGTTGAGACGTCACCCGGTTTCACGTCTCGTCAACGGGCTTTGGGAGTTGTCGCTGAAGAATTTTCATCGCGACGTATTCCTCGACCTCGTCCGTACTGGGCTGTTGCCGATTGGGCGCGAGGATGCCGACGCGCTGGAGAATTATCTGCTCGAATACGGGTTGTCATTCGATTTGATATACCGCGAATGGCTTGAGGATGGTGGCCGGGGGGAAGCGCATGGCAAGCGGGGCGAGCGATGGATGAAGCTTCGGGATGTCGCGGTGCCTTTGCTGAAGCCGCTTGTGGAATTCATCGAGCGGGTCGAGGAAATCGAACGTGATAAAAGTTCCATCGATCAGTATGGTGGGGCGGTGCTCGCGCTGCTCGATGCTTACGGTATCGAGAAACGCATGCTGGACATCGCGCGGGATTCGAGGCTCGATGTCGAGGATGAATCGCGCATATACAAAGCCGTTTTGGAAATCCCGTCGAAGATAAGCGAAGTGATGGGCGATTCCGCACTTTCGCGGGCGGATTACGCGGCGGTGCTTCGTTCGGCCCTCGATTCGCTGTCGACCGGGCGCATACCGCCGGTTCTTGACGCGGTAATCGTCGGGGAGATTCACCGTTCGCGCATCGAGGAAGCACGCGCGGTATTCATATGCGGGCTGGAGGAAGGTTCATTCCCACGCCCCCCGAGTGGAGCCGGGCTTTTCGACGAGAAGGAGCTTCGCGGCCTGTCGGATAAATTCCCCGAATGGGCGGTGGATTACAGGCGGGTCCACGCGGAAGAGGAATATTTGTTCTACATTGCCTGCACGCGCGCGCGAGAGAAACTATATTTGATATACCCGGTCGTGGATGAGACCGGCGGCGCGCCATCGCCGTTCGTACGCGAGGCGAAACGGGCGCTGAATCTTCCCGAAGACACATCGACGGATACCGACAGGGATGTTTGCCTCAGCCCGGGTGAAGCATCGGGACGCATCGCTGCGGCGGTCAGCGAGGGGAATTTCGATGCCTGGGTGGTTGGAGCGTATGCGGCGCTGAATGCGCGCAAGCTCGATGACAAGGCGATAGCATTTATATTCAAGAGCCTCGCATATGACAATCAGCCAAAGCTTGAAGAGAGATGGGTCGCGCATCGCGCCGGCGGATTGAAGCAACTCGATGCCACGCGTTTGAAGGCGTTCGCCGATTGCCCGTTCCGCTATTTCGCGCGCTATGACATGGATTTGCAGACGCGGATGCTTGGCGATATCACATCCCGTGAACTGGGGACATTCATTCACGAAGTATTGGAGAAATGTTTTTCGAAATGGTTTTCAGGTGATTCGCATGCGGACGTGGGCGATATCAACGCACGGGCGGAAGAAGCGGTCGACATCGCGCGCAAAATAACGGGCGAATTCAATGACGGCGCTCTGCTGAATAACCCGCGCCAGAAGCTGCTCATCGAGACGCACGTATATCCTTTGATTTATGAATTCGTGAGCGAAGAGCTGAATCGCGTAGCGCATGTGCCTTTCAAGCCGTCGGTATTCGAATGGCGTTTCGGCGATAAGAAACGCGAAGGACTGAAGTTCGAGATACCGGGCAAGGGGAATATCGAATTGAAGGGGATTCTGGACAGGATCGATGTGGACGATTCTTCGAGTCCGCCCATGGCGATAGCGTATGATTACAAATATTCGTCATCCAAATCCGGGCTTGCATCGAAGGTCGTCGCCGGTCTTGAACTGCAGATTCCCATTTATTCGAAGGTATTGTCCGAGCTTCTTGGGTACAAAGCGCTCGCATGCCTGTTCTTCCACCTCGTGAAGGACAGGGGGAAGTCCGAAGAGGATGCAGTGAAGGTTGAATTCAAGAGGAGGGGGATGTTCATGAAAGGTATGGTGGAAGGGGACGACAAGCTGCTGTTTGGGACGCAATCAAGGTTTGGCATGGCCGAGGATGAATTCAACGCGGCGCTCGATGAGGCATTCAAGAGGATGGGGGAATACGGCAGGCGGCTTTTCGACGGCGATATCAGGGCTTGGCCGTATTTATTCAAACTGAAGGAGAAGCCGTGTTCGTATTGCGAATATATCGACCTGTGCCGGTTCAATCCGCCGATTAACAGCTACCGGCATCCGGAGAGTGAATTCTGAGCGGGCGAAAGGAAATATTTGAAATACGGATGACCGCGGAGCAGCGGGAATCGGTAGAATGGAAATCGGGCGAGCTTCTCGTGGCGGCGGCGGCAGGCGGAGGCAAGACCACGGTACTTGTGGAACGGTTCGTGCATCTCGTGGTCAACGGGCTCGCCGACGTGGAGAATTTCCCGGCGCTGACATTCACGGACAAAGCGGCGGAGCAGCTCAAGCGGAGGATACGCAGGCGGCTTGAGGACTCGGGCGCGGGAAGGGATATACTTCGCGGGCTCGACAGCGCGTATATATCTACAATACACAGCTTTTGCACGAGGCTTCTGAGGGAGAATTACCATCTTGCCGATGTCGACCCGTCGTTTCTCGTCATACCCGGAGATGAAAGCAGGCTGTTGAAATCACAGGCGCTGGATGAAATCTTCGAGGACATATTCGCAAGCGAGCTTGGGGATTCGAAATTTGAGGGGGATGTGGTCGAGCTGTGCAACGCGTATGGCGGGAAGGATTTCGACAATACGATCAAGAAGCAGATACTCAGCCTGTACGGCTGGCTGATGAAGCAGGCGGATCCGGATGAGCAGTTGCGCCGCATGGCCGATGAATCGAAAGCAGACCCGACCAAACTCGAGGGATTCAAGGAATACATGGCGATGCTGACCCGGCAGGTTCACCGGTTGCATGATGGATACCGGCGGCTCGAACCATGGATCTCGGCGACGAAGAAGGGCGGCGGGCGTTATGCATACGCCGAGAAGATAGAACAGGCGCTGGAAGAACTCAATGATATTCTCAATATAGACGCGGATAAGGATACGAAATCATTCATAGATAAGATATCCGGATGGAAACGTCCATCCATTACCGGTAGTCGTGACAAGGATTTGTCGGCGTGTTCGGATGAGCTTAAGGATGGTGTTTACAAAGAATTCGAGGATATCCGCCCGCGGAGTTACGATGCCGGGATGATGGAGATGCGGGCCGCGCATCGCATGACCGGTGTTCTCGTGAGCTTGACGAAGTTGTTTATAAAGAGATATGAGCAACTCAAGGTTCGACGCTGGGGGCTCGATTTCGACGATTTGCAGCATCGTTTGATGAAGATGCTGAGGGCGCATCCGGAAGTCGCGGAGGCATACAGGAATCGCTTCAAGTATCTGCTTATCGACGAGTTCCAGGACGACAACCGCCTGCAGGATGCAATTATCGGCAGTCTTGTCCGCCCGGAAGGATTGTTCATGGTGGGGGACAGCAAGCAGGCGATATACCGTTTCCGCGGTGCGGAGCCGATGGTGTATATCGAGAGAGAGCGACGGCTGTCGGATGCGACGGGTGGGAGGCTGATACGTCTCGGCGCGAATTTCAGGAGCGTCCCGTCGATATGCGGCGCGGTGAATGCATTGATGAGCGAGCTGTTCACGGGTGGCGCATCGGAGATAGATTACTCCGGGGGGCACGCATTGCAGGCGAGCCGTTCCGCCAGGGATGGTGGCGACGCGCCGGTTGAGCTTCATATCATATGGAAGCCGGCATCCGGCAGAGGTGAAATCCGGGAACGGGGAGAAGATGAGGACATCGATACCGAAGCCGCTGCCGAAGGTCCCGATGACAGGGAAGCGGTGCAGGTCGAAGCGGACTGGGTCGCGGGACGTATAGAGGAACTTGTTGAATCTGGTGAGGTCGTCGTTCCCGACGAACGGGGCGGACATACCGCCGGTTATGGCGATGTGGTAGTCCTGTTGCGCTCGATGAAGAACCGCACGTCGGCATATTCCCTCGCGCTGAAGCGGAGGGGTATCCCGCATCATCTCGCCGGCATCAGTGATTTTCTCGAAGAGCAGGAGATAAGGGATGCGAGGAATATCCTGCGGGTTATCGACAACCCGTTGCAGGATATCCCCGTCGCATCGGTGCTTCGTTCGCCCATAGTTGGCCTGCGTGAAAGCGTGCTCTATGCGTTGAGGACCGGTGTCGGGAAAGAGGAATTTCTTATCAACGCCTGCCGGAAAGCGGAGTCGGTCGCGAAGCTTGAACCGGACGAAATGAGTGCAATCGCGCGGTTCCTTTGCCTGCTGGAGCGGTGGCGCGCGCTTGAGCCGAGGGTCACGCCGTCGGAGTTGATACTCGACGTATATGCGCAGACCTGTTATGCCGACTATGTCCTCGGGCTCGACGGCGGCAGGATAGCGCGTGCGAATCTCGAACGACTCGTCGATATCGCAGGGCAGGCAGTCCCGGCGGGCGAGGGGGGGCTGAGGAGATTCCTGGCATATCTCGATGAAGTGGAGGAGGGGGAGATAGGTATCGAGTCCGGGGATACGCCGGATATCACCGATGCGGTCACGGTGATGACTGTACACAAGGCGAAGGGGCTGGAATTTCCGGTGGTATTCATTCCCGACCTCGGCAAGAAGTTCAACATGGCGGATTCATCCGGCGACCTGATCTTCGATGACAAGTTCGGCCCGATATATAAATACGTTGATACGAAGAAGGGCTACGCATGCGCGACATATGATTATCTTGCCGGGAAGGAGCGGGTGCGGGGACGTTCGCTCGCCGAGGAGCTGCGAATTCTCTATGTCGCTTTCACGCGGGCGCGGGAGAAGCTTATTGTTTCCGGCAATATCGACCCGAAGCAATTTGCCCGGCTTCGCGAGCGGGATGCGGATGGGATGTTCGTGGATGCGAAAACGCCGATGGGATGGCTAATCCCGGCGCTGGCATCGATGGAAGGTTTCCCGGAACTCGCAGCGGATGTCGCGAATCCCACCGGAGCGGGGCCGTTCGAAGTCAGCGGTGATTTCAACGGGCGATGGGCGGTTTCATCGCATAATCCATCGGAAATAGAGAAGGCCGTCGCGCATGTAAAGAAAGATGAACGCGTGGCGAGGATGGCGTCGTTCGAATCCCTTGATAAGGCCGGCGATGCGATACCGCCGGGGATTGAAGCGGTCACCATGCCGTATGCATATCAATGGGCGGTAACGCTTCACGACAAGGTAACCGCTGGACGAATCGCGCATAGCGCGCGGATATCGGATGAGGAAGATTTCCCGGATGACGCGCAGGTGGCATGGAATCCGGAATTCGCAGATGCCCGTGGCGATGCGCTCCGGACGGGGCTTATGCTGCACCGGGCGTATGAAGAGCTCGATTTCAAGGGAGTCGAAGATGATGGATGGGCTGAGAGGGAAGCAGGGAAGATTTCGACTATTGTGGAACTTCCGGATGGCTGGGATGTGAAACGTTTCGCGGAAAGCCTTCGGGGATTCCAGGATGAGCCGTTGATAGATGCTCTCAGGGGAGCGACGGATACTCGACCGGAGCAGGCGTTTTCATTCAAGATGCATGCGGGTGAATTTCGAGGTGGGGATGATCCCGATGCAGATGCGGAAGACTGGATAATGCTCCAGGGGCGTATAGATATTGCGATAGTGCGGGAAGGGCAGGCGTGGCTCATTGATTACAAGAGCGACGCGGTTTCGCTGGAGGGAATCGACGCGAGGATTGATGAATATATACCGCAGCTTAAGGTATATACCGAAGCATTGAAGCGAGCGGGCGGATTCGATGTTCGGAGCTTCATATATTTCATACGCCATGGCAAAGCATGGGAGATCACCGGCAAGGTAGCTGATTTCAAGCTTGGGGCTGAAGTGTACCGTGCCTGCGACGCGGGGAAAACGGATGTCTGCGGCGGGATTCCATGGTAAATTAGTGTTGAATCAGCATTATAAATCGGGGCAATACTACGGCGGGGTGAAAACCAATGCCGATGATAGTAATCAAGGCCGGAAGCGAAACTGTACGCGGGGAATTGAATGATTCACACGGGGCGAGGCAGTTTCTCAATTCACTGCCGGTGAAGGGGGTCGGGAACCGTTGGGGGGAAGAGATTTATTTCGACATCGAAGTATGCCTGACATGCGAACAGCCGACGCTTCACGTCAAGCCGGGCGATATTGCATTCTGGCCCGCAGGCAACGGGCTGGCGTTGTTTTTCGGGAAGACACCGCTTTCGACCGGGAAGGATCCCGTCCCGGCAAGCGAGGTGGAAATTATAGGGAGGATGCTGGGGAATTTCGAATGCCTCGATTGCGTGGTGGACGGCTCGGAGATCATCATTGAGAGATGGTCGGAAGGATAGGTATCGGCAAACGCACACTTAAGTGTGCGGCACCCTTGATGGATAACAAAAAGGACGCTTGAAGGCGTCCTTTAATCATTAACATGTTGAAACTCAGTAATCCATTGAATCCTGCTTTTATCAGTCGACGATGATGCGGCTTCTTGCCATGACGATGTCGTTATTAAACTGGTCGGGCAGGATGAATATGACCTTGTCGCTGGACTGCACGGAGAGAGCCGAGGGCCACTGGACGTACATGCTGTGGACGTTTTCGGTTACCTGGTCGGGGAAGATGAATTCCTCTGTGATGGTAATCGAATAATTCCAGTCAACATCGAGTCCGACGATTCCGGAGCCGAGGTCGGCTATGAGTTTGTTGAATACATCCTTGTTGGTCATCACTACCGCGCGCTCACAGATGGGGATGAGCCTTCCGCCCATCTCGGCAAACTGCTTGAGCTCGGTGATTTCATCGGGCGTGAACCAATCGGTGTGATTGAAGTATCCGGGCATGAAGATGAAGATGACCTTGTAAGTATCTTCAAGAGCGTGGAGCGGTTTGTTTGAATGCCTGATGTAAGTATATCCCGCGGCTTGCACGATGCTCTTGGTGTTTGTGTCGTCATACCACATGGTTCCGCCGTGCCCTTCGTAGAAGAGGATTTTCTTATAATCCTCCACCTGGCTTCCCGGGGCCGGGACGTAACTTACCATATTGTAGAGGTAGACTTCGTTGTCGGCCTGGAATGGGTCGAGCATGAAGGCCGTAAGGTCGGCGAGTACGATGATATCCTGACCGGGTATATCGGGCGGGACATCGACGCGCATCATCTGGTAGGACTTCAACCCGAGGTCGGAATCGGGCACCTGGGTATCGCTTATTCGCACGAGCACCTGGTAGGCATTGTCGCCGGGAGGGCTGAGATGATTCCAGACATAGCCGTGATAGCGCACATACCCGTCGCCGTTCTCGAGGAATTCAGCATCGGAGTAACCGTTGAAGTAGTCCGGTGCTTCGATCTCAACGCGGTCGATGGTTTCGGGGCCTTGCCAGTCATAGATATCGATGAGGACTTCGGCATTGCCTCCCAGCGGGGGTAATTCGCCCATATACATGGACACCTGGTATGGTTCCTGCTGGTTGGCGCCGGGCGGGAAATCCGCCTGCGGGTCGTCATAGGGATAATCACCGGTTGGCGGAAGCCACGATGCATCCACGGCATAGCCGAACCTGAAATCGCCGGGTGGGATGGCGAGTTCAAAATCCCTCGAGACCACGCCGCCTCCGAGAGGGGAGTAAACATGCCTGTTGAGAATATTGTAAAAAACTTTGTAGCCGTTCAGAGTGCCGGTGAAATTCCCGGAGAAAGCGTACTTGCCCTGGTTGTATTCCTTGATGGGGAATCCCTGGGAGCCGGGGGCGTACATGACCGTGTTATACAGCGGCGTATAGCCGTCGGCGTTGACGAGTTCGATATCGCCGAGGGTTTTATCCGGTACAACGACGCCGCTTTCGGGCATGATGTTGGAGCCGTCGAGAATGAGTATCGCGCGGACATCGAAGCCCGTGTAGAAGAATTGGGCGGGGAAAGGATGCCTGATTTTGACCTGGAATGTGGGGTTGCCGTTTTCACTGATGTACATATGGCCGATTTCGAGGCAGTCGACGCACGGCCCGTTTTCAAGGAATTTCCGCACGTTGGCATGGAAGTCGGCGTTCCTCAGCGGAGCGACTTCGGCTCTCAGTGGATTGGTGCTTCCGGTTACTTCATAGAGACCCCAGAGGTATCTCTCGCCGAGTGAATTATCCTGGCTCCTTGCGGCCGGGATATCGTTGCCCGGCGTAACCGGTGTTGTAGCCTGGGAGCAACCGAGAACTACGACAAGCAGAGCGAGGAGAACTGCCGTCGAAAGCGTGAGGGTAAAGCGATACATCTTGCTCCTCCATATGTTTTTTTGGACAATACTATATTACCCTATTTCAGCAAAATAACAAGCCGAATCAGTCACCGGCAAGTCTTTATGGAGTATGGTGGATGCCCGGTCGAAGCCTGCAAGTCTATTCGTAAAACCTTCTGTTCAAGTAGATATTATAGTCCACATCGACGTAATTCGAGCGCCAGGTATGCCATGTTTCGAACCCGTCGGTAACGATAAAGTAACCGAGGTTGCAGCTTCCGGGCGATTGGACGACCTCCGGGTCGGAGAAGGTCATTCCGCCGTCGAAACTTACCATAAAGAAGTTCGTATGGTCATGGTTGAGCGAGATTCCCCATTGGCGAGGGCCGTACGGCTTGACGACCGGTAGGAGGGCGTTGGTCGTGGTGCCCTTATAAATCCGTTTGTCGAGGCCCCATAGGTTCCCATCGTCGCTCAGGTCGAAATATATCGACATCTGCGCGTCGGCGGCATCCTTCAAGCCTGCCCAGGCGATGCCGATCTCTCCCGCGGGGTCTTTCCACAAGCAGGCATGGCGCTCGCGTCCATTGGCGGAATCCAGGTCGGATACCCTGACCGGAGGCGAAGCGGTTTTCGAGTCCGTGTCGATTTTCGTAAAGTAAACATTCGAATCGTCGCCGCCGGATTGATATTCCGAGAAGGCGAAGTAGAGGTCGCCGCCGTCTCCCGCGACGAGGCTGTCTATCGTATCGAGGTCGTAGTAATCATCGGCGGGCGAAATAAACAGCCTTGTGGCGGGTTCCCAGTCATTCAGCCCGGCTTCGGTGCTTGTCATGCAGACGCCGTAAGTGCTGTTTCTGTAGTCCTCGGCGACAACATAAACCCTGTCATCGTATGGTGCATAGACGGCATGCGGGCTGTGCATGGAATAGACCGGGGTTCCGCTCAGGAGAACGGGCTGGGCCCAGACCCCCCTCGGATTCGTGGAGCAATATGTCGAGACGTGCGCGATGTAATTCGGGTTCCACTGGTAGAAGATAACATAGACGTCGTCTTCGGGAGTCACGATTATCTGAGGATTGGCGAGGTTGGGCAGCGGATATCCTTCCTTCAGTTGATTGGAGTTTAGAAGCACCGTGTCGGTGAATTCGCCCTCGAACCATGTGCGGTATTTACACATGAACACGTATGTTCCGCCCCAGTCGTAGCGCTCGATCCACGCGAAATGCAGGCGCCCCTCGGAATCCCGCGCGATCTTGCATACGCCGAGCTGGTTCTGCTGGTTGGATGTGGCGATGATGCGCAGTTCATCCCATGAAGGATCGACATAGGCGACCTGTATGTTGTATTTGTTGAAGAGCTGAATGTTGTCGTTGGCGGAAATTGCCTGGAGCCACACGTCATACTGCCCGTACGGGATCTGGAAGAAGGGCACCGTGCCGGTTGCGAACAGCCCGTCGTTGGGGGCGTCGTCGCCGTGATGCCCGTCATCGTATAGCGGGAAGGTGGTTGGGATACCGATGTTGTTCTGCCTGACCAGCACGGAGCAGTCCTTCTGGTGGTCGTTGATTCTCGCCTTGAAGTTATAGGTTTCGAGCGGATCCCAGATGGGGGATTTTACAACTGGCGGCAGTAACTCGATTTCGGTGGGCGTAACGGAATTCAGATACGGCTTCCCGACGATAACCATGTCGACGTAGATGACGGGATGGTCGCAGGGATTGTGCCAGTGATGAACCTGTGAGTCGACGCCTCCCGCTGGAAGCGCGCACTCAGGGTCGTCCGTGGCGAAAGCTATATAAGGATACTTAATGCTGAAATTGAACGTGGTCACCCAGCTTGCCGGGTCGAGTATCTCGGCATCGCCGGTGTCAAACAGGACCGCCCAGACATCGTAATAATCGGTCCCGCTGTTGTTTTCGATGGTTATCCTGAAGGTTATATCCCCCGCGAGCCAGTCGTTGGGGCAGGTGGGGTCGGGCTTGAAGCCGATTGATTCGAGGGAGGTCGGAAACAGGTTTTCATCGACGTATTCCTTATCCATGAGCAAATCCCTGCAGGGGACCGCCTGGACTACATCAGATGAGCCGTCGAAGAATAGCTTATACTGCCCGAGAACCTCGTATCCTTCGGGTAGCGAGGGGAACCTGCTTACAGTATTGCTTATAGGCGCTGTTGTTTCAGGGAGATTTGTGCTGCATCCCGCGACGAAACATGCACAAACAAGAAAGACCCCAAAAGACAGCTTCCAGCGCGAACTCATACCAACCCTCCTGGCATCATAGTACTTGGATGCGGCATTCCACGGGTTACATATTAAAATGATTGCGGGCTTTATCTCAAGGAGTTTACATCCGGCAGGGCACGGGCGATATTATGATTACGAGGTGGCCGCAAAGCGAATGAGTTACGAGATAGACATAGTGATCCCCAGGTTTTCGGATGAAATCGACGACGTGCAGATTTCGAACTGGCTCAAGAGCGAAGGGGAACTTGTGGAATTCGGCGAGCCGGTGATCGAACTGGAAGTGAACAAGTCGAATGTCGAGCTTGATGCGCCGGCGGCGGGGATACTCGCGGCGATTTACTGCTGGGAAGGCGAAGAGGTTATCTCTGGGGAGCGTATCGGCGTCATCCAGGTGGAAGATGATGAGATGATGGTGGATGAAGGTCCCGGAATTATAGATATAGATAAGCTGGCGAAGGAAGAAAACGAGCCCGAGGAATCCATGCATGATAACCTGGATAATCTCGACGAAGAGAACCTGATATAGATAAAGCCCGCGCGTTCAACGGAGCCGGCATACGCCGGTTTTTTTTATGCGCCGGGATTGATGAGAAACATACGGAGGCTGAGGGATTCGAACCCCCGGAGCCTGACGGCTCAGCGGTTTTCAAGACCGCCTCCTTCGACCACTCGGACAAGCCTCCATGCGAGTTGATTTTACACGTAGTCACCGGCAAGGTAAAGAGCGCCGGTAGCAAGGGAGCGTGTCAATCCTTCATCAGCTTGCCGAGGTTTTCCTTCAATTCAATTATCGCGTGATGACCACCAGCGGAATCGGCTTTCAATGCAGAGGTGAATTTTCCGGATTCGATATCGTCGAGGAGTTGCTTGAAAGCGTTCTTCAGCGGCTCGTGAAGCAGTTGCATCGTTTTGTGCGCGCCGAATGCCGCCGCCGAGGAGACGTTTTCGATGCCGCCGTCGAGGCCCTGTTCGGCGAAGAGGTTCGCGGTGTATTTTATTTCATCGATGCAGGACACCCTTGATACGGCCGTGTCATAACCGGCATTTTTTAGTGTTTCGAGGGCTTCGCCGATAGCGGCGAGCATAGCGCCGACGAGGACCGCCTGTTCGCTGAAGAGGTCGATGACGGCTTCCTTTTTATAATCGATGCGGCGCAATCCTCCGGTGGCGAAGCCCAGGGCCGATGCAAGCGCGAAGGCGGTCTGCTGAGCGGTTCCGGATGAATCGCGGATGATGTCCCATTGAGCGGGAAGCCCATTTCCGTTGACATACTGCTTGCGCACGGTTTCGCCGGGGCCATGCGGGGCGAGCAGGATTGCGTCCATGTTCTCGGGGAACGTGATATCCTCAAATAACAATGATCCGGCATGGGCCAGGACGATAGTGGCTCCCTTCGGTGCCTGGCTGAATAATTCGTCCTTCAAGACCCCGGGAATCAATTCATCCGGGATAAGCATGCAGATGACATCGCACAGTTTGGCGACTCGGTCCGGCGGCAGGACTTCGATCAGGTCCATTATCGCGGAAAGGGCGCTCGCCGAACCCGCGCGCAACCCGGCATAGATTTCCAGCCCGGAATCGAGCATATTCAGGGCCCAGGGCTTCGCCTGGTTGCCGAAGCCGATTATGCCGATTTTCCTCTTACGCAGGGGGGCGATATCAACGGGGATCACATCGTAGCCTTGGGGTGGAGTTTTCATAAGGGCTATGCTCCGGCTCCGGATGCTTGTTCCCGCAGCTTGATGATGGCGAAAATGCAGTAGTTGATGATGTCCTTGTATTCGGATTCGCGTCCTTCGGCGACCTTGGATTCCTGGCTCTTCGCGGCGAGTTCTTCGAGTTGCTGAATACGCTTGACCTTTACGAGTATCTGGTCGGTGATGGACGGCAGGCGCATTAATCGCCAGCTTTCGCCGTAATCGTGGTCCTTGTCCCGCATCGTCTGCTGGGTTTCAGCGATGATGGCATCGTATAGTTTCAGTGTTTCCTGGATGCTCATGGTTTCACCGGATAAGTTGATACGCGATTATAGCATAAGGGATTGGAAACCGGGCGGGACAATTTTATGTAATATATATTGCTATAAACAGGCATGTAATAACATTTGCGGGTTGAATATCAGTAATAATTCCTATT
>CAZSPL010000082.1:0-14545 GCA_964608735.1 uncultured Planctomycetota bacterium | reverse complement strand
AATCGAGTGAGAAGCCGCTTCCGACGCCCATCACTTCGCAGACCGCATCCTGCCACGCCTGCTTGACGAGATTTGACGCGGCATCGCCCGCGGAGCCGCTTACGGTGGCATCGACGCAGTATGAAAATTTCCCGAACGCCATTATCTCGCGGATGTCCTTATCCTTGCCGCACAGGTCTTTCACTTCTTTTTCATGATTTACCGCCCAGCTTGAGAGTCCGGATGGATTCGCAGGGCCGGTCCATTGCCCGCTGAGCATGGCGTGTTCGTTGGCGTGGTCCGGGCCGGTGAATGAATAGGCCGCATTGCCGCCGGAGTAGCTTATGTCGAGCGAATTGCCCCAGGCGTCGCCGAGATGTGTGATACGTCCGGATTCATCGGCGGTAACGGCGCAAATGTCGGGTACCGAGACCTGCACTTTCGTAGTCGGATATCCGCTGGGGAAGTAGCGAATGAAGTAGCCGTCGGGATGGAACGACCATCGTCCGCCGGGGATTTCCCGATCGTCCTTTGTCCAAGGGGCGTCGCCGGGAAGCACGGCTATGTTTTCGAGCTGGCTGTAGGTGTAGCTTCCGGAGGTCATTGCATTACGTAGTGCCGCCTTGGTTTCCATCGCCTGCCTGACGCCGGATGGCAGCTTGCCGTAGAAATGGTCCCACAATTCTGTTTTCACGGTATCGAGTGCGGTGGTTTCGAGTTCGAGCATTTCCTTGGGGGTGAGGAGCTTCGCGGCGGTCATCTGCATGTCGGTGTCCATCTCGCTTATTCTCGTACGCGCGAGGATGGCCCAGATGAGGGTCTGCAGGTCGTATTGGGGTATTTCGGGATGTTCGGAGGAGTTTTCGAGGATGTTCTCGATGATGGAAGCGCGGGGCCCTTTGAGCGGGGCATAGAGATAACCCTTGCCTTTGGTTGGGGCATGAGTGCCGGCGTGGAGGCAGAAGCTTTCGAGGGTTATCTGGTAGCATCCGGGCATGAGGAGGTAGTGTCCGCCGGGGCCTCTTGGAAGCTCGCCCATGGGGAGGAAATATGCGGGCTCGTAGTTGTCGAGGAACGGCACCTCGGTGATGGCATCGTTGAGGCTCGTGGTGATGGGGTCGTCATCGTCGAGTCCGAGGTTGAGGTCGGGGATCTCATCGAGGGCCTCACCGGCGACATCCTTGACGATATCCTTGATGCCGAAGCCGTAGACGGGAAGGCAGAGCAGTATCGCCATCAGCGATACGACTATGCAGCGCGAGAAGGTTTTCATCGAAATCATCCTCCTTGAGGGAAAGCAGGTTCCTTTAGTTAAACAAATTTAATGCGTTAGTCAAGTTATTCAATCGGCGGAGGGGGAATCAGGGGTGGGATAGTCGCGGCGTTTTCGATTCGGAAGCTCCGGCATGTTGGAGCCGTATTATCAGAACCCCGACCGTAACATCATCGCCATCCGGTCGGTCTGCTAATAACCTGGCCTCCCGGGAGGTGTACATCATCTGGAAGCTGGCAGTTACGTAAAACCTTTTCTTTTGTTCTCATTATCTTGAACCCGAGCTGCTCCATCTCCCATGACCTCCTTCCAATCGGGAAAAGGAGTGTAATGAACTTGTGGGGGAACTCCTGGTCCATGGCTTTAATCGCAGGGATCAAATCAGAATCAGAAGTTCCAATTACGATTTCATCAAACCTGTCTTGCATGGCCCATGTAAAGAGATTGACGGCGATATTCACATCAGTCTGTTTTTCTTCATGAGTTTCATACGAAGAGCCGCAGGAGTTGCAATGGCGTTCTTTCCGGTAGAATTTACCCATCACTATTTCAACATTTTTGGTTTTAAGGGCGGATAAGTAGGCTTTATGTCGGTTATAGCTATCCGGCTTCCATTTTGGATATGCCGTGAACAATACTACGCCTGCCAAGGTTCTCGTTTTAGGCGTCAGGGCTTCAGCAAGCTTCCGATAGTCCAACCATGGATATTTTCTGTAGCTGACTTTAAGAGAGTGGTAAAAATTGAACCCGTCAAAGAAACAGGCTATCCGGTTTTTAATATCAGCCAATGCGCTCCTCGTCCTTTAAAAAAACTGTGGCCACTCCGACCACAGTGCCCACCAGGAACGCATCCTTGATGGGGTTGTAATTATTACTTACCATGCGGATTACGATTTGTCAATGGAGAGCTCTTGATGGCGAGGGCGGGCGAGGCAGGAACGTATCTTGAGGCTGGGCCCCTCGCTTACCGTCGGGGTTCGGTTGGAAGGGGGAGAGGGATTCCCGTGCTTTTGCTGTTGCTTGAGAGCATCGCGTTTTGGCAGGGCGTCATTAAAAATGTATAATTGCGGTCGCGGGCCAGTTTTATGAGGGCCGATATTTGACGGTGGAGACGAGTTAAGACGTGGATCTTGCGAGTTTGAATGCGGAGATGAAGGCGTGCACGCGGTGCGCGGAGCTTGTGGCGAACCGTAACAACGTGGTTCCCGGGGCGGGTAATCCGGAAGCGCAGGTGATGTTCGTGGGCGAAGCCCCGGGGCGGGACGAGGATTTGCAGGGGCTGCCGTTCGTGGGTCAGGCGGGGAAGCTTTTGGACAGCCTGCTGGAGCATGCGGGATTTTCGCGCGGCGAGGTGTTCATCGCCAACTGCCTGAAATGCCGTCCGCCCGAGAACCGCGACCCCCAGCAGGCGGAGCTGGATAATTGCAGGGAATATTTGCTCGCCCAGATTGCCGTCATAGAACCGCGGATAATAGCGCCGCTTGGGAATTTCGGGCTGAAGACGCTGGTTACCGACAAGTATACGATAGGACAGGTGCATGGCACGCCGGTGAAGAAATCGGGGGTGCTTTTCTTCCCGCTCTACCATCCGGCGGCGGCATTGCGTAACCCCAAGTTGCGGGAGACCCTCATGACCGACTTCATGAAGTTGAAAAAATTGGCGTTGCGGGAAGGTGTTGTGGCATAATATAGGTTCAGGGGAAAGCCGTATTCGCAGTAGCCCCAAGGCGCGGGAATTCCAGAGTCGTATCCGGTAAACGTGAGAATATTGTTCAGGCGCGAACCTGAACGGGTTGTTCGGCGGTCTTAATTGTTGAGGGGTGCCGGCGGGAGGTACGAGATGGAGATAAGAGTTCGAGATGACAGGCTTCACTACGCGATAGTCGATTTCATCGGCGATGCCGATGCCAACTCGATGCGCGGGATCCAGGAGCAGATAGAATACGCGTTCAAGAAGAAGGAAAGGCGCATCATCTGCAATATGAGTGAAGTCCTTCACATCAACTCATCCGGGGTCAACGGGTTCCTTCTCGGCACCAAGACGGTAATCAACCAGGGTGGGGAAGTTATCTTCTCGGCGATGCGCCCGAATATCGAGCGGGTATTCAAGCTCGGGCGTCTCGACAAGTACCTGAAATTCTTCGAAACGCTTTCCGAGGCGGAATCGTATTTCAAGTCGTTCGGGAAAATCGACACATCGCAGGAAGAGAATGTGCTGATACTCGAGAAGAAGAACACATTCATCAAATCGCATATAACCAAGATCGCCGAGAACGTGATGGATATAAGCCCCATCAAGCCGTATCTCGCGAAGAGCATCGACCAGGCGCTGAGGTTTCTGAACAGCAAGGAGTTCGCGCTCGCGGTGATGGACGGGTCATTTTCGTTCGGCGAGGGGAAGCGTTTCATCGACCAGGTTCTGAGCGCGGACGGGCAGTCGAGCCTTCCGATACTGGTTGTGATGACCGAGGATTCGCAGGAGAACGCGGCGTATTTCATCAAAGCGGGGGCGCATGATGTGATAACGTTTCCGTTCAGGCCAATCGAGGTAGAGAGCAGGATGCGTTTGCTGATAAGTTTGAGTAAGCAGTTGGCGATGAAGTAGAAGGACCTCGCCCGGGTAGGCTGCATTTTATTGAAATATTAGCAGGATGCGGCCAACCCGGGGCTACCAGAATGGGATTTTGTCAATAGAGTAATAAGATGCAGGCCTGTTGGAAAACCTGCATATCGAATTCGGGTAGGGCGGATTTGAGCGGCATGATACTACAATTTGCTTGAATGCTCGACGCGGAAATCCGCCCGGCCATCAGAGCGCGCATCACGGCTACGCCGTCGCACTGGCGTGCGAATAGATACGCGCTACCCGATTTTTTTTACAAGTCCAATGGGAGCCGCCAGTCGCGGACATTGGGGATGTTTGCATCAAATTAAATAAGTTCAACCCCGATTAAGGCTGATAGATATTATTAATGCCGCGCGCAGAGCGTGGGCGTCGTCGCGCACGTTCCGGCATCGCGGTAAAACCGACCGTGAAAGGGTTCCATCATGGCGCTGGAAATGTCACATTCCCGTTCGAAGGGGAAGAAAGAAGAACCGCACGAAATCGATGAGAAAGCCGAGATGCACCGGCAGCGGAGGCTCGAACTCTGGGGCCTTCTTGTAATCTGCGGCATGGTTATCTACATGCTCGCGATGCAGCGGTCGCTCGGGAAGGTCGGCATCGGGATATATTTCATTTCGATCACCCTCCTTGGCAAGGTCGGGGCGTATGTTATCCCGCTGGGGCTGGTGCTTCTCGCGGCGAGTCTCCTGCTTGGAAGGAAGAACAAGGCGGTCGACGGTTTATGGAAATTCTTCTTCATCGCGGCGCCGGCGACGAGTTGCGTGGTGGATATCCTTCTGCATAACCGCTCCATCTACCTGGAGAGCGAAGTATTAATGAATGTGGGTTATCTCGGGATCTACCTCTCGGGATTTTTCCGCGGGGCGTTTGGTACTGAGGGGTCGGTGTGGATAATCAGCGCGCTGATGTTCATCCTCTTCATAGCGCTGACGGGATTTTCGGTTACCGGTATAGGCAATTTGCTGAGGAAATATTACGCGCGTTACCGGGAGCGGTCGAAGATAAGGGCGTTGACCAAAGGCGTGAAGGCGGCGGCGAGGAATGGCGGGGAAGGATGCGATGATGAGCCGGAAGAGATAAGGGTAGTGGATAATTCGCGCGCGCGGGCCGCCGATTATGAATTGAAGGAGCAGATGTCGCTCGGCCTCGCCGAGGAGGCGGCGGCGAAAGAGGAGAAGAAAACACGTATCGAGGATACGCCGACCGACGCGCCCAAGCAGCGGAAGAGGCGGCGGAAATATAAGCTTCCGCCATTGACGCTGCTGAATCCGTCGCCGAAACCGGCGGACGCCGCGGAGGAACAGCGCGACGCCGCCCAGTGTATTATCCGCACGCTGGAGACATACGGCATCCAGGCGGAAGTTACCGATATCATACGGGGGCCGAGGGTTACGCGGGTGGAGGTTGGAATCGGCGAAGGGACGCGGCTTTACAAGATAGAGGCGCTCGCCGATGAAATAGCCTATGCGCTTCCAGCCAAGAGCGTGCGCGTGGAGGCGCCGATACCAGGCAAGCGGGCGGTGGGCATCGAGTTTCCCAACAGGCGTCCCGTGGTGGTGAACCTTCGCGAGATGCTCGCGGACGACCAGTTCAGGAAGCATCCATCGCTTTTATACATGGCTATCGCCAAGGACCTCGGGGGGCAGGCGGTGTATGCCGACCTTTCGACGATGCCGCATTTTCTCATCGCGGGCCAGACCGGCAGCGGCAAATCGGTGTGCCTTAACGCATGCATCATCTCGCTCGTTTACCGTGCGAATCCCGATGAAGTGAAGCTGATCCTCATCGACCCGAAGCTCGTGGAGATGGCGGCGTACGAGGGATTGCCGCATCTGCTCACCGAAGTGGTCAACGATGTGAGTGACGCGCTCAACGCGCTTCGGTGGGCCGTGGAGGAGATGCGCGAGCGGTATAAGAAATTGAAGAAGGCGCGGGTGAACAACCTCGCCGATTACAACAGGGAAATCGAGGACGAGTCGGATCGCCTGCCATATATCGTGATAGTTGTCGATGAGATGGCGGATTTGATGGGGACCGAGCCGGTCGAGATGGAGCGGCTTATCGCGTCGCTGACGCGTCTCGCGCGCGCGGTGGGGATACACCTTGTGCTCGCGACGCAGCGTCCCGATGTCAAGGTCATCACCGGCGGCATCAAGGCGAACGTGCCGGCGCGATGCGCGTTCGCGCTTCCATCGCAGCACGACTCGCGTACGGTGTTGAATTCGAAGGGCGCGGAGAAGCTTTTAAGCAACGGCGACATGCTTTTCCAGCCGATAGGGGAATCGAAACCCATCCGTGCCCAGGGGGCGCTCGTGAAGGGTGAAGAGATAGAGCGTGTGGTGAATTTCTGGGTCGAGCAGGGGGATCCGGAGTATGACGAGGACGTCATCAGGGATCGAGCCCCGGAGAAGGGCGGCGTGCTTTGCGGCAAGGGTCGCGAGGTAAGCGAGGAGGACCAGCGTTATCTCGATGAGGCTATCAAGGTAATCTGGACCGAGGGGGAGGCATCGGTAAGCCTTTTGCAGAGGAAGCTCGGGGTCGGGTATCCGAAGGCGGGACGCCTGATGGAATATATCGAAGAGCTGGGGCTGGTGGGTCCGAAAGCGGGCAGCAAGCCGAGGCAGATAACATTCGATGAAACGCATCCCGCGCTCAAGCTGTTCGATGATGATGAGGAAAGCAAGCGGGATGAGCCGTGCGATACGCCGGTTTCGCGGAAGGCGTCGAAGCGGGATGACGACGATGACGATTTCATCCCGCCGGTGGATTCACTCGGCGGGGATATAGCGGCGGGGGAGATTACTGGAATTTGATACGTAGAGGTTATTATGAAGAAGAAAAAAGACGAAAAAGATATAGTCGATTCTATAGGCCCTAAGGAATCTCCGGAACTGACTGAAAGCGGGCGTCCCATCGTCAGCCTTCGCGCGGCGACGCCCGAGATTCATATAAGTTATGCCGACCTCGTACGGGTTGCCATGGATAGGCAGGGGATGACTCAAGTACAACTTGGTATCAACGACCCGTTCGAAAGAGATTCTGGGCTGATTACTGATTTCATATACCTGAGTCCAAGAGCAATGGCCATTCTCTTACGATTGCTGTTGAAGAATTATAAGGAGTTAATAGAGAGTTCACCTGGATTGGCGGAGGAATTATCTATGCCGCCGTTGCAGAAGTTGTTAGATTAATTCGTTTCTCGCCATTCTGTACATATTCAAGAGGGCTTTGGTCAATGGCGGATTGAATATCATTCAAAAGAAGAGGTTCGAGGTCTTTGGCGGTGATTTCGAAGAACTCGTCAAGCTCAGCTATTAGTTCATCGATCGGCATTGTGAGGTGCTCATTTTCAAAAAGCGAGGTTTGTGCGTTTGCTTGATTGAGAGACACTGGAAGGTGTAAGCTTTCAGGATCGCTCCTGCTGATGAAATCGTAAACCGCTTCGAAGCCATAGGTCTCGATTAGTTCACGAATCGCGGATTTAGATAATTTCTTCATCGTACTCTTAGGAGGTCTTCTCTTTGCGCAAGGTTTACGTTGATACTTGTATTCCGTTAAAACTCTTCTATCCAATCTTAGCTGAAACCGAAGCCTTTGACAACACACACGACGATAACGAATGGCACATGGAGCGTGTAAGCAAGGCTAAATCTCTCCTACAACTAATCGGACAGCGTGCGCTGAAATGGTCAACGTCAGATTATTTTTTCCGCGAATTCGCGGGTATCACAAGTTATAATCTTGAAAACCGATCCAAGATTGAACGAGATCCCGCTCTTAGCGAGTTGCTGCGTGCTGTTCTTATACAGGCGCGAAAAGCGCAAAAAGCAGGCAATATAGCTGAATCTGACGAGATTGAGGAGGAAGCGGACGAGCTTGTCTACTTGAGCGCACCTCATGACCCGAGGTTTCGATTAGAGGCTGCGGATGCCCGTCATCTCATAGCGAGCTTTAAAGCTTATGTTTACAGGTTTCTGACATATGATCACAATTCCATACTGAATAGGCATAAAGCATTCATCGATAGGGAAGGTTTGGAATATAATCCAAGCTTCCGATGCGAAGATCCTGTCAAAAGCAATTTCCCTGAGGAATAGTAGATTGATGCCGAAGTCGAAAAAGCGCAGGATAAAGCCGTTCAATCCGATCCAGAATTTCGTGGGTTCGTTCCTGCTGATGATAGCATTCGGGACGGTGCTCCTCGCGCTGCCGTGGTCGTCATCGGACGGCAAATCGCTCCCGCTTCTCGATTCGATCTTCACATCGACGTCGGCGGTATGCGTAACGGGGCTGATAGTGCGGGATACACCGGCGTATTTCTCGACATTCGGCGAGATAGTGATTCTTCTCCTTCTCCAGGCGGGGGGGATCGGGATACTGACATACACGAGCCTCTTCGGTGTGTTGATGGGCAGGCGGATACGGTACAAGAATCTCAACCTGATAAAGGAATCGTTCGGGGCGATGTCGGGGCATTCGGTGCTCGACCTTCTGAAGCTGGTAATCCTGTTCACGTTCACGATAGAAATAGTGGGTGCGCTGCTTCTGATACCGGTGTTCGCGAAGGATGCATCGGGACTGAGGATGATATACCTCGCGGTATTTCATTCGGTCTCGGCATTCTGCAACGCGGGATTTTCGCTGTTCTCGGACAGCTTCATATCGTTCAAGGGGAATTACCTTCTCAATTTTGTCATATGCTCGCTGATAATCATCGGGGGTATCGGTTTCCCGGTGATAGCGGACGTCTGGAACAGCCGGAGATATACGAAGCTCAGCGCGCATTCGAAGCTGGTTATCCGCATCACGCTGTGGCTCATAGTAATCGGGTGGGGCCTGATCTATCTTTTCGAGGGGCACACGAATCCCTATTTCTGGCGGATGAGCGCGCCGGAGCGTCTTATGAGCGCGCTGTTCCAGTCGATCACGGCGCGTACCGCTGGATTCAACACGCTCGATATCGGGTTGATGGGTACACCGGCGCTTATAGTGTTAATCTGCCTGATGTTCATCGGCGGCTCGCCGGGCGGTACCGCGGGGGGCATCAAGACGACGACATTCGCCGTGGCGGCCAAGAGCGGATTTGTGTTTCTTACCGGTAAGCGGGAGGTGAACATAGGGGGGCGGCGGGTGTCGCAGGCGAGCCAGTTCCGGGCGCAGGGGCTGGCATTTTTCGCGGTGATGGTGCTGGTGGTCGCGATGATGCTTCTAACGGCGCTGTCGGGGATGTCGCTGCTGAATGCGGCATTTGAGGCGGCGAGCGCGTTCGGTACGGTGGGGCTGAGTACGGGGGTAACATCGGGATTGAATTCGCTGCAGAAGGTCGTGATTATCGTCCTGATGTTCGTGGGAAGGGTGGGGCCGGTATCCCTCGCGCTGAGCCTCGGCTTCCGCGAGAAGGGGGAGTTGGCGCATCGTCCCGAGATAGATGTGCTTACAGGATAATTAGGGACAGGCACGGGGACAGGCACGGGGACAGGCACGGTGCCAGTCCCCTCGTTTTATTTACAATAATGTGATAGGGAAGGGATTGCAGGGGGACGCGCGAGCATGGTAGATTGCAGAGGGGGACGCCGGAGGAGAGAAAGGTTAAGATGAATAATTTCAAGACATTCCTTCTGATGCTGTTTCTCTTAGGACTATTCGCGCTTATCGGGGAACTCATCGGCGGTATGCAGACGATGATAATCTTCATCGCCATCGCGGTCGGCATCAATTTCATCATGTACTGGTACAGCGACAAGATAGTTTTGGCGACCAGCGGCGCGCGCCAGGTCGATGCCAACGCCGCGCCGAGGATGGCCCGTATCGTTTATAAATTATGCGACGCCGCGAATCTGCCGCATCCCAAGCTCTACATCATCCATCAGCCGATGCCCAATGCATTCGCCACGGGACGCGACCCGAATCACGCGGCGGTGGCATGCACCGAGGGGCTGCTCCAGATGATGAGCGACGAGGAACTCGAAGGCGTACTCGCGCACGAGCTTTCGCACGTAAAGAACCGGGATATCCTCATCAGCACGATAGCCGCCGCGATAGCCGGCGCGATAATGATAATCTCGCGTTTCGCGTTGTGGTTCGGCGGTGGCAGCCGGCGGGATAATCCGCTTGGAATTATCGGGCTTCTGCTTGTCGTTATCCTCGGGCCGATAGCGGCGATACTTATCCAGATGGCGATAAGTCGCAGCCGCGAGTACGAGGCGGATAAATCCGGCGGGGATATGAGCGGCAACCCGATGGGGCTTGCGAAAGCGCTGGCGAAGCTGGAAGGTATTCATAAGGCGAACCCGAGGACATACGCGAGCCAGGGGACGGCGCATATGTATATCTACAGCCCGTTGAACGCCAAGGAAGCATTTATGGGGATGTTTTCGACGCATCCGCCGATTGCGAAGAGGATAGAGAGGTTGCGTAAGCAGGCGATGGCGGAGTAGGGGAAACGGGAGTTGAGGGCAGACACGGGTAAGCTCGAAGACTCGCGTACCCGTGGCACCAAATGAGGGTGTGCCCGAGCCCCGACCGTTAGGGAGGGGACACCGAACGGAACTCGAAGGAAGACACGGACAAGCTCAGGGGGAGGGGGTATTGTGATGAGGACTGGTCGACGCTTGTCCGTGGCACCCGTTATTCTTTATTAAGTACTGGGACAGGAGGGATTAAGACACGGGCAAGCTTACGGGGTTGAGTTGGAGATGGTAGAGCATGTTCAGCTTGTCCGTGCCACCCGTATCTATTTACTTCTTATGAAGAACTGAGAGATTGAATTGCCCTCTCATGGCATTTGGCGACGAGGGGGGAGGTACGCTTGTCCGTGCCACACTTACTTGAGTTTCAGGTGGTAGAGGATGTTAAGCTTGTCCGTGGCATCACTACCCGGTTTTATTTTCATACTTTCCCCTTTGATTGACTTGGACATGGGATATCCCGTATAATTGCGGGTTTTGTTGAGGGGGCAGGGATTATTTTGCCTTCAGCTTACAAGGAGGCACGGTAAGTGTCGACGAGTACAAAACGGATGTACAGCATCCTGTGGATCGTTTGCCTGGCGTTGTTTTGCATCATAGTGCCGTTCCTGCGGTACCAGGGCAGCAGCGAGGATCCGGCGAAGCGGTCGTTCATCAACTACGGCCTCGACCTGAAAGGGGGCGTGGATCTCGTTCTCGCCGTGGACCGAAGCCAGTACCAGGGAGAGGTCAAGAAGGAGCAGATAGAGGGCGCGATCGAGGTGATGCGGCGCAAGATCGACCCGCGCGGCGTCAAGGAGATCATCGTCCAGCAGGTGGGCGACGAGCGCATCGCGGTGCAGGTGCCGGGCGAGGAAGACCCGGAAGCGGTGAAGAAGACGATCGGGCGTCCAGACGCCCTTAAGTGGATAGATGTCGGTTCGGAGCCTCTTGAGAAGGGTACGCTCGTTAAGTTCGTCTACGATGCAAGCGAGCTCGAGGGTGCGGAAGGGGAAACCGGTGCGCCGGAGACAGGCGTAACCGAAGCCCCGGAGGCGGGTGCCGAGCCTGTAGAAGGCGAGTTAACGACGGGCCAGGCCGAAGGATTCGAGCCCGTGGATATAACCGGCGGCGGTACAGTCCAGGCGGTGCCGTCCGAGGAGCCGGGTGTGCAACCGGAGCCGGAAGCGCCCGTCGAGGGCGAAGCCCCGGTTGAAGGGGATGAAGCGGCGGGGAAGCCGGTGCTCATCAACGCCGACCCGAATTCAGACGGTGACCAGATTGTGATAACGGGCGAGGACCTCGACTGGGTCCAGACGACGTTTTATTCAAATACACCGATGATAAGTTTCAAGATCGGGCGCGACGCGGCGGGCAAGTTCGCGAAGCACACCGGGAGCCACGTGGGGCAGTTCATGGCGATCGTCCTGAACGACGAGGTCATTTCCTGCCCGGTGATACGTTCGAGGATCGGCCGTAACGGCCAGATAGAAGGGTTCACGGTAGACCAGGCAAAGGAACTCGAACTGCTTCTGAACGCCGGGCGAATCCCGGTGCCGCTCACGGTAATCCAGGAGCGCACGGTAAGCCCGACCCTCGGCGAGGAATCGATCAAGCTTTCACTTCGCGCAGGCATCGCCGGGCTTATACTGATCCTCATCTTCATGGTGGGATATTACCGGCTTCCCGGTTTGATAGCCGACCTGGCACTTGTCCTGTACTCTATATTCTTCCTCGGCGCGATGTCGATGTTGAACGCGACGCTGACATTGCCCGGGATCGCGGGGATAATCCTTTCGCTCGGCATGGCTGTCGACGCGAACGTAATTATATTCGAACGCTTGAAGGAGGAACTCGGGACGGGGAAAACCGTGGCGACCGCGGTCAAGGATTCGTTCAAACGTGCGTGGAGCGCGATCCTCGACTCGAATGTCACGACGCTTATCACGGGATTCATCCTGTGGTCGGTGGGTTCCGGTCCGATAAAGGGATTCGCGGTGGTACTCTGCCTCGGGATCCTGCTTTCGATGTTCACGGCGATGTATGTAACGCGCAACATACTTGAGGCAATAGTGAGCGCGCCGGGCCTTCAAAAACGATGGTTACTCGGTGGAAGGGGGGTGAAATAGGATGGCTGAGAGCAAGTTCGATATCATCGGCAGAACGAAGCTGTGGTTCACGCTCTCCGGGATCGTAATCGGGATAGGCCTTCTTTTCATGATCATCAACACCTTCTCACCACAGCTTAATTACGGGCATCATTACCCGTTGAAACTCGGCATCGATTTCACCGGCGGGAATGTTTTCCAGTTGGTCTACGATGTCAGGGTGGGAACCGACGTGACCGATACGGTCTCTCTCGTGGCGGATATACATCAGCGCGTTGACAGCATGACCAGGACTGTCCCGCTGGTGCAGGCTGGCAAGGATATGAACGGCGACCTGGTGATACAGGTTCGCTCCGATGAGACGGCGAAAGAGAAAGAGGTTGAATTAAAAACGGCGGTACTCGAAGCCGTCCGCAAGGTCAAGGCTGACGCCAAGTTGATCACGGAATCGCGCGAGTATGTGGGCCCGGTAATCGGGCAGGAGCTGGCATATCGCGGCATTCTCGGCCTTGTGATAGGCAGCCTCCTGATACTTGTTTACATCAGCCTCAGGATGAGTTTCGATTTCGCGGTGTGCGCCATCGCCGCCTTAGTGCACGACGTACTCGTGCTGTGCGGTGTCTTCGCGGTCCTGCGCATAGAGATCGACTCGACATTCGTGGCGGCGATCCTTACGGTTATCGGGTATTCCATCAACGACACGATCGTCATCTTCGACAGGATACGTGAGAACACCGGCCTTAAGAAGGGGATGCCATACGACAAGATGGTCAACCTTTCCCTTCTGCAGACGATGGCGCGTTCGATAAACACATCGGGAACGACCATGCTCCCGCTGTTCTGCCTGTTGTTCTTCGGCGGCCCGACGATAAAGAATTTCAGCCTGGCGCTGCTCGTGGGTATATTCTCGGGAACATATTCATCAATATTCAACGCCAGCCCGATACTCGTGGCGTGGCGCGCCGCGAGGAGACGCAAGTCGCTTGCGGCGAAGGAGACGGCGTACGGCGTGAAGCCGGCGCATGAACCGTTCAGGGCGAAGGCGTCGCGAGTTCCGGATGAGACGGTTAATGAGAGCCTCGAGGCGCTCGAATCCGCGGAGCCGACAATCGAGGAAGGCCCGCGGGGGCCGTACGGTCCGGGGAAGGGTTCAGACAAAAAGAAAAAGAAGAGGAAGCGATAGAAATTGTGATATGGATGTTTCAGCCCGGCGAGCGAATGCCGGGCTTTTTGTTAACGGCTTGTGGCGATATGTAATGTGCCTGTTGAAAAATACTATTCCTGGTATCCCGGGGCTACCAGATAATTTACTTTTATGCCCTGCAAGAAGAAATTGCCACTTATTCAACAAGCCCTGTAATGGGCGGGAGCCGGGGATTTGGGATATAATGCGTGATATGTGCAAACTCGCGGGAATAATATTCGTCATAGGCGTTGGCCTTCTGATAGATACATTCCGGCAGGTAGTGAATTATTATCGAACCGGCTACAGCGACAAGTATCTCCATGAGCTGGTTATAGATGCGATCATTACGTTCACCGCGGGGTATATAATCGTCGTCGGCCTGGGATTGTTCTTCCTTTATTTCCTCCGGTGACATTCAATCCGAATCGTAGAGATATTAAGTTATATTAAGCCTTTGAAGGTGAGAGCATGGGTATTCGAAATATTTTCCGCATCACCGCCATCGGGTTGCTGCTCGCGATCCCGGCATTTGCATTGGCCGGTACGGGTTCCGAGATGGTGAAGACATTCGGCAACGAGCTTCTGAGCGTGAGGATTCCGGATGACTGGGCTGCGTCGGAAGCTCGCGGCGAGGTCGCGGACAGCCTTCGGAAGTATGACGACCAGGTATGCGCCGCGCCGATAGAGGTCGTCCCGGAGGACGGCGGCGCGGGTTTCATGATCGTGGCGAGCAAGCGCGATGATACGCTCGGCACATTTTTCGATTACATCGTGTTGCTGCGTTCGAGGGACCTGGAGATAGTGGACCTGTATTCGGGGGAGACGGAGCTTATTGATAAGAACGGCGGCAAGCATAAGACGCGCGTTACGATAAGCGCCCTCGATGTCGGTGATTCGGAACTTACCATATGCCACGATTTTATTCTG
>CAZSPL010000081.1:0-14642 GCA_964608735.1 uncultured Planctomycetota bacterium | reverse complement strand
CCCCCGTCGCTGTCAGCGGGGGATTATTACATCGGCGTATTCCTGCCGCTTCAGAGAGACGATGAAAACTCGTATTCACTAAGAATCAACAAAACGTTGAATTTTCATCAGATGGAACCGGTTGGCGTAGCCGAGCTCAGCCCCCAGTTCCAGGCGGGCGGGATGCATACCATGCAGCCGGTTGCGGGGGACGTCTGGGTTAGAATAGTAGCCGATTCACTTTTCTGCGATTATGAATCATACCAGGATGAGGGCTCGACATCGGATGAGCCCTACATCATGTTCGAAGCCTATGACGATCACAAGAACCCGTCGACATGGTCGACCGGTTCTGCTAAACATTTCTCCGATGTCGACGACAAGGAGAATCGCAGGTTTGAAACATCCGACACGATGCGCGTGATTTATGAAGGCATGGTCCCCAAGGGCGCGACCGTAGGCTTCGATGTAACGATGAAAGAAAAGGATACGGTCACGAGCGATGATTTCATCTGCGAGAATTCAGTGAGATTTCCATATGATTACCTTACCGTCTGGGACGCAGTCCCGGTGATGCCCCTGACCATGTATCTCTCCGGCTACGATGAGGGTATCTATTTCCTGCGCTACCACCTCGAATTCGACCGCCTCGCATGCACCAGTTTCAACGCGAAGTTCACCAACTGGGATGCATTCACCACGGGAAACCTCGGCCCGGGGGCGAACGAGGAATTGATCCTTACGGCCATCGATGAAGATGCGCCGGGTGACATGGGGAAATTCTACGTGCGCAACGCGCTGGGGATGACCCTGAGGACATTCGAGATTTACTTCAGGGAATACGACAAAGTGGAGTGCGGGAATCTCGACGGCACCGGGTTCGATGAGATCGTCGTGGCGTCGAAGTACAACGGCGGCATGGTGAACACCTATGACTCCAACGGGAACCAGACCTACAGTTTCCCCGCCCCGTTCACTGCGTACGACGGGCTTGCGGTCGCTGATGTGGACGGCGACGGTAAATGCGAAATATTGATCGCGAAGGATGATAACGACACGATTTACACATACGACGCAAAAGGGAATCTCATCCGGCAATACAATTTGAATTTTGATTTCAAGGGGGTCAGGAATACCGCGAGCAACACGCGGCACGACGCATTTCTCGCGGGGGATATCAGTGGGGACGGCAAGGCTGAGATCGTGATGATCGAAAACAAGAACGGCACGGATAGCGTCGTCAGGATCTACCAGGGGGATGCCACGATCGAATTCGAGTTGAGGAATTTCATCCTGGGCAACCGGGAGCTGTTTTATTGCAAGCAGGATTATCCATCGATAAATGTAAACACCAAGGGTACGTTCACACATGATGATGCCGCGATACTTGCCGACGTGGCAAAGGACGGCAAGCTGGAACTGGTTATCGCAACCGACGGTGACGGCAGGCTGAACGGATACATGGTGAAGGTGTACGACCTGACGGAAGCCAAGATGCTTTATTTTTTCCATTGGCCGTTATTTACTAAATATGACGGATTTGCCGCCGGCGATGTGCTCGGGAAGGGGAACGACCAGCTTCTTACGGCATCGGACGATGATGACAAGGTGTACATCACGATGGGCTGGCCCGCGGGTTACTTGTCTGACTGATTTATCTCTCTTCTAATTCGAGATTGTCGATATCGATTTCAAACGTCTCTTTCGGCTCATCCGGCTTGAACAGGTCGGCAGGGATATACCGCCGTTATGATTCTCCATTGTTACCCTTCCAAGCTTAATATTCTGCTTCAAGGTCGACTACATTTGATGGATTAATTTCGCCGGAAGCAATTTTTTTGATGTTACCCATTGCACCGTCCTTCCTATTTAAGGTCGACGCCGACGCCCGATATCGGCCCGTTCTGTAAAATACCGGTAATAACCCGGTCGGCTTCCCGTCTCTTTTCCCCCTTCCAATTGACATGACCCTCATCAAAGGGTTTAATCATTAATGAAATACGTGCTTCGCAACAGGTCAAAATTAAGAGGTTTTAATTTATCATAATAGCGTATGTTTCCCGCCGCGGATTTATGCGGCGGATTGGACAAGACTGGTTACGGCCTTTTTAAGAAACGTGGAAAATATCGATCGAGGTGTCGCCTTGGCAAAGAAATGTGAAGTTCATCTCAAATCTCTAAGTGTCATCGGTTTGATAATCGCCTTCGCGTTCTTCGCGGTATCCTGCGGCGGAGTTCAGCGCAATCCTACAACGCCCAACTTCGGACAGCAGCAGCCCGGGACCGGAACTGGGCAGCCGGGAGCTTCACCGGAGGCCGGCGGGGCCGCCGGGAAAGCCGGCGCTAAGGCCGGAAGCGAAGGAGTGATCCTCGAAGGGGATTACGAGACGCTCATTCCGCAGGCGGAGAATTATCTCGAGACGGGCGATCTGACCATGGCGTTCAATGCCTATCATTCGGCGCTTGCCCTGCGTCCCAATGATCCACAGGCCGCTTTCGGCAAGGCTGTATGCCAGCTCGCGAAGGACTGGCGGACATTCGCGCTATTCACTGGCGCGGGCGCGGATAAGCTCTACTTCGGAACCCCGCTTCTGATACACCATGAATTGATGCCCAACCCGGTTGACGCTGAAGATTCGTATTTGCTGAGGATATTCACGCTCGGTCGACGTTATGAAGAGAATTTCGCCAAGGCATCCCCGTCTTGGGCGAAGAAGCCCGTGAAGAAGCAAAGCGCCTCCGGTCCCGCGGTATCACCTCCGGCGGGTGGAGCGGTGGTCGAGGGGGAGAAAACCGGCGTCCCGGAAGATAAAACCCCTAAAGGCGGCGAGGGTGAAGAAGGCGGGAAGCCTCCCGAAGAAGGCACGCCACCGGCGGATGAACCTCCGACTGGTGAACCTCCAGCGGATGAACCACCGGGCGATCAGCAACCTGAGGAGGGTACGGAGGAAACCGCATCTGAGTGGCCCGGGAGTTGGGAGGAGCTTTCAGTCGACCGGCCAATAGACCCATACGAGACGAGCTTGACTGATGAAGAAGCCGAGAAATACAAAGAGATGATGACTTCCGGCGGCGTGGAAGCTTATGCGGGTGCCCCGTTACCGGGATTGCAGTCTCAGCTTCCGGACGGGCAGAATCCGATTAACGCGGAATATTTCACGGATGAGCTTCCCAAGACGATAGCCGCGCTTGGAGAAGAAGCCGCGGCTTTGCGCATGGATTACGAGTTCGTCAATCATGTCAAGGAGATGGAAACCATCCTCGCCAATCTCATTTCCATGCTTGAAGCTCTCGACGATGGGATCAACGACGATTTCGTATTTCAGGCCGGATTTGTCGTGCGCGAGAAGACCGCGAAATACGAGATTGTCTTCCGGAAAGCCGACTATGACCTGATGTTATCCGAGCTGAGGATACTCCACGGCTCGATCCAATTTGTAAACGCTTATCAGCAGAACGGCGGCTTCTCATATTACTATGCCGTACCTGAGGACACCGATACCGACGGCAAGCTCGTGCCGCTTGAGTATTACCCGATGGCGCCGTACGGCACGCTCGTCGAGGGCTCCGAGGATATCCTGCAGGCCGCCGAGGATGAACTTGTCAAGGGGCTCGAGGATGCCGAGGGAGCATGGGATCTCGTTCTCGGCAGGGCATATGTTGCCGGTGTCGAAACGGAGAATGAAATACTCGTGATAGCATCGACCGGGGTTGGCGTTGATGTCCTCGAAGCGACCAAGACTCTATATCGCGATTTCACCACGAAATTCGACGATGGGTTCAATATCGAGCTCGACAGCATCGGAGGCGGCGTGGAGGCCAAGGTGAAGCCGTCTGTACTGTTCAACAACAACCTTGCCGACGTGCGTGGGCTGCTACCCACTCTTGATATGAACGGCACGCCTGTCGCGAGCGGAGAAGGCGTGGAAATCTGGCCGGACAACACATTCGGGGGGCTTTTCCCGGACGGGTTGAGCGATACCAATACGATGATGCGTCGCGGCAAAGTGACCGGGAAGGTTAGCGATGCGAGCTACTTCATTCTCGAAGGGGGGAAGGTCGGTTCGAAGGCAATCGGCGAGGATGGGACATACGAGATCCAGGGAGCGGAATTCAACAAGATCACCGGGCTTACGGTGAACGTCACCCCCCCCGAAGGGGAAGCATGGGAAGGGGTGGTGCATTCGTTTAATGAGAATATCAGCACTATCATACAGGCAAGCCGCCAGGGCGTAATGGGATTGCCCGGTACCGAGGGAATAGTCATCCCGGGGCTTGGCGGTACACCCGGTACCGATGGAGCCGCCGGCGACGGCACGGTGACCAATCCGGGCGGCGACGGCCTTGGTATATCGACGACAAACTGACGGTTGTTTCGCGAAATAAAGCTCGCATACCGCCGAATCGGCGGCTTTAAGTTGAATCGTCTCAGTATGAACTATTGCGTGAGATGTCATACCTTATCGATACACATTGCCATCTCGATTTAAAACACTCACCCGCTGAACTCGAGGACCTGATATCACGGGCCGGGGAAGTGGGTGTTTTGAAAATGCTGTGGGTTGGCATCGATGCAGATGGTTCCGAGCGCGCGGTTGACGCGGCATCCATCTATGACCCGATTTACGCATCGGTGGGAGTTCACCCGCACGACGCCGACAAGTACACGGCGGAAGTCGGTGCGAGGTTCAGGGAGCTTGTATCGAATCCCAAGGTTGCCGGGATTGGCGAGACGGGCCTGGATTTCTACAGGGATTACAGCCCGAGGGATGCCCAGTATGACGCGTTCAGGGCCCAGTGCGAGATAGCCTGCGATACCGGCCTGCCGGTTATCATCCATTCGCGAGATGCTCCGGAAGAGACATGGGAAGTCGTATCGGAATATCTCCCCCGCGGGTTGAAAGGCGCGTTTCACTGCTACGCTTATGACACGAATTATTCGAAGCGCGTGCTTGATGCCGGGTTTTACATTTCCATAAACGCGATACTGACATATCCGAAGAGTGAAGCGATGCGCAGGATGGTGGCGAAACTTCCCGTCGACCGGCTGCTTCTCGAAACCGACGCCCCGTTCCTTCTACCGCAGAAATATCGTCACAAGGATAATGAACCGGCTTTTATTGTCGAAGCATTCAAGAAAGCGGTCGAGATTCTCAATGCCGAACCCGGTGAACTCATGGAGCAGTTCCGTGTAAATTCCGAGAGATGTTTTCCGCGAATGGCGAGCGGAGGGGAATCCATATAGCAGCCATCAATTATATTATAACCCTCACAAAGATTGCTGAAAGTGGGAATTTTCCGCCGTAAAAGGGGATAATTTTCTATGGGTGGATTATCCTGTTCGCTGAGTGTCGATGTCCTGAATATGTTTGACTGAAGATCTTGAGAGCACGAGTCTACATAATAACCGCGCTTCTTCTGTGTACCGCCGACCAGTTGTCCAAGCTGGCCGCCGAGAGGTTCCTGAAAGGCAATACGATAACGGTGATCCCCGGCATCTACGAGCTCGAGCTGACCTACAACAAGGGCATCGCGTTCGGTATGTTCAGCTCCTACACCGCGTTCTTCGCATTCGTCGCGCTTGTAATGGTTGTCATCATCACGTGGCTTATCCGGTCGTCCCGTCGCAACCAGCGGCTTTTCCGGTGGGCGTTGACATTCCAGCTCGGCGGCGCGCTGGGGAATCTTCTTGACAGGGCGCTGCGCCAGGAAGGCGTAGTCGATTTCCTTCACTTTTTCATCAAGATAAACGACAAGACACATTCATGGCCTAATTTCAACTTCGCGGATATCTGCGTCGTCATCGGAACTTTTTTCCTCATCATCTACCTGATCAAAGCCCCGCCGCCTGAACTCACCGTGAACGGAAGGAGCAGGAAGAAGGGGACGCCCGAACAGCCCGACCTCGAGGAAATCGACTATAGTATCGGGGAGAGAATGGGCCTCGATGAGTTGCACCCGGTCGATGAATTTCCCGCCGCTGAATCCAAGAATCACCCCTCAGACGCTTAATTTCCCTCTATCCTGTCGTATAATTGGCCTGCATTGAGTGAGATTGTTGAATTAACCGCCTCGGATGGCGCCGCGGGTGAGCGAATCGATGTCTACCTGGCATCGGAACCCATGCTGCATGGCGGCGATACATATCTATCCCGCTCGCGGATACAGCATCTCATCGAAGCCGGGGCGATTATTGTCAACGGCGAGCAGGTAGATAAATCGCTCAAACTGAAGGGTGGGGAGATAATACGCATCGAGCTTCCCAGTCCGGCATCACCGGACGACATCCCTGCCGAGGATACCCCGATCGAAATCATCTACGAGGATGCCTACCTCGTTGTGGTCAACAAGCCCGCCGGGATGGCGACGCATCCAACGGCCCAGATGCCAACGGGTACCCTTATAAACGCCCTTAAGGGACGAGGGGTCGAGCTGCCGTGGAAGTTCTATCCCTACCGTCCGGGAGTCGTTCACAGGATTGATAAGCGCACCAGCGGACTTCTTGTCGTTGCCAAAACCGAGGAATGCTTCATCAAGCTTGTCGAGATGATGAAAGCCCGCGCCGTCCAGAGGCGATACCGCGCGCTCACTATCGGCAACCTACCCGCTATGGAGGGGCGTATCGAGGGGGATATCGGGCGGCATCCCACCGACAGGAAGAAAATGGCCGTCCTTAAGAAGGGGGGGAAACCCGCGATAACGCTGTTCGAAGTGCTGGAGAGATACCCGGGCTTCGATTATGTGCAGGCGAAACTCCTCACCGGGCGGACTCACCAGATACGCGTGCATTTTACATTTTTAAATGTCGCTATATTCGCGGATTTGCATTACGGGAACCAGACCATCAAGTCGCGGATATTTTCGGCCGTGGACAGGATGGGCGTCACCACGCTGGAAAAACGCCGGTGGGGGGAAGTCGCGGACAGTCTCGTGGCAATGCGGGCCGCTGCCAAGGGACACCTGCTCCATGCGTTCAGCCTGCAGTTCAATCATCCCATCACCGGCGCGGACCTGGCGTTCAATGCGCCGCTACCAGATTATTTCGAGGAACCGCTCGCGCTGTTGAGGCAGATGGGGGAGGTCCCGCGTGGAACTTGATTTCACCGTAGATGCTCTTGATGTAAACGCGCGGGCCGGGTCGGCGTCGATAAGAGGACGGCGATTCAGCACACCAGCGTTCATGCCTGTCGCCACAAGAGGTACGGTCAAGTGTCTTGAGATGAGCGAAGTCACATCCCTGGGCTACGAACTCATCCTGATGAATTCATATCATCTACACCACAGGCCGGGCGAAGATATCGTTCAATCTTTCGGCGGCATGCATGGCTTCACGGGATACTCAGGGGCAATTCTCACCGATTCCGGGGGATACCAGCTTTTTTCGTTCGGACGAGGCGCGAAGATCGAAGAGAACGGCGCGACGGTATACAGCCCATATGACGGAAGTTCGGAATTTCTTACTCCCGGCAAGGTTATCGATATCCAGCTCAAATTGAACAGCGACATCCTAATGCCGCTCGACGTCTGCCTGCCATCCGATGCAAGCTTCGACGCCGTCGCACTGGCGTTGAAGCAGACCGACAGGTGGCTTCGTAAATCGGCAGCGGCGTGGCGAGAATCGCCATCCGTCCAAAAGGGTGCGCTGTTCGGGATAATCCAGGGGGGGGTTCATTCCCGGCTTCGCGATGAATCCCTCGGACTGACCACCAACCACGATCTGGCGGGTTATGCCCTCGGCGGACTGAGCGTCGGGGAATCGCGGGAAGTCTTCGAGAATATCGTGCGTGAATTCTCTCCCCGCATGCCGTCCGACAAGCCGCGCTACCTGATGGGGGTCGGTACTCCCGAGGATATCCTGATGTCAATCGACGCCGGGATCGACATGTTCGACTGCGTGCTTCCGACGCGCAACGCGCGCAACGGGATGGCATTCACATCGAAAGGCAGACTGAATCTTCTCAACGCCGAATACAAATCGGCGACAGGCCCGCTCGATCCGGAATGCGGATGTCGGGCCTGCGCAAATTATCCCGTGGCGTATATCGCGCATCTCGTACGGCTGAAAGAAATCACCGGACTGAAACTGCTGACATTGCATAACCTCACGTTCTACAGGAATCTCGTTCGCGATGCGCGAAAGGCGATTGTCGAGGGTCGATGGCGAGAGCATTACGAGGAGAATTTCACGCGGCTCTCGGCGTTCGAACAGAAGCGAAGGGAGGCACGAGGCGCCGATGACTGATATCGACATCAGGGAAACCGATGACGGTGTTGTCATCGCGGTGAATGTCCGCCCGAAGGCGAGGCGCGAGGGAATCAGCGGCATCCACGACGGCGCGCTGAAGATCGGTGTCAACGCTCCGCCTGAAAAAGGGAAGGCCAACGCATCGGTTGCGGCGGTACTGGCGGAAACATTCGGCGTCGCGAAAGAAAATATCGTGCTCCAATCCGGGGCGACATCGAGAAAGAAACGGTTTCTCATCACTGGCATAAATCGGTCCGACGTCATCAAGGCGCTCAAAGCTTCGGGTTTGATTGAACAAACATGATTTCACGTCTGAGCATAATCGGCGGACGGTTCAAGGGAACGAAGCTGCATCAGCCCGGGGGGGATGTCACACGTCCACTTCGGGCTCCCGTGAAGAAATCCCTGTTCGATATCTTGGCGGATGAAATTCCCGGTGCTTCGTGTCTCGACCTGTTCGCCGGGTCGGGCTCGATCGGCATCGAAGCGCTAAGCCGCGGCGCGTTATCGTGCGTTTTCATCGAATCGGATGCGCGCGTTTTCGGCATTCTACAGAAAAACATAGACAAAATAAGCCGCGGAGGGGATAATAGCCCCATCCAAACGCGGCTTGTAAGGGCTGATGTAATCGAGTTTCTCGAAATCGGCCCCCCGGGCGATGCGCCGTTTGATATTGTGTTTCTCGACCCGCCCTTCGCCGCGAGAGCATCGGCTATAAGGTCGCTGGAACTTCTCGGGCGCGGTGAGGGTTGGATGCATCCCGGGGGCAGGATTGTGTACCATTTCAGGGGGGAATTTGAAATAATGGATATTGGCTGGAGGATAGTCGACAGCCGTGTTTTCGGGGAATGCAGGATCGCATTCCTTCAGCGCGGCAGCGATTGATACGTCATGGTCAAGGCTCTATATCCCGGGACATTCGATCCCATCACGAACGGACATCTCGATTTAATCGAGCGCGCCAGGAATTGCTTCGGGCAGGTCATCGTAGGCGTCAGCCATGGTGAAGGCAAGATGCCGCTGTTTTCGCACAAGGAAAGGATGGAACTGGCCAGGGAAGTCGTATCCGGGATGAAAGACGTCATGGTGGAATCATTCCACGGATTGACCGCCGAAGCCGCCAAGGATCTCGGGTGCAGCGTACTGATAAGGGGATTGCGGGTGGTAAGCGATTATGAATACGAGATGCAGCTCGCCCTCATGAACAAGGAGCTTTCAAGGGAACTGGAGACGGTATTTTTCGTGAGCAGCCATAAATATATTTTCGTTTCTTCCAGCATTATCAAGGAGATCGCCAAGTACGGCGGCAATGTCGCGGATTTCGTCCCGCAAGGCGTCAACAGGGCTATTAAGGAGAAATTCTCCAAGCCCCGGGAGTAGCGCATGTCTGATGAGAAGCTGAGATCGCTCGAATACATGGAGAAGCTGGTCGAGATGGCCGGCAAGGCACCGGCGTTCTGGCGGTATTTCGGGCGGATAATGCTTCCGGCGAGGGAACTCGAAATCCTGCTCGAGCAACTTGTGGAAGAGGTCCCGATCGATCTCAAGAAGGCAAGGGAGCTTCTCGCCGAGCGGGACAAGTTGATGGAAGACGCCATCGCCAAGAGCGAGAAGATAATCGATGACGCCGCCGGGGAAGCGGGCCGGTTGCTCGACGACAGCGAGATTACGCGCAAGGCGAGGAAGAGCGCGCTTTCGGTACGCGAGGAAGCCGACCGCTATGTCGTGGAAACTCTCGAACGGATCGAGGATTATATGGCCGAACTCCTGTCCACGATTAAGAAAGCCCAGTCGGAACTTATCACCGATATGGAGAAGCGCAGGCACGCCATGAAGGACGATACGGGGTAGCGTTTTATTTAACGATATTGAATGCAATTTAATGCTGTATCGGGAACAGGCTTGACAAACACCCGATGCGTAGATAAAATGCGTCGTTCTATTTGGGGGGAAAGGCTTGGTATTTATCAATGGCCCTTCCGAAGTATAAGACGAGTAAAGCGAATACGAGAGCACGACGGGCGTCCTGGAAAGCCAGGGTGGTGCAGTCGGTCGAATGTCCCAACTGCGGCTCGGCGAAGCTCCCGCATCGCATATGCAAGGCTTGCGGGGTGTATAAAGGGGAACAGTATGTCGTTATCAAAGAGAAGAAAAAAGAGGAGTAGCTTTTTAACGCCGCTCAGGAGGAAAGACGGATGGATACGTTCTCAACTTTAAAGAATATCGTCGTGGATCAACTCGGCGTGGCGGAGAGCGAGGTCACGATGGAAGCCCATTTCCAGGATGATCTCGGCGCGGACAGCCTGGATATCGTCGAGATGATAATGGCCCTCGAAACCGAGTTCAGCATCGAAGTCAGCGACGATAAAGCCGAGACATTGCAGACGGTGGGGGATGTCGTCAAGTTTATCAACGAAGCGAAAAGCAATTAGATCCGGGTTCGGCTTTTATGGGCAGGCGATGCAGATTTGACGGTACATCGGGCTGCCGGTGATATCCGGTTCGGTACCGGAAGTGCGAATTGATGAAATTCCGAGGATTCCTTGAGGGGATGGGGATCAAACCCCGCAGGATTGCTTATTACAAGAGAGCCTTCAGGCATATCTCGGTGCCTCACGAATACTCCGAGTCCTATGAGAACCTCGAATTTCTCGGCGATGCCATCATCGGCGCTGTGGTTGCCGAGTATCTCGTCAAACACTTTCCGCATGAACCGGTGGGTAAACTGACCCGCATCCGCGCGAATTCCGTAAGCATGAAACCTCTGCGCGATCTCGCGGTATCCCTCGGACTCGAGGAATATATCGAGATAGAGCGTTCGAGATTACGCGATGCAAAGGGGGTCGAGGATTCGGTGCTCGCCGACTGCGTCGAATCGATAGTCGGAGCAATTTTTCTCGACCGCGGCATGCCCGCGGCAAGGCGGTTCGTCCTGCGGCATATCGGGCCGGTAATCGATGATGCGGTCGAGACCGGGGACCTGGTCGACCATAAATCCAGACTGCAGGAATACCTGCAACACCGCTTCAAGCAGGTGCCCCGCTACCGCAAGATCGACGCCGCGGGCCCCGACCATGCACGGACGTATACCGTCGAGTGCGCGTTTCGCGGGAAGGTGCTCAGCAAGGGTACCGGAACTTCGCTGAAACGAGCCGAGCAGGATGCGGCCCGCAAGGCGATGAAGAGATACAGGAAGAAGCCGCAAGACTCCGGCTGATTTTCGCTCCCGTTAATCGGCGGCCCTCATTCCAAAGCAACATTAAATCAGTTAAAATGTACGAGTGCGCGCGATAGACGCGCGCTCGGTGAATACTCGTATATCGAGGTAGTTAGGTGATTCTCAAGGAAATCGAACTGAACGGATTCAAGTCGTTCAAGGATAAGACGAAGCTTGTCTTCGACACCGATGTCGCCGCGATCGTCGGCCCCAACGGCGCGGGAAAATCGAACATCGTCGATGCCATCAAGTGGCTGCTCGGGGAACAATCCAACAGGCAAATCAGGACCACCGATTCGTCGGGATTGATTTTCGCGAGTCCCAAGGAGCAGGGGCAGCTCGACCTGTGCTCGGTGGCGATTACTCTCGAATCTCACGAGCAGATAGAGAACTGGCGACCCGGCACATACAGGCTCGAAAAGAGATACTATCGCGACGAGGATTCGGAATATCTTATCAACGGCGAGAAGGTCCGTATGAAGGATGTCAGGAACCTTCTCGCCGGCATGGGAGTCGGCCTCGACAACCTTGCCATCGTATCGCAGGGCGAAATCGGTACGTTCCTCTCACTCGTGCCCACCGACCGCCGCATCGTGTTTGAAGAGGTCGCGCAGATAGGGCATTTTCGTTCGAACAAGCGGCGGATTCTCGGGGATTTGGACAACACCGCGAGGAACCTCGAACGCCTCGAAGATAACCTCGCCGACCGCCGCACTCGCCTGACTCAGCTTTCGGAGCAGGCCGATGTCGCGCGCAAGCATTCATCGCTTACCGAAGAATTGAAATACGCATCGGGTAATCTTCTCGCGCTTGATTTGATTCACGCGGATCGCAGCGAAGTCAGGCACAAGCGAAGGATCGAGGAATTGAGCGAGGAAGCCCATACCGCGGACGGCTCCATAAACCGGTGCGTAGTGGATATATCAAGTGGCGAAAGGGATATCGAACGCCTTAGGCAGGAACATGAAAAGGCGCTCGTGGAAGCCGAGCAGTATAAAAGGGATATCGAGCACAGGCGTCACGATTTTGAAGTCAACGAACTCGCCATTAATCACCAGGCGGAATCGATTCAATCCAGGCGGGCGGCAATCGATGAAAAGATCGCGCGCAGGGAAAGCATCACCGATGACATCGCCAAAGCCGAAGCGCGAATCGTGGAGTTCAACGGCAAGCTTGAAACCACGAAGGTGGAAGAGGAGTCGACCAGGGAAGCGCATCTTCAACGAGTGCAGGAACTCCAGCAGGCAAACGACGAACTGAAGGCGCTCCAGGAAGATTTCGATAAGAACCTGGCGTCGCACGATGAAAAAATCCGCGAGCTGACCGAGTCCGAGACCACGATGAAATCGCTCGCGCAATTGACGTCGGGCCTGACGAAAGATCGAGAGGAATTAAATTCCAGGGCCGATGAGCTTCAATCGAAATGCGAAGAAAGCCGCGGGCATGTAAATCGCCTGACGGAACAGATAAACAGTAACGTCAGCCGCCGGGATTCCCTGAGGGCTGACATCCAGTCGGCCGAAAGCGCCTTCCAGGAATTACGCGCCACCCAGGCGGGGCTTCTCCAGGAAGAATCATCGAGCCGGGGCGAATTGACCGGTCTCGAACGCCTGGAGCGCGAGAGGGAAGGGCTTGGAGCGGGAGTACGGGCGCTGCTCGAAGCGAAGGAGACATCCGTCAGATTCAAGGGGATCATTGGAACCCTCAGCGATTTGATAACCGTCAAGCCGGGCTATGAATATGCGCTCGAATCGATAATCGGCGGACAGCTTCGCTATCTCGTTTCCGAGACAAAGGAAGACGCGATCGAGGCTATCGAATGGATCAAGTCATCCGGCACCGGGCAGGTCACCATAATCCCGCTCGATGAGATCCGCGCACCGGGAAGCGTCCCGGTGGATGCATCGGTTGCGAATGCCGATGGCTTTTTGATGCGCGCCATGGATGCCGTCGAGTATGACCCGCGGGTTGAAGCGGCGGTGCGATATGCGATCGGCGACGCGCTCATCGTGCGGGACCTTTCATCCGGCATGAATTTGAGGCGAGGCTCTCGGCTCAACTGCAAGATGGCGACCACCGACGGCGATTTGATTTATCCATCGGGAGTACTTCGCGGCGGACGCGCGCGCCAGGCATCGACCGGCCTTCTCGTAAGGAAAGCGAGGATCGACGAATTGAAGCAGGCTCTGGCGCGGATTTCCGGGCTGCGTGAATCCAACGCGATGGAAATTCTCGATGCGGAGAAGCGCCGGAAGGAACTTGATGCATCGCTCAAGTCGACAGAAAAAACGCTGTCGGAGTTATCCGAATCCCGGGTCGAAGCGGATTCCGGTTTGAAGGCGATGAACGCCGCCCTTGACGAAATCCGCGCCCGGTTGTCCGAATGTGAGGGGAAGGCGACGAACGAGAACCGGAGGCTCGATGAATTACGGGGGAGAGTGTCGCGCCTGCGCGATGAGATCGAATTGTTGCGTGGTTCATCGATCGAGATGAAACAGGCATTGTCGCGTCGCAGGGCGGAGATTGAAGAAAACGCCGCCGAGTTACACAGGGAGCAGTCGAAGCTCGAACGGTTCGCGCTGATTATTTCATCGAACAACGAGGAAATTCAGCGGCTCGAGGGAGAGAACAAGCGGCGGGTAGATGAAATCTCGCGTATTGACGGCGAGATTTCCACCGCCCGTGAAGACGTAAGTGGGGCCGAGGCGGTACTTGGTCAACTTGAAGACAAGCGCGTGGTCCTGCAAGGCGAGATCGAAAAGCTCGATGAAGGATTCCCCATCGTCTCGGCGAAAGGGAACGAAATCGACAACCGGATAAACTCCGAGCGGGAGAGAGTGGAAGCGCTGAAGAACGACCTCGAAGAATTAAAGGCAAAGGCTACGGAATGCCGCGAGGAGATACATAAGTCGGAATTGAAGCTCGCGGCGCTCGATTCCGAAAGGCAGTCCTATTCCGAGAAGCTCCGGGTCGAGTTTCCACGGGTCTATGCCGACTACGAAGCCGGCGCTCTTGCCGCCAAGGAACTCGGCGCCAAGGGAGCGCTCCGTCAGCAGATTACAGAGCTCGAAGAACAAATTACCGTGTTGGGTGAAATCAACCAGCTTGCCATCAGCGAGTACGACCGCGTAAAAGAGGAAATTACATTCAAGGAAGAACAGCGCAACGACCTGATACAGGCCAGGATCGAACTCGAAAAGA
>CAZSPL010000080.1:0-15001 GCA_964608735.1 uncultured Planctomycetota bacterium | reverse complement strand
TATTCAGAAGCACCAGCAGCGCGAGGAGCTTGCGCGATGGGTCGCGACGTATGAGCAGGCAGGTCAGGGTCGAGCATAGAACCGCCGGGATAAATATCGACGGCTCGAAATACGCCGAGAATACGCCCGACCAGACGAGCGAATTGAACAGGCCGAGGTTGCTCGAATAATACTGGCATATGAGCAACGCGTTGAGGATTACCGCGATAGCCACGAGGTGGATTGTGAAATCCGATGTGTTGAACAACACGAGCCCGATGACGAGCCCGGTGATACCGCAAATCAGGTTTATAAGGAGGAAGAGGCTGTATGTCTTGAACGATGAAACGATAGCCCAGTGAAAGCGATAGAGGTAGAGCAGCATGACAAGGAACAGGATGGCGAGAAGAAGCAACGCCATATATGTGGCGATCATCGAACGCTCCCCTTCATCCTTGACTATCCCCAGCGCCTTCCAGATATCCCTGTGAGTCTGGGTTATCCGCTCCCCTTCTCTCAGGTACTCCTCCCCCTTGGAAACGCTTCCGTAGATGGGAACTACCGCGTTGCTGGCGGCTTCACGCGCCTGCGATGTGGCGAATTCATCGAATACCGCGTTCTCTTTTATCAGCATCCCGCCAAGGGCGCTGAGTAATGCGGCTTCTTCCGAAGTGAGTTCCTGCTCGCTTGCCGCCGCGCTGAAATCGGCTTTCCGGGCATTGAGGTCGGCCGGCTGAATCGGGGCGCGCGTAAGTTCCTCACGCAGGACCGATTCCATAACCAGCCTGAGTATGCGGTAATCATCCCGCTCCATCGTCAGCCAGATGGAAAGGTCGGGCCCGGTGTAACTTGCGCCCGAGAATCCTTCTATCATCTTCTTGAGCTCGGCCACCGTGTTGGCGATGATCTCATCCTCGTCGAGGATGACCGGCCCTTCCTCCCCCTGCTCTCCTTCCTCCGCGACGGCGCTCCCGATATTACCGAGCTCGGCGCGCGTTGTCTCGATCTTCTGGAAAAAACCGCCGAGCCAGTTGAATGCATTCTCGATGACCGTCTGGTTTATCTTGTACTTGTCTGGAACCGCGGCGGCCGCTTCGAGCTTCGCTGTATTCGTGGCGATGGTGTCGAGGTAGCTGATATCACGCGAGGCGACATATGTGTTGAGGCTCCTGTCCCCTATCTGCACCTGATACTCCCACGGGAGGAACGGTATCTGCCATACGACCAGCGCGAGGACGGCATACAACGCGACCGCCATCACGACGCTCACGAAGATCGGATTACTGATGAGCCGGAGATACCACGGACGTTTCGATTTGCCGTTTCTCCCCCGGTACTTTTTTTCCACTGCCGCCATTCGGTTCAACCGGAAACCCGAATCAAAAACCTCAATTCATAATATCATTAATATCGACAGCTTCCGTTAATCGCATATTATGCATTCTAATCTTCCAATGGTTCCCCATCCCGATTCCGTGCTGAGTGCTCCCTGCGATTCTCTTCCTTTTCATATGCCAGCACTATCTTCTGCACGAGGTGATGTCTCACGATATCCCTCTCGGTCAGCTCGGTGAAACCGATGCCCGGGATTCCCTTCAACAGGCGCCATGCCTGCTTCAAGCCGCTTGGCTGGTCGGGCGGAAGGTCTATCTGCGTTATATCGCCGGTGATTACCGCCCGCGATTCCGGCCCCATGCGGGTGAGGAACATCTTCATCTGCTTGTTCGTAGTATTCTGCCCCTCGTCGAGTATGATGAACGATTTGTTGAGCGTCCGGCCTCTCATGTATGCGAGCGGCGCGACTTCGATGACCCCGTCGTCAATCATTTTCCTCGTGCGTTCCACCCCGAGCATCTCGTAGAGTGCATCGTAGAGCGGGCGGAAATACGGCGCGACCTTCTCATACAAATCCCCCGGCAGGAATCCGAGACTCTCCCCCGCTTCCACCGCGGGCCTCGTGAGGATTATCCGCTGCGCGCGGCGAAGTTTCAGAAAATGCACCGCGACCGCGACCGCGAGGTATGTCTTCCCGGAACCCGCGGGCCCGATGCAGAACGTCATCGGGTTCAGCAGTATCGATTTAAGATAATGCTCCTGCCCGTTGGTACGCGCCCTGATGCGTACCTGCCACGAATCGAGTACGAGTTCTTCCTTCTCCTGGCCCTCTTTAACCGCGGCGCCTTCGGTCTCGCGCATCAACAGCCGGATATCCTCCGTATTGATATCGCGTCCCTCTGCGACTATGCCGCGAAGCCGGTCGAATATTTCCTGCAGACGGCAGACCTCACGCGTATCCCCCTGGATGATGAGCTTGTCCCCGCGCGGAACCACCGTGGCTTTCGTAAGTTCCTGCACAAGACGCAGGAACTTGTCGCCCACACCAAGCACCGCCATGGCCTCGCCGGTATCGGCGAATTTGTAGCTGACCTTCTCGAGGCCCGCTTCCGAATTCTTATTGTTTTCGTCTCCCAAGACAACTCCTCGCACGAAGCTTATAAATCCCGGTTACCCTATTATAATGCTAATAGCTTTTATCGACGCCGCATCGGCCTTCAATACATACGGCCCGAGCGAAGCAGGCACGAATCCCGCCTTACGCGCGGCATCGACCTCCGATTCCTCGAATCCACCCTCAGGGCCGATTAATGCCAGAATACGCTTGCCGTCCGCTACGCTCAATCCCGAAACTGAATCCCGGATTTCCTCGTAAAAAATGTACCGCTCGTCACAGCCCGGCAGCTTCAGCACATCGTAAAAATCGGATACATCCGCCACCGAAGGCACATTGCTGCGAAGGCTGAATCCCGAATTCTGAATGCATATCTCGTTCCATCGCCCGACGCGTTCGCGAGCTTTCTCGCCGGACAGCTTTACGACGGTACGCGAGCACATCGTCGGGATGAACCTGTTGACGCCCAACTGCGTGCCCATCGCGATGACATCGTCCGAATGGCCCCCCTTCAGCGGCGAGAATGCCAGCGTAAGGTCGACCCGCGGTGGATTTTTCCGCTCGAAATCCCTGACCGGCACGCTTATCAGGCTGCGCCCGGCGACGGACTCGACCCTCCACAGCCTGTCGATGCCGGAGCCGTCGAACGTTATGAATTCGTCGCCGACAGATAAACGTCTGCTGCGGGCGAGATGCCAGAAGGCGTCTTCGGTAATTTCGAGCCGGCTCCCCGAGGTGTACTCAAGGAATATGCGGGGCGTGGTACTCATGCGGATGTAATTATTTCATTTTTTAGGATTCGCGGCATCTGTTGATGTGGAATTATTCGAGAACCAGCGATGTTCCGCTGAATTTCTCTTCGAGGATTTCGCTTATAAGACGCACGAGGGGTATTATCCGCGAGTAATTCATGCGCCTCGGACCCAGCACCCCGACCTTGCCCCGCGAATCGCCGAGGGCATTGAAATCGCTGAATATCATCGCGACCCGCTCGAATCCCTCGCGCGTGAAGTCGCTCCCGATGAGCGCCCTCACCCCGGCGCTTCCCTCGACAGTAGTAAGCAGCCTCACAAGCTGCTCCTCGTCGTCGATAAGCTCCAGCACGTTCCCGATATGCTCGGGATCATCCCCGAGCGCCGCGATGCGCTCCCTCCCCTTCACCTGGAGCCTCCCGCTTTTGCCGAACCGGAGCTCGCGAAGAAATTCCTCCACCGGGCGCCGGATATTCAGCACCGCGAACTGGTTCACGTGCGCGCGCGCGAATATATCCGACAACATCGCGTCGTCGATATCGAATATCCGCATCCCGTGAAGCCTTGTCTGCAGCGAATGTTCGAGTGTGCTCAAATCGAGCCGGGTTATTTCTATCGGAAGATGCACTATCCGCGTATGAGTGGCTTCATTGCCCGTCACGACGACTATCAGCAGCGACGTGGTGCTCAATGGCACGAGGCGCACGACATTGATCTTCACAAGGTTCGGCTCCGGCGCGATGACCACGGACATCAGGTCGCTGTGGATCGCCATCACTTCGGAAGCCTTGCGTATGAGCGCGTCAAGCTCGGCGCGTACCGTTTCGAGTGTCGTGCGTATCTCGTGCTCTTCGTCGCCCGAGAGGAATGTGCGGTCGACAAGCGCGCCGACATATTCCCGATACGCCTTGTCGGTGGGAAGGCGTCCGCTCGATGCATGCGCCTTCCTTAGATAGCCGCTCTCCTCGAGCTTGCCGAGGTTGTATCTCAAAGTGGATGGTTTCTGCTCGCCGGGCATGTTGCGCGACAACGTCTCCGAACCGACCGGCGAGCCGGAACAGATGAAATTCCTGATAAGCTCGAACAAAATTTCCTGCTGTCTCGTATTCAAAACCGCTCCGTTAATCCCAACTAATCTTCGTACCCTCCGGCGTATCTTTCACTTCCGCGCCCAACTCGGTCAACCGGTCGCGAATCATATCCGCCTTGTCAAACATCTTCTCCGCGCGGAACTTGTCGCGAAGCTCCACCAATATTCCGCTCAAACCGTTTACCGCATCGCTCAAACCGGCGTCCTCTGCGGCTTTCGGGGCGTCTTCGAGATAATATATCTTATGCCACTTGTCCTTGAGAATGCCAATCACATCCGCCATACGCATCATCTTGAGCAACGCCCAATTCAACGCGACGCGCTTCGAATCGTCATACTCCGCGCCGAGCCTGTTCATCAGGTTCGCCATCTCGAACATGCTCGCCGTCGCGCCCGCGGTGTTGAAATCACTCGACATGTGTTCGATGAATCCGTCGACAATCTTATCCACCTCGACAACATTCGCATCGGAATGGTCGCCGAGCGCATCTATAAGATTCTCCTCCCGCTCTTCGCAACGCCATCCGAGTGCCTCAATCGCCGCATCCACCGCCGTCGCGAGACGCTTGCGCGCGGTCGCCATCTCATCGAACTTCTCCAGCGAGAAATCGACCTGCTTGCGATAGTGGCTCGAAAGCAGGAACATCCGCACGACTTCCGGTTCGTATTTGCCGAGAATATCCCGCGCGCGGAAGAATTCCCCGCTCTTGGCCATCTTCCCGCCCTTGAACATCACCCACTCGAAATGCATCCATATGCGCGCGAATGTGCCCTCGCCGGAATGCGCTTCCGCCTGCGCTATCTCATTCTCGTGATGCGGGAACCTGAGCTCCTGCCCGCCGCCGTGGATGTCGAATGTGTCGCCGAGATAACCGGTCGACATGGTGGAGCATTCGATATGCCATCCCGGCCTGCCCATCCCCCACGGGCTTTCCCACGCGGGTTCGCCAGGCTTCTGGGCTTTCCACAGCGCGAAGTCGAGCGGGTCGCGCTTGCCGACTTCATCGGTCTGACGCGTCTCCTTGCGCAAATCATCGAGATTGCGTCCGGACAATTTCAGATACGGCTTCCAGTCCTTCACCGAGAAATATACATTCCCCTCAGACTCGTATGCATATCCCTTGTCGACTATTACCTTGATGTACTCGATGATCCTCGGAATATGTCCCGAGACCTTCGGGTAATACTCGAACGGCTCCACCCCGAGGGTGAAGATGTCGCGGTAATATTCGCGGTTGAATCGCTGGCTCAGCTCGAGCGAATTCTCTATCCCCGATTCCGCCGCCCGCGCGATGGCCTTGTCGTCGACGTCGGTGAAATTCTGCACGAACCGCACTTCATAGCCGACCGCTTTCAGAAAACGCCGCACGGTATCGAAGAACACCGGGCTGCGCATCGAGCCGACGTGGGCAAAATCATATGTCGTCATGCCGCATAGATACACGGTGACTATTGGGTGTTCCTCGGGAAGGTCGAAATCGACTTCCTTTTTCGTCAAGCTGTTATATATCTTGATCTTGTGTTTGAGTCCGAATGTTCGTAAAGGCATTTCCATTCTCCTTATTGTAAATGAGAGAGGGCGCTTCCCACCCTCTCGAGTATGCGCCGCTTGCCGAGTATCGGAAGCACGCGCTTCAACTCGAACCCTTCCGCGCGGCCGGTGAGAGCCACGCGTACGGGGTGGAACAGCTCTTTGCCTTTACAGCCCGCCTTGCCCCCGGCGGATTTCATCAGGTGCATGGCTTCGTCGCCCTCGTCGACTGCGTCGATCGAACCGGCAACCGCCGCGAGCGATGTCAACAACTCTATATTTTTCTCCCTGTTCTCCATCAGTATGCCGATATTCTCTTTCAATTCATTTTGATACTTCTCTTCAATAAATATCGCGAATTTATCGGGTATTTCGATGAGATTCGCATAGCCGTCGCGAAGTTCATACAGCGCGCGTTTCAGGTTCTCCTCGCCCATGGCGGCGCGCAGGCTTTCGAGCGCACCATGGGAGACAAATTCCTGCGCCCGTACGTATAACGCATCGGCGTCAAGCGCACGCATATGCTGCTCGTTCAGCCAGCTCAATTTCGCGATGTCGAACTTCGACGGGCTCTTCGATATTCTATCAATACTGAATACCTTCGTAATCTCATCCTTGCTTAAAAACTCGATCCCCTCCGGATGCGACCATCCCAGAAGCGCGAGATAGTTGAACAATGCTTCGTTCAAATAACCATGCTCCCAGAACCAGTTTATCCCCTCGCCATAATCCCGCTTCTTCAGCTTGCCGCCTTCCATCGAATGTATCAGCGGCACGTGGGCGTATTCCGGCGGGACATCGCCCATCGCGCGTATCATCGCCATCTGCTTGGGCGTATTCGACAAATGGTCCTCGCCGCGAACCACATGCGATATTTCCATCGCCGAATCATCCACCGCGCAAGTGAAGTTGTATGTATACGAGCCGTCGGTGCGACGTATCACTGGATCGCTGTGCTCGACATATCCGAACACCGTGTTGCCGCGTATCAAATCCTCGACGATGATGTCCTCGTCGGGCATGCGAAACCGTATCGAGCACGGCTCGCCGCTTTCCATGCGTTTGCGCGCGGCATCGCAGTCGATGAGACAGGAGCGGTCGTAGCGGTAGGGCTTGCCCGATGCTATCACCGCCCTGCGTTTCGCCTCGAGCTCATCCTCGGTGCAGAAGCAGGGGTATGCATCGCCGGTGCCGAGCATATTCTCGACGGCGTTGCGGTAGAAACTATCGCGCGCGGACTGCTTGTACGGCCCATGGTTTCCGCCCACATCGGGGCCTTCATCCCAGTCGAGGCCGATGTAGAGAAGCGCGTCGAATATCGCCCTCTCGTGCTCGGCCCTACTGCGCTCGGGGTCGGTGTCCTCGATGCGCAGGATGAATGTGCCGCCCATGCTTCGCGCGGCCAGCCAGTTGAACAACGCCGTCCTGAGATTCCCCAGGTGTATCGGCCCGGTCGGCGACGGCGCAAACCTGAAGCGAAGTGTTTCCATAAGTAAATGTTATCACCCCGGACGGCTCATAACAATTGGTGCAATCGCTCTCTAATTCCAATTCCCTCGACATAACCCCTTGGTTTCGGGACAAGGGTGTTCCGAAGCATCAAAGGGCGAGAGTGAGTACGATTCTCAGAAGGCGCCAAGTCATGGGATGAAGTTATAGCTTAAGATTTCATTTCTTTCAATATGGACCGATTCAGTACTTCCCATAGCAAAGCAGCTACCGGCTCTTGCCGAACAGCGGGTTCCATTGTATAATCAAAGATAATCTCCGTTTACAGGTGATGCTATTGAAGGCATGTAGTTGGATAATCGTTATCATGGCCCTGGGGATTGCTTCTTGTTCGGCGAATGACGGGATTTCGCCGGGCACATATCCGGCTGAGGAACCAAACCTTTCAAGGACGGAAGATATTTGCGGACGGAGAATCCTCTGGGGCATGTGGCAGTTCAAGGGGGATATGCGGTCGGGGACGATGGATATCATCCCGCAAAGGTTCGGGATGGCCCACCTCAACGCGATGGTATTCCTCGAACCGCCCCCGCCGACCCTGATAAAGGTGATCGGACCCATCCAGATTACCGGCGATGTGCTCGACGTGGACATCGGCTTGACTCATCCATTCCTTGGGCAGCCGACATATACGGCGTTCGACGTGAAGGGGATACTCATCACGAAGGCAAATGATGCGCGGTTTCCCGGACCGCTTCCGGTCCTGGCGAATAAAGACGTCACGCACCTGATGAATCCCGACGGACTTACGCTCTGGTGGGGATCGTATTTGTTCCCCCCAAATGATGAATGGCCGAACCAGGGCTATATAGACGGTACAATGGGAACACCCGACGAAGTCGCCGAGTATGGCTCGAATGTGAATGCATACAAGTACTTCTGCGACGATCTCGGAAAGGACGACGACATCTCGATGCTGAACACGGAAAACCGGGGCATGTTCGGCGTCGGGAAGACAAATGTACGGCACTACAAAATCAAGGTTGTCGGCGACGAGTTTATATTCAACTACGCCGTTGACGCGAACTGGGCATGGCCCACCGTCAAGCCGCCTTCCAATATACCGGGCGATTTCCCTCCCCACGCCAACCAGCCGGAGGCGTACCGCGTGGAGGTCGAGCAGGTCAAGAACACCCTCTATTACGATGGCTACTTCGGCGGGGGGGATCTGATCCTCGACGTCACCGTCTACACCTGGCGCGATCCATCGACCACCCTTTGCGTTTTCATGGAGTCCCCGGAGGTCTTTCATTACGTATTCTCCGAAACGCCGGTCGAAACGGGCGAGGGCTGGGCGAAGTATCGGCTGACGGCGACAACGTGCACATGCTCACAAACAGGGGAAATATTCATTCTCATCGGGGTTCAAACAAGCCTGGCTACTATAAAAGCGCAGTACCCATGGGGCACGATTAGTCCCATAACGGCATATTTCCCCCATTCTGCCATGGTCGGTGCGACTCCCCCCACGGATGGGGTTCCCGGCACTATCAGGGGGCTGCATAGAGGCGAATTCAACATGATTCCCACGATTCCTAATCAGTGGGATTTAGACTATTACCACATCCGCTCTGCGATCAGGGGTAATCATATTGCTACACCAATGTACATAACTTCACTGCAAGACCCCCTCTGTGGTTGTTACGTTGCGGAGAGCTTCAATGGCGGTGAGACATTCAGCCTTGTTAAATATGGTGGCGGTGGCGATAATACCAAGAGATTAGCAATCGATTCCCACGACGGCACTCATCTTGTCTACACGAATTCAAATGGATATGATAATTTCTCTTACATATATAAAGGTTTTAGTTTCGATCCTTCAGAGAAGCTCAATCCCGCAGGATATGATTTTGACCTTTTAGTTGAATCCGCTGCTTACCCATTTCTTGATAACCTTGATGTCCTTCATATTGTTTACGTTTCTTTTTATAGTAAAGAGCAATATCAACCTTATCTTGCCTATGAAGTTACATCTTCTAATTTCTCCGACTTTTCCGAGCCTATACTTTGCACTTCATTTCCTTCGGGTATTGATTTGTCACCGCAAGGTTGCCTTTCTATCGACTTAGCCGGGGATGGAGAGATATTTATCGCCGCTTCCTGGCACCCCGCCTTCGGTTCTGACGATGATATCTATTTTTCCCATGGTTATCCCGGGAGCATGACTAATTTCACAAAAGTTAATCAAGATGCCAGTCTTTTTGATCGCAGTCCTGCTTTAGCACTTTCTGAAACCGGCTGCTTCATTATGTGGTCTAACCTCTTTGATGGTTATCACTTGCAAGATTGCACTATCCCCTCTATAATGTGTGCTTTTATTCCTTCAGGCAGTGATTCGATTGAGTTGTTCTATGCCGCATACGGCTCTTGTACCTATTATCGCCAATTCTGCCCTAATTCCATGAATTCTCCAATTGCCAGCGTTATTGTTAACTCAGGATGGCCTTTTCCTGCCTCCGGCCTAAAGCTTTCTATTCCAAAGATATTTATTCCTTCATCCTTTGAGCCCTTGCAATATAATTTAATTCCATATATATATAGCGACAATAACCTTCGGGATCCAGAAATAATCATTTCAAATGATGGCGTTCTCTGTTTCAGGCGTCATGATGAAGGCCCGGTACTATATTATTCATATTCCCCCTTCGATTTCTATTAAGCAGCCTCAGATTCTCTGTACAAATGATCCCCGTCAACTTGCGATTATTGGAATAAAGTTACTTATTCTCACTTGCCCTACTTCGCCCGCATTAGTCAACCGCCTGATTTTCGTCCAATGCGAATTCATGTCAAGTGAATATACATGATCTATCATGAACAAATCGCCCTGGTCATATTTTTGCGAAGTGAATACTATTCCCGATCTGACATAATAATCCATGCCGTAAAAGAAATGCCTTGTAGACATGTCGGGTTGACCGCTGTATGCATCGAAATTCAGGGAAAACGGGCCTGTTACATTGTGCCTGTAGTAATGAACAAGATCATACTTGAAAGCAAGCCATATATCCGTGTTGCTGTCCATTCCATCTTGGTAGATGATTATGTCTGTTGGCAAATCCTGATACTGCCCTTCACCGTTTTGCCAGTGCGGGTTCCAAAATGACGAGTTTACAACGGGCTTGTACTGATAAGGACCGGTAATTGGATAGCCGCCTACTTCATAGGAGTCGGAAATAAATAAGCCTTCATCATTAAAAGCATAATCTAAATCAATATCAATCTTGTATATTCGGCTGAAGCCGTTATCATAAGCCTCATAGATAATGGTAGAGCCATCCTCGGTAACCATGGGATTAATGAAGTGCTTCTCAGGCCCTGTATGCTTGCCTATATGTTCGTTTGCATCTGACGAATTATTATATCCGCTATTACCCCATATATCGGTCTCGCAATATCCCGAAGGGCAGAACTCCACCACAGCGGTTTGACTTACATCAGTGCTATTGGAATCAAGCTCAATAAAGTAAATGATCAGCGATGTATATTCTTCTCCACAATCTCCGCTTCTGGCAAATGCAACAACATAACATGAAACTGCTTTACCCTCATAAACTAAACCCAGAAACTCACATTTTACATCTACTTCAGAGGAAACTGATGGCTGCATCAAAAGCATATTGTCTTGAAGGGAAGCAAGAGGGGGGTCGTGGGCTTCATTCCCGCCACATCTATATGGATAATATGTTATTTCATTCTCTTTATATGATTCCCAATCCGGGTCGAACTGGTGTATATATGCGTTTACAAGATCGCCGCCGGTGGTGGTAGTCTCGAAAGCGCCGTCATAAGTAGAACAAAAGCCGTCATACAGCAGCCATTCATCCTTATAACCATAAGGCCAATTTGAGTAAGTGGGGGCAACCTCAAGATCATATTTCGCAGACCAGAATAGCAAATCGCCCTTAGGATCCAATATGGGCAAAACGGGCGTCAACATGTTTGAGCTACTGGGTGCTGGTAATACCGCGTGATAATTGCTGCCAAAATGCTTATCATAAATGGTTTCAATGCCTTGGTTACCCGAAGTCGGCGACCAGTCCCAGACTGCGACCGACTGGGAACCTGCTTGCGCGGGGCCCCAGTCAAACGCCACGCGGATGTGGTTAGTGTAAGTTCCACCAAGCGCCTTCTGCATGCTTATATTACCGACCCCGCCCAATATTTGATCTCCATATTTCAGGACTTTTATCTCCTTGGTAAATGAGTTCATTAGCCTTAGACCGTTGTTGAGAGATGTTCCCTCACCGCCCGCGGCTACGCCGGCAATAATATGATATCCCGAATCGTATAGATCTTCGGGTTGATTGAAATCGGGGTTGGCGAGTGGTAATTGGAAGGTTTTGCTCAGGTAATAAGATTCATCGGCTGTTCGCTTGACGTGAATGTCAAAATCATGCATCCCGGAATCGAAGGGAAAAGCGCCAAATATGTCATAGGCGTAGGCATTCAGATAGCTGTACATTGCGATATCGCTTGCCTGGCCTACATATTCAAGTTCAAGTATATTCTCTTCAGAACCAGAAATAGGTACGTAGACGTTGTATGCCGTTCCTTCAAAGGAATTACCTGCACCTGGCGCGAGCGGCAAGAACACACTCAAATCGAAAGCATCATCGATTCTCAAAACATCAAGATTCCATAATCTGTCATAATAAACATCCTCAAGGGGGCGTCTTTTAACTTGAAGACCTGTTATCGAATAAGGATCAGGCCAAACAGGACCCGAGGAGGATTCATTTAGTATACCATCAAAAATGATGACCCAGTCGATAAATGCGGGAACACCCTCATCCGGATCGACGGGAATCACCACCTGACAGCCCATTTCCGCGCTCTCCGGCACATCGTCGCCATATGCAATTTTGTCAATCTCCCATTTATCATTGTCATCAAGAATCCGCATGTAATCATAAGGCCCTTCCGGCGGATTGACTATTCCTTCGATGGAATATTCGCCGAGATCGAGGTTAAGCGAGCCATCCCGCGAGCCACCCGGAGTGGAAACGCTGATTCCATTGCCTGAGCCACCCTCGCCCTCTGGAATGGGAATGAATATTGCCCTGGGACAAGTGATAAAATATTGTCCCTCAAGATTGCTTGATATCTTGTATTTAAACCTGATTGCGATGCTTCGCCTCGTTTCATCAGGGTCAACGACGCCATTTTGAGCCATCCAGCTTGCATTGTAGTTCTCATCGACGGCCTGAAGATGAAACACAACATCTATATCTTCGGGGATATTTAGCTGGCTGAGCTCGCCGTAATTTATAGCCCGTTCAGCCAGTACCTCTATCTGACCGGATGAGTATATGCGCAGGAATTTTATAGCCAGTACATTTTCGAGGGTTTGAGCACTCGTTAAAACAGGCATTCTCAAGCTCGGCATGATGGGATCTTTCTTCCCCGAGCCTGAACATCCGCCGGCAATAGCCAAGATGAGCAATAAAGCGATCAAGTAATTTCTCATCAGTCCTACCTCGCTAATTCGGAATAAAATCTGAACATACAGGATATGTGGAATTGCCGTTCTCACTAATCCTGATGCACTTGGCATTCAGCTTCACGTCCGCAATATTAACTTCATATGGGAGATACACGAAAAACACATCGCCCTCATTAAAATCATGGGCGGTAAAAACAACCGCCGTGCCGTCCCCGCTGATAAACGGTAGGTCCTCGCAACCGGTGTCGAAGTTGCAGAATTCCGTCAAGCAGAGAATATGGCTATTTTCACATAATGGGAAGTCATTTATATCGGGACATGGATCGTTCATATTGAGCTCGAAGCCTAGGACATCGCTGTCAATATCCATGCTCTGCCTGACGACACCTCGATATATATATTGCCCGCCGACGTGCAATATTTCACTCAGCCTTGGAAACCAGTAACTTTGCCAGTAGAAACGAGGATCACGGGGTAGTTCGCACGCAACTTCACCCTCGCGGCGACATACCCAGATCAGGGCGTTGTCTTCGTCAATTCCGAGTGTGTAGAATATGCCTGCCGGTTCATTGTTAACGAAGCTGCCATTTATATAATTGTAGAAAGGCAGATTATAGCTACCTGCAGTGCCCAGGTATGACATGAGAAAGGCATCATTATTCACGGAAGACGAATTGCAGGATGCTCCCGGATGGTCGGGGAAAAGCATCTGGTTAGCCGGTTGATAGTTGCCTTCATCAAGGTATACGCCATACGCTCTGAATACAAGAGGATCCTCATCATGAAGAAATGTGAATTGGATATGCGACTCACCATACTTGAAATCAGGTTCTACAACGCTGTATTCGAACGATAATGAAGTAGTGCAGGAGACAAGGTAACATGGCAGTGTTCCATCGAATATCAAAGGATCGAAAGTGAAATCTCTCGGGCCGCCGATGGAGGGCTCATAGGTATTGTAATTCAGTCTATTTGGACTCTCGTCCTCGTATTGCTCATCTTCATTGTAATCATCAAAAAACTGATCCAGGTATGGCCAGCGCAATTCGCGAGGGCCCCACGCGCAATCCAAACCGCTCCAATCGATTTTCGCTGCGAACACTCTTGCATGGTTCGTTTGCGGGCTGTAATCCTGACCCTGCCCGGGATATTGATTTCCTCGATCTCTGACGACCCCCTCAAATACAATGAACTGCCCATCAGGGCTAAGCCGTGGATTAAGTTCATGCACCGGCTGATAATACAGATCGTCGACTTCTTGAAACCACGTCGAAACCTCAAATGGTCCGACCGCGGACGGAAACAATCCGTAACCTTGAGCGAAATCAAATACATAGACCTTTCTGCAATCGATACCGGCACAATTCTCATCAGTTCTAACTTGTGCCGCGACGTAGCGCCCACAGGCGGATGCCGCGATTGTCTCTACGCTGCTTATATAATCAGGAAGGCCCAGAGTATTTAGATCTACGTATGTCGAATCCAGATGCGTCACATAATCGTTTACTTGTGGCGAATCGGGATCTGGAAGGACAATTCTCGTACTGTAAATACGGGAGCGTTCGCCCTGTTCATTAGACAAGTAATAAACCTTGTAAGAGCCGTCATCACCTACAATTATATGCAAGTTGACTTCCACTTCTATATCATCATACAGATAATATGTTATTTCATTGCCATCGGCATTATAGAAAACTCGGGCTTCAATAATTGCGTGATGAATTCCCGGATCGAGTAGCGCTTCCATCGGCGGCCCCGATGTATTAAGGATGTTTACAGAGTAAAGCCCCGGAACGAGTTCGGGCTCCGGACCTGGCAATTCAAAGGTCCCGGGATAGAGAGGAGTAGCATTTTCAGTAGAGAATTCATGCCAGTGAATCGTGCTGAACTCAAAAGGATCACAGTAATAAAACGCTCCGCCATCTAAACAGGATGTGTCTATATACCGTGGTGTACTTTCTGGATAACCTCTTGCAGCCACTGAAAAGAAAACAGCCGCCGAATGACCGCTCGAAAATGAGCCGTCTATGTACTGGTTGCAAATATCCACCGGGACGGTCGTGCACGGCCATTCTGGAAGAATGGAGATCGCGTTTTGAGCAACAAGCCTGATTTCCCATGTGTAGACGGGATAGTTTTCAGCCGTTACCGTTTCGATTTCCTGCCCCTCTCCGACTTGCACGCGTTCTGGGTATACTTTAACTCTCAGCTCCCGCGAAAAATCATTATTCGGAGTCAGCAAACC
>CAZSPL010000079.1:0-15026 GCA_964608735.1 uncultured Planctomycetota bacterium | reverse complement strand
GCCGGTTCGCCATAATAAGACTCCCAGTAAGTTGCATAGACTACATCCGGGTGAAAATATGCGTTGTCCTGGTCGCCGTTGCAGACAGCGTGTAACGGCACGGTATCATCGAAATCGGAGTAATTGCTATGCTCCTCTTGTGTATACTGCACGCGGTAGATGCTTTTGAATATATCCTCGCCGTCAACGAGGTTATACTGGTAGGCGATTTCAATAACCAGCAATCCGCCACCTTCCTCCTCCCGTTTTATCCATGCCGACACTGCAGGATGCAGAGCATCCCCATAATACTCCGGCTTGTTAACCAGAATCTCGCTACCGGCGGGCGCGCCGTCCACGAATACTCTAAACCAGACATCCCAGTGATCGCCTATTTTCCGATTATAGGTGACAACGTTCATCTCCACCGGATTTTGGTCATCGGGAATGTCGTACGACTCCTTCAAAATATAACCCCTTGTGCCGTTGGTGCTGTCCCATATAGGATATTCCAATTCCATAAACCGCCGGCCCATGATTACGTTGGTAACATCGACGTTTTGCTCCTCATAAGCTGAAACAAATGTTGCAACATCATCATTCCCCCAGAAAGCCCATCTTACGAGAGGATTGTTGAGGATGTCATTGCCTGAAGGAACCATCGGATTCCCCTTACCGCAAGAAGTGCACAGGAATGCAAGCGATACGATGAGGATTACAACCCATACCTTCCATACCTTGCCCCCCCCAGTACAACTTTTTTCTCGAAGCTTATCCATTTTAAGCTCTCCCTTTTCTTATTTTTTCGACCCTCTCCATGAATCCCCCTATCATGGCTGCTGCATTACGTTCGCAGCTAAGTATTCCCTTAACAATCGAGACGCTTCACTAATGCCACGCTCAGATAAAACACCCTTCAAATGCCTCGCACATCAAGAACAGCACTCCACCGACGCGTCGCCCCCCTTGAATATTTCAAACCTTTATCTCAAACGGGATGCCCGTCCCGAACATCAAAACCTCCAAATGAAAATTTACTTTGGTTTAGGGGGGTTGTCAAGGGGTTGATGAGAAAAGAGGACAATTACTAAGGGGAGCGCGAAATAGTAGACAATAGCGAAAGTAAAAACCCGATGTATCGGGACACCCTTGCCCCGATACTCCTTGGTTTCGGCACAAGGGTGTGCCGAAACATCATAATGGATGGCAACTATATCATGCTCCCCTTAGTAAATAATTTTAATGTGGGGATAGAAAGGGCGAACACAAGGTTCGCCCCTACGGGGCAGGATGTTATGCGTAGGTAATTGTGTTGACCGGCTATTTAGTTGGAAACTGTTGATTAATTTATCACCACAACTTGAAGATTCGCAATCCGCCGGTTTCGTCGGCGACGTAGGCGTAGCCCGCGACGGTGGCAACTCCATAGGCGCTGTAGACGGTCGGGACGATGTCGTAAGTGGTGGCGTCGGCGGGATTGGCGGCATTTACAACCCACAAACCGTCGCTCTTCGCGGCGATGAAGATATAGTTGCCCATTTTGGCGACATCCATCGCGTCGTAATCATCGAGGTTTTTAGCCACGAATGCGGAACCGGGCGGGTCGACATCGATGACATCGAGTCCGCCGGTAGAGCTCGCGACATATGCGTAGCCGCCGTCGACAACGACATCGTAGGATTCATACGTGGTGGGAACGGAGTTGTATAGATATGCCGAGGGGAGCGGGTCGATATCGACTATTCGCAGCTGCTCGTAGTAATCAGCCACATATGCATAGCCGCCTTCCGCATAAATACCATAATATTCACCGGGAAGCGTGACCGATTTGGCGACGAACGGGGATTCTGGGAGGCTGACATCGAGTACGAAAAGGCCGGTGTCATCGGCGGCGCAATATACATAACCGGGCGTGCAGAATACATCGAAGATGTCTTCCCCCATATCGAAGCTGTACAGTTGGTATGGATCATCGGGCCAGGGGTAGAAGATGGTCGCGATGGTCGATTCATCGGTGGCGACATAGGCGAAATCGTCGATGGCATCCACGGCGATTGCGGCGGCGGGGCCACCTGGCGCGAGTGTAGTGATTCTCTTTATGAGGCTGGGGATTTCCGGGGAAGCAATGTTATAAACAAGCACGCCGCCGTTATCGATGCAGCAGTAGAGGTTATTCTTTTCGATAGTGACGCATTGGGTGTACCCGGGAGTACTGACCTCGCTTAAAACCGAGGCGAACGAGGGGGAGGCAACATCCACAACGAACAGCCCCGCATCGGAGTCGGCGACATATGCAATGTCATTATCGATGGTGACGGCTTTCGCGTAAGGGGTGAGCACGTTATTGGTTGCTTTTGGGTCGGCGGGGGTAACCACATTGACCACCACGAGCCCGCTGCCGGTGGCAGCGACGAAGCAGTAGCTCCCTGATACGGCGATGTCATAGCCGCTTCCCGTGGTGGTGCTCGAAACAATTGCCGCCGTGGAGGGCGGATCGACATCGTAGACCTTGAAATTATTCGCGCCGGCGCTCTGGATGATGTAGGCATATCCGTTGTCAACCGCTATGCCTTTCCCCGATGCAGTTATTGTTTTAACGACAGCCGCTGATAAGGGGGACGAGATATCGATTATCTGGAGGTCGTTGGAGGAATAATCGGTAAGGACATACGCATAGCCGCCGTCGACAGCGAGGGCGGCCGCATCGCCGGACAGGTCGACGGTTTTGATGATGGATGCGTCGGCGGGGGGGTCGATATCGATTATGTGCAGCTTGCTCGATTCGTCGGTAACGTATGCATAGGTTCCAACTACCGAGACATTGATGGTCGTATCGCCGGTGGGGACGGTTTTCAGGATGTGCGCGGATTCGGGCGGGGTCACATCGATTATCTGCAGGCCCGCGGCGGACGATGCGACATAGGCGTAGTTGATGTCGGCCGCGACAGAGACGGCGTCGCCGGATGTCGCCACCTTACCGAGCCACACGGGCTTGAAGGGATTCACCACGCTGAAGATATGAAGGCCGTTGCGTCCCGCGGCGACGAACGCCATGCCGTTGGAGTATGCGATATCCTCGGGCGAGAAATTCAGCCACGGCGGGGTGACGTCGTGGATATTGTCCGGTGCATGCATGAATACTTCGAACACATCGTTGCCGATGCCGGACGTGCCGCAGTCGTTGGTGACTTCCACGTCATACATCCCTGGCTGTACCTGCAGGGGTATATCGACATTGCAGCTTATTGTGTTCGCGCTTTCGACTATAACATTTTCGCCTATTATTTCCGGGCTTCCGGGATGGGTGAGCTTGACCTGCGCGTTCGGGCCCTGGAAACCTGTCCCGTAAACCGTGAAACCGGGGATACTGGTGCCGGGGTTCGCGCCGTCGGGCTGTACCCCGGCGATACCCGGGGTAAGGGCGTTTGTGACGGTGATATATACATAATCATAAAGCACGATATTTCCGGCATTGGGGGATTCGGCGATGATGCGTGCTTCGTAGTCCCCCTGCGGGGCGGCCGCCGCATTGAAGAGGTCGAGTCCCCAGTACGGGCCGTTGATGTGATACATCTGGGTAAATCCTTCGCCGGTGATTTCGGGGATGACGATAGTGACTTTGGATACGTCGTCCTGCCAGTCAGCCACCAGCACGCGGATTGACGACTGGCTTCCGGGCAGGTCATAGAGCACATCGTGCTGGACGAAGTTGTCGATATCGTACGGCTCGGCGCAGTGTCCGGGCCAGGATGCGTCGACGGCGAACGCGATGGACTGATACTGCGGCGGCGAGGGGATATAAACCCGGTAGTTTTCAGTATGCTGGGAGCTTCCGGCGAACATGTGTCCGATATCATCTTTGGCGAATGCGATGAACGGGTTGAGTGTTCCGCCCCCGGGGGGGTCATAGAGCTTGGTCCAGGCATCGGGATTCCGAAGCATGTGCCCGGCGGCATCGGTGAAAAGGATGCCGCGGACATCGTAGCCGGATACTGGGTAGGGGTTCGTCAGCGTTATATCCATATCCATTATTCGCGTAACCGGGTCGAAGGAATTTACTTGGACCGCAACGCAGTTATTGCATGCGGGGGGAACTATCATCTGGGTAACATCGTAATGGGCATCGGCATTACGTGCCGCCGCGGCGGTCGCCGAGATGTTCAGTGTGTCGATATCGATTTCCCATTGGCCCCAGAGCATATGCCCGGTTCTCGAACCGGTTTGAAGGAGGACTTCCGGCGGCTCGCCGGGGGCGACGGGATTTCCGCCCGAACCGGAGCATCCGATAAGAAGGATGAGGGAAATAATTGCGAAGATTGAATATCTCATGTCTGACCTCCCCGGTTTTTTTCAGATTATAGCAAAGGAAATGATTTTGTTCCGAAAGAAAAAGCCCCGCGACGTTGCACGGGGCGTGTTGATTACAAGGCTGATATCGACTTTATCCCATCGACATCTGCAACTTCGTCATCTGTTCGTCTGTAAGCTCGGTGCCGTAACATGCGAACTGGGTTAGCGGGGGCTCGGCGTTTTCGAGTGGTATCCATTTACCCTCGGCATCCTTGTCGAGGAAGAGATTCTCTATCATGCCGGCCTTGACCGGGATAATGCCGTCCCAGAATTTCACGGCGCCGTTTTCGAATGTCGCCACCGGGACCTTCTTGCCGTCCTTCATCATCTGTACGGCTGCATTGTTGTGGCATTCGGCGCAATCGTGCCCTTTGCCCATGATGGAGTGGGTGTAATAGGGGCCGAAAGTTTCGAACGTCTTGTTCTTGAATACGAGGGTCATGACTGTCGCCGATGTGACCTTACCGTCGTAGTTGATGAGCATCATCCAACTCTTGTTCGGCAGGTAGTTGCCCTTCTTCTCGCCGGTCTCCATGAATTTACTGAAGTGGCAGTTGTAGCATGCCATGGTGTTTGAGACGTGGCATGCGGCGCAGTCCAGCTTCTCGCCATGGACGGTATGAGATTTGGTGGTGGCGAGATATACCGGTGCGTCGGGATCCTGTCCCTCGTGGCAGTTTTTGCATGCCGCCATAAGGTAACCGATATCGCGCATGGAGTTGGGGAGGGTGCCGTTGCCGTGGACTTCCTGCGATGTATGACAACTGACGCATTCGAATCCCGCGGCGAAGTGGACATCCGGTTTCCCGGCGGCTTCATCGATACTCATCCCGGCCTGCTCGCGCGAGTGGCAGGGAAGGCATGTCTGCATGTCCGCCGATTTCGCCAGGGTGAATTCCATGCCGGATTCGCCCTGTACGCCGTGGCATACATCGCAATTTTTAACGTGGCAGGTCTTGCACCCGGTATCATCGTACTTGATTTCGGTTATCTTGCCGAAGCCGTCCTCGGCGTCGTACCAGGTTCGCATGCCCTGGGTGGTGAAGTGCAGGCTGTTCTGGAAGAATGAATCCGCCATGCAGGCGTACTCATCGACACCCGTGGCAACCGGTTTCTCGTCTGCCGCCGCAGCGCCGTTATCAGCGGGGGGCGTACCGCAGGCAAGAATCCATAGCGCGAACATCGCACATAACAGGATAGCCGCAAATGTCAACCGTTTCATGGCAACCTCCTCCGATGAGTGTCAATCCTGAAAAAGCATAGGACGATAACAGTGAACATTAAATCGCACAAACTGGCTTCAAGTCAAATTAAATCCGGTTAAGGTCTGGCAAAAGCCGGGAACAAGCCCGAAAAAATGCAGATTTATGCCCAGATGGCGTATTGAAATGGATAATATTAATACCAGAATTGAGGCGGTTGACGCATTGCCGATGCATTTAATCATCATACCTGCGGCAGTAGTATTCGGACTAATCCTCTGGGGCATCATCGCGAACAGGCCCCGGCAGTTCGTGAGGGGAAATGCATTCCCCGCGCCCGCACGAGCGCCGGTGGAGGCGATATCCGACGGCGTGGCGTCAGTGGCGGATGAACTTTCAGCCGATGGCGAAGGCGCGGAAGCAGCCGATGATGACGTGGATGAAGCAGCGGTTGAAGAGGAAGAGACCGGGATTCTCGAACCGGGCCGCAACAAGCACATGATTCTCACGGCCCTCGAGGATGAATACGCCGAGATCATCGCCTCGAAGTTGACCGACCTTCCGCCCCTTCCGCGCGCGACCCTCAACCTTGTTCCGCTTCTGTCGTCCCCTCGAACCAACGCCCGGGACATCGCGAAAGTCGTTCAGTCGGACCCGCTGCTCGCGGGCAAGATACTCAGGCGTGTCAACTCGGTATTCTATTCGCTTGGCAGCAAGGTCGACTCGATACAGCATGCCGTCGCGCTCCTCGGATTCGACAGCATCCGCGCGATAAGCCTTCGCGAATCGTTCGACTCCATGATCGACCCCGACCCGGTTGAAGACCTCACGGCCAACCTTCTGTGGCGTCATTCGGCGGCGGTAAGCCTCGTGGCGAAGCATCTCGCTCACGGCGCGCGCAACGCCGACCCCGACCTGGTCGCGTCGGCGTCGATCCTTCATGATATCGGTCTGCTGGTGATGATGGCGATAGACCGGATGGGTTTGTCGGACGCGCTTCGGATGAGCGTCAAGGAACAGCGCCCGCTTTGCGAATGCGAGGAGAGCCTCTACGGTTTCAACCACCAGGTTCTCGGCGGCGTTCTCGGCAAGATGTGGGGCTTGTCCGAAGAGCTGTGCATGGCGATAGGGCGGCATCATTCGCCGTGGAAGGATGACGAGCATCCCGACCCGGTGAGCGGCGTGATCTGGCTGGCCCACAGCGCGGCATCGAAGCTTGGCTACGCTCACAGGCCGTCGGTGCTTCCCGCGGATGAGGGCAAGGAACTCGCGAACAAGCTCGGGCTTCGGTGGCCCGTGACATATTACATCAACGAGAATCTCGTAAGGGAACTCAAGAAAGTGCTGAGCCTCTGGGAAGTTCTCGGCCTCGTGCAGCCGGAAGACGAGGATATAGACAGCAAGATAGAATCGGTACGGTCCGGCGCGTAGAAATAATTTCCGGAATTCAATCAGTCATAACAGGGATGGGGTATCGCGGGTTTAGTGCGCGGGATTATTGTCGAGCACCTCGCGGATTTTGGACGTCAGTTGGGCGACGGAGTAGGGTTTCTGGATGAAACCGTCGGCGCGCCTGTCGATTGCATAGACCTCCGGATCGTTATACCCGCTGGAAAAGATGACCTTGACGTCGGGATGCGTCGCCTTGATTTTTTCGCAGGCTTCCTCGCCGCGCATCCCCGGCATGACGACATCGAGGATGACCAGGTCGATGCCGTCGCGGCTCTCAAGTTCCGTGAGGGCAGTCTCCGCGCCGAGGGCGGTGACAACGCTGTATCCCCTCCCGGTGAGGATGGTCCCGGTGACATCGAGTATCGCCTCGTCATCGTCGACGACAAGTATCGTTTCATCGCCGTTCCGGGGCGATATATTGTTGACATGAGCTTCCACCTGTTCGCCGGCGACCGCCGGGAATATCAGCGTGAAGCGGGCTCCCTTTTTCGGCAGATTATCCAGTTCGATGGTCCCGCCGTGGTTCTGGACGATGCCGTATACCGCCGCCATTCCCATTCCCCTTCCGGGTCCTTTCGTGGTGAAGAACGGGTCGAAGATTTTCTCCTTCGCACCACGCGGGAGGCCGGGGCCCGTATCTTCGAAACGTATCCTGACGAAGCGTTTGTCGATTTCGCGAACCTGGTCGATGCTTATCTTGAGCTCGCCCTTCATCGACATCGCTTCGCCTGAATTCAAACCAAGGTTCATGAACACCTGCTCTATCTGCGAGCAGTCGGCTTTTATTGCCGCGATGTCCTTCTTGAAATCGGTCTTGATTTCCACACCCGGACCAAGGCTGGCTTTCAGCAGGGGGAGGGTCTCTTCGACGAGTCTCGCGGGATTCAGCACCACGGGCTGGTATCGCCCGCCCCTTGCATATGCGAGAAGCTGCCCGGTGAGACCCGCGGCCTGGTTTGCAGCGGTTTCAATCTGGTCGAGCGCCTTGCGTAATCCCGCGTCGTCACCGGTTTCGGATTTGAGCACGCTTGCATTGCCCATTATTACGACAAGTAGGTTGTTGAAGTCGTGGGCGATGCCGCCCGCGAGGCGCTGTACGCTTTCCGCCTTTGCGGCGGCGAGGAGTTTCTGCTGCATTTGCAGGCGGTTGGTGATGTCGTGGGCATTTATCATGCTCGCGACCTGGCCGCGGAAATTGAACGTCGCGATCCTCACATCGAGCGTTCGCCTGTCTCCATGCTTCGTAATGAAATCGAGTTCATAGTTTGTCGGCTCATCCTGCCTGAGCAGTCGCTGTTTGTGTCTGTGGCGTATCTCATCGCGCATCTCCGGCACGACGAGATCGTAAATATCGATTTTGCCCGTAAGAAGTTCTTCTTCGTCGTAGCCGGTCAGCCTGCACAACGCGGGATTGACGTAGATGAATTTTTCGTTGATAGTCAGGATGACGATGTCGGCGGAGCTTTCGCCCATAAGTCGGAACATCTCCTCCGATTCTTCGAGGGCCTTAGCCGCTTTGTACTGGTCGGTAACGTCGATGATATTGGCGATTACAGCGGGCCCGCCCTTGTGCTCGATCACCTCGGCGGTTCCGAGTATGTGCCTTGTTTCGCCGTCGCGCCTGATGATGCGCAGCTCGTATGGCGCATCGTTTCTGTTACCCCTGCGATGGGCGTAGAGTTTGTCCAGCGCGCCGGGGAGGTCGTCGGGATGAACCAGCGTGAAGAGGTCTTCGATACGGTTGATTTCGTCGAGGGTATACCCCAGCAGCCTCTCCAGCGCAGGGTTGATATACATGACCTTGTTCGCGCCGAAAAGCGCGACCCCCGCCTGCAGGCCTTCAATCAAAGCTCGGTATGTGTTCTCCGATTGCCGGAGCGCTTCTTCCGCCTTCAACTGGTCGGTTATATCTATCACGTGGCCGAGCACAAGCGGCTCGGGTTGCTGCTCTTCGAGAAGGACCGAGTCGTTGAGGAGATGGCGTATCTCCCCATCCTTCCGGATGCACCTGAAGACATACGCCCCCCTGCCCGGGTCCCTTTCAATCCGCCTCTTGAGGTTCATCATCACGAGGCCGCGGTCATCGGGGTGGACGAATGTTTCGAGTGAATACTGCGCGTAGATTTCCTCGGGCGTGTATCCCATTATCTTCGAGAGCGCGGGATTGATATATGTCAGGCGCATATCCTGAAGCAGGTAAACCCCCACTTGAATGTGTTCGGCGAGCAGACGGTAGCGCTCTTCCGACTTCCGGAGGGCGTCCTTTATTTCATTCAGCGCTTCGGGCTCGCCGGCAGGCGGGCTTTGAAAGCCCTCCTCGACGATCTTAGAGGCGTCTTTGTAATCGCTGGAGTTTTCACCGCCCGAGCTCCCCATTTGCTGCCGCGGGCTGTCGTCAGAGGGCATTCGAACCTCCATGTCCTATCCCCGCGATTTTCACATCACGGCCTTGCGTGATGATTATACACCAATTCTACTTTCTTTCATATCGGGGAAAGCCTGACAAGGGTTGTTTTTGGGCATTAAATCGTATAGAATATGAGGTCTGCAAGCGAAATGGGTACACACATTTCGTACTAACATATATGCGGGAAAATTGTAGTTAATCAGGAGGTTAAACCATGACCCGTAGTGTCTTCGTATGGTTTCTCGCCCTGTTGCTTACAGGAGCCTTTCTTTTCGGCTGCTCCGGCGCGGGTGATATTGTAAGCCCGGACCCCGGAGGGGGGCAGGAAGCGGTCAAGGAAGCCGCATCTCCGGATGGCACCTTCAGCAGGTATCTCTGGGATCTCGGCGAAGTAGTAATTAATACGGCCGAGGGTACGGTTGACGTAGTGCGGCATCGGACCGCGGATGTGAACGTGAACGTTGTAAAGTTCATGCAGCCTTCCGCGATGCCGAACGCGATATCCTACCATATCAACTGGCCGCAGAGCACTCTTGCACAGGGGATAATCGATGTCGATGTAACGATGGAGCATCCATTCGACATCGCTTACTACTGGGGCCACGATGTGCGATTCATCATTATCGGCAACGGTACCGAGCATGGGCAGTATGATAACAGCCTGTTCTGGGCCAAACCGAGTGAGCTGAGGATGATCAATGCCGACGGTTACACCCGCTGGTGGAACCGGCTTGAGTTCTTCGGCCTCGGCACATCGATTTTCGAGTACACATACGGCGAATTAGCGCTCGGCGCGCCTACCGGGATACCATCGGCCCGGCTCAACCCCTACAAATATTTCGCCGACTCGGTTGCGAAGAACGATTTTCCGCCGGACATCGATGAAGCGACACGCGGCGAATTTCGTTCGGGCAACACGAACAGCAGGCATATGGTTCTCGATTTCCCGAACAACCCATCGCCTAATTTCAGTTTCTGGTACGCGGTGGATGCATCGTGGACCGATCCCATCCATACGCCGGTCGACTCGACCGACGACTTCGACCTCAACGCCAACTGCCGCGAAGCTTACCAGATCAAGGTTGATCAGACCGGCAGCACGGCGTTCTGGAACGACGCCGGCGATAACGGCGGGGACCTGCACCTGAATCTTGAAATCTACGACTGGAAGCAGGGGGGCGGCTCGGTCGAGGATGAGATCGGCAAAGTGGTTGTCGAATCCCCGACCCTGTTCAGCAACTACGGCGGATTTGTCGACATCACATCGCTGGCCCAGGTTTCCGACGGCACAAGCGAAAACAGCGTGGTTTACTCGTATACCATAACCAATGTGACGCCGACATCGAACGAGAACCAGGAGGTTCTGGTCGTCGTCGAATCATCGGACCCGACGACTTATGCCCCGCCGTACGGCAGCTTCCCGTACCCGTTGAAGGCGCTCTCGGCATACCAGCTATACGGCGCTTACATTGAGCATGGCACCACTCCCAAGACGATAACGGTGATTCAGCCGAACGGCGGCGAGGAGTGGATGATAGGCTCGAGCGAGACCATCTTCTGGACTTCCACGGGCCCGATCGCCAACGTGAAGATTGAATACTCCGAGGATGGCGGCGGGACATTCCCCCACACCATCATAGATATCACGGCCAACGACGGGAACTTCACCTGGAACCCGATCCCCGACACCCCGACCGAAGAGGGCATTGTTCGCGTGAGCGAAGTCGGCAACCCGACAGTGAACGATGTCTCGGATGCGGTTTTCTCAATCGTCGAAGAGGAGAAAACCATCACCGTAGTCAAGCCAAACGGCGGGGAGTCGCTCGAAATCGATGGGACATACGATATCGAGTGGGACAGCACCGGCGATATCACCAACGTCAAGATAGAATACTCCACCGATGGCGGCGGAACATATCCGAACGAGATCACGGCATCGACACCCAATGACGGCGTTTTCACGTGGGACCCGATTCCCGATGACCCGACCGACCAGGCGAAGGTCAGGATCTCGGATGCGAGCGACGGCGCCGTCAACGACGTATCGGATGACGTGTTCGAGATAACGGCCACCCCGAAGAACCTCGAAGTGCTCGTACCCAACGGCGGCGAGGTATGGGTGGTCGGAACAAGCCACGCCATCACATGGGATTCCGAAGGAGCCATCACCAACGTCAAGATCGAATACTACAAGGATGACGATTACGACGGAACCAAAGTGGTAATCATCGCGTCGACGGAGAACGACGGCTCATACACATGGGACCCGATCCCCGACGACCCGACGACCACCGCGAAGGTGAGGATCTCGGATGCCGATGCCGCTGCCACGTATGACGACAGCGACGAATTCTTCGAAATATCAAGCGAACAGCCCCAGGGCTGGACGAAAACGATCAACAATCTCACTCTGAATCCGCAGCCGGACCAGGGAACCATGCCACCGGACATTTCGGTGACCGACCTTGGCGACCCGGACTTCAGCCGCCCGCAGATTGCGCGTATGGACGGCCAGACGCTGTGGTTCAGCTTCTTCAGTGATGACTACACGTCGGTTGTGGGCGAATATTCGAGCTTCGCGTCCGAAGCACTGGACATGACCCCGTTCAACCATTTCGACATGACGATGCAGTACATCAATGTACTCGGCGTGACCAATGCCAACACGGTATCGCCATTTGCGCAGTTCAACGATCCCGGGCACTGCATCAACCTGATCCTTTACAACGCCGACCAGTCGGATGAATACTCCGGCTACAACTTCGGATTCTGGATCTATGGCGATGCCGACCCCGAGGGAGACATCCCGCCCAACAACGATCCAGATGACCAGCCTTGGATTCGCCCAATCGATATGGATTCGGCGGTTCTCGGCGGGCCATACGGTGATGCAGTACTCGACGACACAGCGTTATTCAGTGTCCTGACTCACTCGGATCATCCCGATCAACCGCAACTGAATCCCGACGGCGAGATTTTCTACGCCTGGTACAGCGACACATACAGCACCGACACCGATGTCATCCTGGGGCTGGCAGGCATGGTGGACGGAGGCCTTGACCCCGGGCCGATCGATGATTCGACCCCGGACATAATGCGGCTTGCCGTCGATGACAACTCCGGTCTCGTGGTCGGTTCTGACCCGGTGAATGCATGGTATGTGCTTGACTCCAACGGGTTGATCCATATCGTGCTGTTGTGGTACGACTCGACCCAGGGCGGCTATTCGTTCATGTCGTTCGACAGCGAGTATCTCGGCGCCGGGGGCGACCTTGGCATCGATTTCGGCGGCGACGCGGTCGACATCTGCGTGCTGCCCTCGAGGCTTGCCGAGTATGACGACTGGAGCTGGCTGGCGGTTCTTGTCGACACTGGCAGCGGCTGGGTCATCAAGGTCTACTCCCTCGACTTCATCGGCCCCGACCCGGAGAACCCGGAGCTCGTGGTTACCGAAGTGCACACGACCGAAGCGGGCGTGGGCGACCCGATGTCGATGGACTCGGACAACTTCCAATTTGAAATGCACGTGATTGCCGACGACGGAGGCACATACAAAGTGACCGTGTGGCAATACACCGAAGAGTAGGAGGACTCAACGATGAAAGCAAAAGCAATCAAAATCCTGATTCTTGCCCTCGCCATCATAGTCTGCCTGTCGGTGGTTCTCTACGCGGCGAACTCGTTCAACGGCTTCGCGAAGGCGAAGGTCACTTCCGTCACGGCTGCCGACGAGCCTATCCCGACGGCGCACGAGGTTACCAACCCGTCGCTCAAGCGGATTAATTAACGGCTCGACGAGCAAGAACAGAATCGACAACCCCCCTCGCATGAGGGGGGTTTTTTGCGAATGCATGGAACGCATGCTTGCGCCGGGGCTGTGAATTGTTACACTTTTCGTAATGATGGGACCGTGTGATAAAGAAATCCCCGCGGGAGAATATATGCTGAGGCTGTATATCGTCCGCCACGGGCAGACAGACTACAACCTGAACGGCTATTTTCAAGGCACGAGCGACATCCCGCTGAACGAGAACGGCCTGAGGCAGGCGGAGGAGATCGCGCGGACGCTTGGCGACATATCCTTTACCGCCGCATATTGCTCGCCGCTCGACAGGGCGGTCGTAACGTGCGGAAAAATTTTAAAGGGGAAGCTGGAACCGGTTATCGACGAGCGGATGAAGGAGCTTCATTTCGGGGAATGGGAGGGGATGCATCGCGACGAGATAAAGCGCAGGTGGCCGGAGCAGTTCGAGAATTACTACGACAATATCGGCGATTTCCAGCCACCGGGCGGTGAGTCGCTTGCGGATGGGCGGGCGCGGGCGGGGGAGTTTTTCGATGAGTTGATGGAGATGCATTCGGAAGGGAATATCCTCATCGTCGGGCATCAGTTCATCAACGCGCTTCTTTGCACGCACATCATGGGGCAAGATATCGCCGCGGCATGGGACTACCGCGCCATGCCGGGGGACGTGTTCGAGTTCGAGATGGATGGGGAGAATGTGGTTTACAGGAAGCTTGGCGGTTGAAGCGCTATCTGAATCTGCATGAGCGCATTGGTCTATGGTTTAAGCACAAGGGTGTGCGAAAGCATCAAAAAACCGCCCCTGAGGGCGGTTCGGAATACGATCTAAGGTTTTTCACTCGTCTAACTCGACATAAACCCGCAGGGCTTGTACACCCAGCGGGTCGTACATCTGGGACAGGCGGCCATCTTCCGTACCGTCGCTCCAGAAGGAGTAAGCCAGGAACATTGCGAGATGGTATCCAGGAACCAGGCCATCCCCGATATCCTGCCATTCGGCGGATTGAATCCTCATTAGAAGTTCAGTCGTTTCTTGATCAATGTAGTTGACATCCTCGTGAGGGCCATTATTCTTACTCCATCTTAAAGCCAAGATCGTTTGACCAGCGTAGTCAAAGTCTGACGACAATGAGGGGATCTTAAAAGCTACCCAAATGGGGGCGTTCCCGGGACTGTGCTTGATAGTGACCTTGAAAAGAGGCTCCGTACCCGCGCTGTAGCTTATCGGTTGAAGCTGAACAATTGAAATCTCATAAGGATCCTCGCAGTTGGCATTCACAGGGAAATCGGTTTCCGGATTTGTGACGGGTTGAACGGTCGGCTTGGCCCAACATGCGGAAATGACATAGCCAAACTCGAAATCTTCTCCCCACTTAGGGGGTTTGAGATGGTATTCGCGAACGAATATGTCATGGCCCTTGAACATGCGGCGGTGGCTCTGATCGGCAAACAGCTTGTATGGATTGATTACACAGTCAATATTATCGCCGTAAGCATATTTGCCTTTAGAACAATTGAGAATCGCACCACCTGGATATTCGATCAGCGGATTCAAATACAACGTATATCCATCGGGGCTCAATAATGCCGCACCCCCGTTGCTCGGATCTGAATAATTCACGAGCAAAGGAAGCATTAGATATTCATCCGCCTCATACCGCAAATTAAACCAGTGATCCTCCCAGAATTCAGTTGCTTTGAATATAGTAATTCCCCTGACATCGAAACCCGTTTATTCAGGATTCCATTTGAATGGATGTTGGAGGGTGATTTTCAACATTATTGTGCCGCTGGGAGCACCATGCGGTTTACCGACCCACAGGCAATCGGG
>CAZSPL010000078.1:0-15293 GCA_964608735.1 uncultured Planctomycetota bacterium | reverse complement strand
CGGGCAGAACGAGTCGCAGGCCATCTACCTAACCGGCGAGCGACACTACTGGCCCGTCTATGCCCGTTTCCTGCAGAGGGACTCCATGACATACCGCAAGATGCCGAATCCGACCCTGCCGCTCGCAAGTAATCCATATATTTATGCCGGGTGCCGGCTATAAGCGAGTCTTTGTGGCTTGCGGGTGAAAAGGAGCGGTTTGTTTGCTCTCGCATTCCCCCCTCCTGTGCTATCATTACACCCTATGGCGACTTTGAGACGTACGGTTCCTATTGCCCTTGCGGTCGGCGCGGCCATCGGCGTGCTGTTCGCATCGTTCCAGTCGGTCGACGCGATATTTGCCAACCCCGGCATGGTGGCGTCGTTCGGCGGGCTTATAGCATTCCTCGCCCGCGCGTACTTCCTCTACGTCCTCACATTCTGCATTCTGCAAATCATCATCAACCTGCTGCTGTGCCTGTTCATCCCGCGACGCATGCGCGATGCCGACTACGCGCGGGTGGTTGAGTACAACACCGGGCTCGCGATGTTCATCATCCTCGTCTTCCTCTACACGTGGAACGACCAGGAGGCCATCGGCGAGATGCTCCGCTTGAGGCAGGGAGCGCTGGCGAAGCTGTTTCTTTTCGCGGAGATATTCATCATCGGCGGGATGGCGGCGTTCATCATCGCCGGGGCGGTGCATCAGCTCATCGCGCGGCTTCCGAGGGGACGCGTCGCGCTCTACATAAGCAGCGTCGCATGGTTCGTGCTGCTTTTCCCGCTCGCCGGGGAGGTGGTTCTCCTCGCGATCGGAGTGAAACTTCACCCGATTTTGCAAATTCTCATTTTGATCGTCGTCGCGTTCATCGTGAGTTTCATCGTGAAATTGCTCAACCGATGGACGCACGCCCTCATCGCGCTGAAGCGTCGCGCTTGGGTGGGGACGATAGCGCTTCTCGCCGTATGCTTCGCGCTGTGGGGTATCATCGCGCTGATGCAGCCGAAGCAGACGTACGCGAGGCGTTCGGGCGATGAGATAAACGTGGTGATGCTGAGCATCGATGCATTGCGGGCGGATCATCTCGGATGTTACGGCTATGAACCGGCGAACCCGTTGATCGAGCCGGGGAAATTTTCGCCGAATATCGACAGGTTCGCGAGCGAGGCGCTGCTGTTCGAGAACACATACTCGACGGCGCCGTGGACGCTTGCGAGCATATCATCGTGGATGACCGGCGCGTGGCCCGTCGAAAGCGGCGGGACATATCTGAACAAGAGGGTGTATCGCGCGATAACGACATTGCCGGAAGCGCTGCGGGAAGAGGGCTACGCGTGCGGGGCGTTTCACTGCAACCCGTATATGAATCCCGCGACGGGACTCGGTCGCGGTTTCGGGAAATACTGGGAATTTTTCAACGCATCGCACCTTTCGACCGGGCTTCTTTTCGATGAAGTTAATTTCTACATTCACAAGAAACTCGATGACCTCGGGCTGTGGGAATCGGGGCGGATGATAGTCGACAAGCAGGTGGGGAATGCATTCGACTGGCTCGACACTCACAAGGATGAGAAATTTTTCCTGTGGGTTCACCTGTACGACCCGCATTATCCATATACGCCGCCGTCGCCGTACAAGGATGAGCTTCCCGACATCGGCGGTATCAGGCGCGCGCCGTCGTATGGCGGGCTTCCGAGCTGGCGCACGGGGTCCGCGCATTACAAGTACGGCTTGAAGCGGCATATCGTGAATTTGTACGACGCGGAGCTGCGATTCTCCGACGAAGTCGCGGGGAGGATACTCGACAGGCTCGATGAGCTGGATTTGAAGGACGACACGCTGGTGATAATCCTCTCCGACCATGGCGAGGAATTCTTCGACCACAACGGGCTGGAGCATGGGAGTACGGTCTACCAGGAAGTGTTGCATGTTCCGCTCATATTCAGGCTTCCGGGGCGGATACAGCCGGGACGTATTTCCGATGTGGTGAGCCTTATCGACCTGTTCCCGACGCTCCTCGATTTCACGGGCGCGTCGGTGGAGCCGAAGCTGTACCGCGGGGAGAGCCTGGCGGAAGCCGTCCTGCGCGGCGATATGTCATATGCCGGCGATGGCCGGATGAACCTTAATCCCGGAAGCACGGGCGACAGCGAAGAGAAGACCATCAGCGAACGGCTCGAAGCGTTGAAATCCAGCCGAAGCGCCGCCGCCCGCGATGCATCCGGGGTGCTGATGGATGCCGCGGAGGTTCAGCTCGGGGTGAAACCGAAATTCGTGCCGCCTGAAGGGCGGGTGATATTCTCGGAGGATTTGTTTTACTTCGACGAAGACCTGCAGGGCATCAGGATAGGGGACTGGAAATATATACATTCGCGCAACAGGTTCCACGACCCGTCGATTTTCGACGCGAGTTACCAGGCGGAGGACGACGAGGAGGAGTTTCTTCCCGATTTCGTCGAAGGGGATGAGCTTTTCAATCTCGCCGATGACCCCCACGAATTGAAGAATGTCATCTATGATAACCCGGAGATGGCGCGGTATCTGCGCCTGAGGCTCAAGGAAATCGACGAGGCGGACCGGATGGTCGGCAAGATGCATAAGGAGATGGAGGGTGACATGAGTTATTTCGGCGCGGGGCTCAGGGGCCTCGCGAAGAGCCTGGGATACCTCGACCAGTGATGGAAGAAGATGAAAAAAGGGCCTCGGGATTCGCCGCGTACGCGGTAATAATCGTCATTTATATTGTCGGGCTGGTAATTTTCCTTCCGAAGATTCATTTTCCCTACGGCGATTCGGTTTTTTACTCGCGCAATGTCCTGGACAGCATCAAGTCGGGGGAAATCAAGTTCAGCGAAGCCCAGGCCGCGACGCCGCTGTTCCAGATCTGGCTTGGATACTGGGTTTGCAAACTTACCGGCGGGTTTGCGTTCCTGAAGCTCAACATGCTCGCATATGTTTTCTCGTTTCTCGGGGCGATATATACATATAAGTTCATCCGTCTATACACGCGTCGCGACGCCCTCGCCCTGCTCGGGACGGTGCTTCTTATCGGGATGCCGCCGTTCTTTAAGACATCGCTCGCGTTCATGACCGACCCGTTCTTCCATTTCGGGCTGGTTTTCGCGTTTTATTATGGGGCTTTGTATGTTCGGTCGAAAGATGAGCCGGGTGAGCGCGGCGCGCTTTGGGCAATGCTTGCGGCGCTGGGATTCGCCATAGCGATACTCAGCCGTACAAACGCGCTGCTGACATATGTTGCATTTTTTATATACATATTTTTGCATCGCGGACGGCTGAAGCCGGGAACGCTGTGGATAATACACCTCGTCCCGCTGGCGGCGTTCATCGGGCTGGAAGCATGGCTTACACTCAGCGGTAAGAATCCATACCAGGCGGGGCATATACAGAGGATTTTTCTCCACACACTGAAGATGGCGCTGATTTCAAAGGAGTTTTTCCCGTATGCATCGTCGCGTATCATCGGGCTCGCGAAATGGTCGGGTTATTTCGGGGCGATTATTCTTCCCGTAACGATATGGCTTTTCATTCGCTCGGGCCCGAAGTGGAAGGGCGGCGAAGGAAGCGCGATAGATGCGAAAGCCGCGCGCATCGTGTGGTTCGTGTTGCTTCCCGCGCTGCTTGTCACATCGGTCATTCTGATTGCAACCGACTCGCACGGTATACTGCCGCCAAATACGATCACGGCGTACGGGCTTGGGGTTAAGGGGGATATCCTTCCCGGGGCGGGGATTGTCCTCGGGAATGACTTCTTCGACTATGCAAAACTCGTCGTATGCATCGGGGGGATTCTCTTCTGGCTCGGGGCGATGGGTCGCGTGATGACCGGCGTCGAAAGCGGCAAGGGCAGGGGATTCGTGTGGTGGATGCTCATCTCCACCGCAATATTCCCGCTGCTGTCGGATATATTCTCCGACCGCTATCTCATACCGATGCTGCCGCTCGTGTTCGTGCTTCTCGCGGGACGTCTCGATTCGGACAAGCCGTTGCCGAAGTGGATGTGGGCGTTTCCCATCGCGCTGATTATCGGCACCGGGCTTCTCGCGAACGAATATTTCTCCTGGAACACCGTGCGGTGGGATTTGTTACCGGAAGGATTGCCGCGCATAACGTCGAGCGCGCCATTTGCCGGCGGGTTCGATGGGGAAATCGAAGCGGGGCTCGAGTATACGGCGTTCGAGTATTACAGCGATGAGGCGTTTCTCAAGAGCATAGTGGGCACGCTTCATCAACCGGATGTCGAGTCATTACCGCCGGGAATTTATCCCGTGTACATCATCAGCCTCGATCTCCCGAGGCAATATGAGATGTACATACGCGAGGAAGGGGAGGGCCAGCCGTTCATGGCGGGGCCGCTTATCGATGTCGAGTGGCAGATAATCGACCGCGCGGAGTACCGGCCGTTCCCATGGTCGAAGCCGAAATCCATCGCGATGTACGCCCTCAAGCCCTCTTCCGCCCCTTAACCCGTTGATTTTCAAAAATTAGTGGTATAATATAATACGTCCAGCGGAGGAGCCGGACATCCCCGCAACGAGAGAATCCTCCAGCGTATCCTTATAGCTGTGCTTCAAGCATAGGAGGTAAAGAAGCATGTTGAAATTCAGATGGGTAACGCTCATTAGTTGCATGGCGCTTGTCATGCTAATCGGGGTAAGTTGTTCAAACGGCGGCGCGGTGGTGCCGGATTCGCAGAATACGCTTTCCCCGGACATCCAGGCCATGCGCGAGCTCGACTCGACGCCCCGCGCGCTGCTTGGGTACTGGGCGATGATTTACGACGTAGAGGCGCACACCCTGACGCCCGTCCCCGCGCGTACAGCGACTTTGCATCTCAACGTGCGGGATATCCTCGAAGTCCCCGGGCCGCTTGTCGACCTGTCAATCAACAACCTCGACGATACGACGCTTCCCGTTGTCACGGTCGATGTCGGCCTGCATCACCCGTTCCCGCTGGATGAATTCCGCGGGTTCGACGTGCGCGGCATCTTCATCAGCCGGGGCAATATGAGTGGATGGGATGATTCGAGCATCCGCATCCCGAGCCAGAACGAGCCGAGGCTTACGAACGCCGACGGTTACACGCGGTGGTGGAATCCATCGGAGTTCGAGGACGGCATCGCGTGGTTCAACTATTCCGACGGGCTTCTCGGCGCGCCGCACTGGTGGGCGAATTTCAACAGCGTCCTCAACGGCTACAAGCTGTTCGCCTCCGGACTCGGCGTGAATGATTCGCTCGATACCCTCAATACCACCAACCGGGCGACATTCGACCCCGACTCCTGGAACTGGCGGCACTATAATATTCACTTCGGAAAAATTGTCTCCAACTGGGTTATATTCAACTACGCGGTCGATGCATCGTGGGAATTCCCCGACGGCGACGCGCCGTGGACATTCCCCGACGACTATCCCATCAACTGCAATTCACCCGAGGCATACAGGATACGCGTGGCTGAAACGAATAACACGCTTTTCTTCGACGGTTACACCGGAAGCGGCGCCCTCGGGCTGGACATCGACGTTTTCGACTGGCAGAACCCGGGCGAAGTAACCGCCGTGCAGGTGGAAGCGCTCGATCTCTGGAGCGGTCCGAACTACGCGATAGTGATTCCCGGCTCCGGCGGGCCGACATATTCGACATATCATATCGATATTGGCGGATGTACCCCCACCCATGCGGGAAAGGCCGATGTGCTGATTTCGGTTCCCTGCTATGACGCGAACTATCAGCCGGCCATGACCAACTGGGCGGGCACCGGGCAGTATGGCGCGTACCAGCTTTATGGCGCGACCATCGGCGGCTCGAACTGCCCGCCGTATTCCAAGGTCGACAACAACGGCTGGCAGGTGGATGAGAATACCGCGCCGAACTCGGTGAGCCATCGAAACTGCATCTGGACCGACGGCATGAATGTATACATCGTCTGGATAGACAGCCGACTGGGCGACCCCGATGTTTACTTCAATAAATCAGCGGACGGCGGCCAGACATGGCTTCCGGCAGATGTCAGGCTCAGCGACGATATAGCGACCAACCGCATCCAGCGGTTCCCGGAGATCGCGGTAACGCCCGACGGACAGCGGATATGCGTACTGTGGGACGACCAGCGCTATTCCCCCGCCGGGCCCAACCAGGATATCGACGAACCGATGTATGTCATCTCGAACAACGCCGGGACGACGTGGACGGCGAATATGTCGGCGAAACTGGGCGGTATCCCCAACCAGATGCAGTGGCAGCCCGCTGTATGCGCCGATGACAACGGCGCGTTCTACATGCTGTGGATAGATGAAGATATCGGGACATCCGGCGACAAGGTCGCGATGTTCGCGAAGGTGCCGGCGGCGAGTGATATCGTCAGCCTGAATACGCCGGTGGGCGACCAGGTCGGCGCTAACTGGTTCGGCAAACAGGACTGGAAGCTGGACATCACTTATGACAATAACACCGACACGGTCTACGCCGTATGGTCGGACCATCGGAATGAATATTCCGGCCTGAATACCGGCGTGGATGTTTTCCTCGACAAGTCATCGGACGGCGGAAGCACATGGGGCGCGGATGTTAAAGTGAACCCGGACAATACCGATACGGACCAGATCAATCCCTGCGTCGCAATCGGCGATTCCGGCGCGGTATACGTGGTATACATCGATGAGCAGGCGGGCGGCATAGAACTTGCGTTTGTGCGGTCCTATTCCGGAGGAGCGGGTTTCGGCGATTATCAGGCGATAGACACGCTCCCGGATATCTATGCATATCCCGATATGGCGCGCGGCAGCTTGGAGAACTTGTTTGTGGTTTGGACGAAGGCTGACACCTCCTACCTGACCTGGTCGTGCGATGAAGGGGATAACTGGGAAGTACCGCAGATGATCGACCCGGTTGAAACGCCGGATGAGGTCAACAGCCCGGCGGTAAGTGTGGGCACGAACCAGCATGTGCTTGTGGCGGCGAGTTTCCGCCCCGGCGCGGCGTTGCCGAGGCATATCCGCTGCTGGCGATGGCAATAATACTCGACAAGCGTTTATTCGTAGAGCATTTATAAAATCAACAAGCCCCCGGTAATGGGGGCTTTTCTGCATCCCGGCTCCCGGTATCTCACCCATGTCCGACAGAATCCCGACCGTAAGGGAGGGGCCATCCTTTCCATCGGGTTTCGTTGTGAAATGGGCCCCTCCCTTACGGTCGGGGTTCTGCTGGCTTGAATGTCGAATCACTTCACTTGAATAAGACCCTTGCTGAGAGTATATTTGAACCGATGAACGGGCCCGGAGGTCATGCATTAAGGATATCCAGATGGCAGGCCATACACCGTATAACGTACAAGCAAAGCGTATAAGCGCACCGATGGGCCGCGTAATCGCCATGCTTGTGATAGCCGCCGCGATAATCATCATCCCCGGTATTTTATATCCATCGCTGAAATCCGCCGCCGGGCGTAAAGCCGCTGAAAACCAGGCGTCCGACCTTGTCGCCAAGGGGGATGCGGCGCTTGCCGAGGGACTCATCGACGATGCCGTGTTCGCATACATGCGGGCGTCGAAACTCGCGCCGGGGCTTCCCGGCGTACAACTTGCGCTCGGCAAGGCGCTCATGCTGGACGGCGAAGGGGATGCGGCAATCGCCGCGGTAAGGGCGGACATACAGAATAAGGAGGACTCGGTCGAGGCGCACCTGCTTCTCGGGCAGCTTTACCTGCTCAGCGCCGCCGGGAATGACGCCCTCGGCGAATTCGTGATGGGGGCATTGCCGGATGAAATGGGATATCCATCCCTTTCCGGGCTGAACCTCAGGTTCGAGGAGACAGAAGAATATCCGCTTACGGAAGCGCTGTATCATTTCAAGTACGCCGAAGAGCTCGCGCCGCATGAAATCCGCGCCGCGGTGGGGCTTGCGGTGATGAAAGCCCTGCAGGGGGATTACGAGGAGGCGGAGTCGCGTCTCACGGAAATACTCCAGCGCGACCCATCCAACGAATTCGCAGCCAACGCTCTGGTAAGGCTTCCTTCACTGGCATTCGAGCCAATCCACAACGGCCCGGGGCATGCATTCGGCGAACCGTTCGCCCCCGGGCAGACTTCCGGCGGTGATATTTTGCCACCCATCGACTCATCGTGGGATGAATTCGACCCGAGCGCATATCATCCGGAAGGGGGCATCGGGCAGCCACGGCCGCCTGATGTCACCGCCGAAGGCACTCGGGAACTGCCATCGCCGGGTGAATCCGGCAGCCAGGCGCCACCGAGCGCAATGGTGACCCCCGGCGGGGATTTAATGCTTACCGAAGATGCATTCGACATAAAGCCGGTGACGCGTCCCATCGGCCCGGTGGAATTCGCCCCCGGGAAGCAGTCGGTGCCGTATGTCACTGTGGCGAACCGGTTCGACGCGGGGAAGATTGTCCTCACGCCCGGGCAGGAAGGGGTGGTGCCGAATAGCGGGGTGAACGTGACATTGAAGAGCGTGGAAGGCACAAACCGGGTTGTCCTCATCGAAGAGGGCGTTGAATATCTATGGGTTCGAGGCAGGGTCGAGTGGGTTCTGACTCCCATGGATGCGGGGCCGACAACCGAGGAGGAGATGTTCGAAGCGATAGGGAGTGAGTGATAGAGCATTTGGTGACGATTTCTGTCGCAGAACCATGCAAGCCCGCTACTATGCGGGTATCGTTTTTAGCGTAGCCTGTTTGCTATAATTATGCCCGCCGGTATGTTACCATTGCCGGTCAATTTCCGCCCATACGGGCGTGGAGGCACTACGATAAGCGCGAAAGTCGCGATAGATGCCATGGGGGGGGATTATGCGCCGGAGATGCCGGTGGCGGGCGCTGTCATGGCCGCGAACGACAACGGCATCGAATGCATCCTCGTGGGCGATGAAGCGCTGATAGGGCTGCTGGTCGAAAAAGCAACGGTAAAGCGTCCCGGAAGCGTCACATTGGTCCATGCGCCCGACAGGGTGAGCATGAATGAATCTCCCACGCAGGTCATCCGCAAGAAGCAATCAAGCAACTGGCTTACTATAAATGAAGTACGGGAAGGCCGTGCGGTGGCCGCATTCTCCGCAGGGAACACCGGCGCGTTCGCGCTCGGGGGAAGGTCGCAACTCGGATTCATCGACGGCATCGACCATTCCGGGCTGACGATAACGTTCCCGACGAACACCGAGGAGGAAATCCTGATACTCGACGTCGGCGCATCGCCGGATTGCGAACCCAAGGACCTTCTCATTTTCGCGCACATGGGGAAAGTGTACGCGGAGGAAATAATGGGGCGGAAGAATCCACGTATAGGCCTGTTGAATATCGGTGAGGAGAAATGGAAGGGGAATGGGACGGTACGCGCGGCATACGGCCTGCTCGCGAGCTCGAAGCTGAATTTCGTGGGTAATGTCGAGGGGAACGGCATTCCGGAACTCCCCTGCGATGTGGTAGTCTGTGACGGCTTCATGGGCAACACGCTGCTGAAGGTAGCGGAAGGAACCGCCGGCTTCGTGGGCAGCGTGATGAAATCGGAGTTCAAGAAGGATTTCCGCAGCAAGCTCGGGGCGTTTCTCCTGATGCCCGCGCTTTCGCGGATGAAGCGGCGTATCGACTGGAAGGAATGGGGCGGCGGTGTGTTTCTCGGGCTGAAGGGGAACATTCTCATCGGGCACGGGCGTTCCGATGCGAAAGCGATAAGGAACGGCATACGAATGGCGGCAAAACTCGGGGAGGCCGAACTGTGGAAAAAAATCGAGAAGGAAATGAGTGAAATTGAATCCTGAAGCAGTACGAAATGTAGCGATAACAGCGGTGGGAGCCTGTCTCCCCGAGGAAATCCTCGACAACAAATACTTCGAGAGCATCATTGACACATCGGATGAATGGATTCGCACGCGTTCCGGTGTCGTCGAGCGGAGGCGCGTCGCACCCGAAGAAGCCACGAGCGATCTTGCGGCGAGGGCCGCGAGGGAGATACTCGAAACGCGCGGTATCGAACCGACCGAACTCGGCATGATAATCTGCGCGACGGTTACACCCGATCACATTTTCCCATCCACCGGGAATTTAATACAATGGAAAATCGGTGCGACCGATGTGCCGAGTTATGATATCCTCGCCGCCTGCACCGGCTTCCTCTACGGCTTGTCGCAGGGATACGCGATGGTGGCGTGCGGGCTTTGCGACAAGGTCATGGTCATCGGGGCGGAAAGCATGTCGAGGATACTGAATTATGAGGACCGCGGCACATGTTTCCTTTTCGGCGATGCGGCCGCCGGGGTGCTGCTCGAACCGTCAGATGAGCCGGGAATACATGCGCTGCACCTCGGTTCCGACGGCTCCAAATGGCCGCTTCTGCATCAGAAGACCTGCGGCTCGAAGATGCCGGTGACCGTGGAACGCCTGCAGGCGGGCGAACAATATGTATACATGGAAGGGCGGGAGGTTTTCAAGCACGCCGTACGGCGCATGGCCGAGTCATGTGATATCGTCCTCGGCAAGACCGGCTGGACTACCGATGACGTCGACGTGTTCTTCGCGCACCAGGCGAATATCCGCATCGTTGACGCGACGGTGAAGTATCTCAAGCTCGATACATCGAAGAACTATGTGACTATCGACAAGGTCGGCAACACAACGGCGGCGTCGATTCCATACGGTATTTATGCCGCCCATAAGGAAGGAAAGCTCAAGAAGGGGACCAAGGTGCTGCTTACCGCATTCGGCGGCGGCTTCACATGGGGCGGCGCGACGATAACATGGCGGATTTAGCCGGGGCGCGACTGTATATACAAATGAGTGAAACCATGAAAATAGCATATGTATTTCCCGGGCAGGCTTCGCAGGAAGTCGGCATGGGAATCGGACTGAAGGAGAAATATCCATTCGCGGCGGAGTTGTTCGCCAAGGCGAATGATGTGCTGGGGTATGACATCGCGCGGTTGATTGAATCGGGTCCCATCGAAGAACTGACGAAGACCGAGAACGCGCAGCCCGCGATATTGCTGGTGAGTTACGCGGCGTACCGGGCGCTCCGGGAGGAGGGGATACCGGGACCGGATTACCTCATCGGGCATTCGCTGGGGGAATATACCGCCCTTTGCGCGGCGGATGCCGTTTCGTTCGAGGACGCCGTGAGGCTGGTGCATCTTCGCGGGAAATTCATGCAACAGGCATGCCCGCTTGGCGAAGGCGCGATGGCGGCGGTGATGGGACTTACCGGGTTCCAGGCCGGGGTTCTTATCGACAAGGCGCGCAACGGCAAGACTATCGATCTGGCCAACTACAACGCGCCGAACCAGATTGTCATCTCGGGCGCGAAATCCGCCATCGAGAAGGCATGCGAAATTGCCCCCGGGCTCGGTGCGAAGCGATGCATCTTGCTCAACGTCTCCGCCCCGTTCCATTCGAGCCTGATGGAACCGGCGGTCAAGAATTTCTCCGCCGAGCTTGAGAAAGTTCATTTCAGCGAGCCATCGGTGCCGGTCATCGCGAATTATTCGGCGATGCCGTACAGCGGCGTCGATTCCATCAAGGACTTGCTCGCAAAGCAGATAGACCACCCGGTGCTGTATCATCAATCGGTGAAGTATCTTCTCGACGAAAACATCGATGCCATCATCGAAGTCGGCCCGGGGAAAGTTCTCACGGGACTTAACAAGCGCATAGTGCCGACGGAGCGCAAAGTTGTCCTCGCGAATTTCGGTCATCCCGACGACCTCGCTTCGATGAAATCATCCATTTCCGGAGGTGAGTCGGTTGCCGGATAAGAAACCATTCTGCGATTTAACGGGACATCTCGCCATCGTGACCGGCGCATCCGGTGGAATCGGCGGGGCAATCGCCCTCGAACTCGGCCTTGCCGGCGCGACGGTGGCGGTGCATTACAACGAGCACGAAGCGCGGGCGCGGGAGGTCGTGGAGCAGTTGGAGTCGATGGGCGCGAAGGCGGGAGCTTTCAAGTGCGACCTTCGGAAAATTGATAAGATAGCCGGGTTCGTAGACAGGGTAGTCGAGGAACTCGGGCAGCCGGATATCCTCATCAACAACGCCGGGATAAACCTCGAGGGATTCCTTGTGCGCCTCGAGCAGGAAAGCGTCGAAGAACTGTTTTCAGTCAACCTTATAAGCACATTCCATCTTTCAAGGGAATGCGTGAAACATATGCTGAAGAAGAAGTGGGGGCGGCTTGTGTATATCTCCAGCCCCGCGGCGGCGGCGGGGAGTCCCGGGCAGAGCGCATATGCCGCGAGCAAATCGGGACTGTCGGGATTCTCGAAGAGCCTCTCGCTCGAACTTGGCAGACGGAATATCACATCAAACGTGGTCATCCCGGGTATCGTCGAGACAGCCATGCTCAAAACCCTCACCGATGAACGCCGCGAGGAACTCATCGAAAGGATACCGCTGAGGCGTTTCGGGGAGCCGGGCGAAGTGGCGAAATTCGTGCATTTTGTCGTGAGCGAGGAAGCGGCCTACCTGAACGGGCAGGAGCTTCATTTCAACGGCGGCGGCGTAATTTTTTAGTTGGAATGCGGCCGATTGGTATTTTAAATTGGAACAATACATGATGACGAGGTTGTTATGGATAGACGAAGGGTGGTCATCACCGGCATAGGATGCCTCTCCCCGTTCGGGGCCGGCAAGGATATCTACCGGGAGAACCTCCTCGCGGGGAATTCGGCGATACGGAAGATCCAGGGCTTCGATACAACGGGCTTCGACACCGATATCGCCGCCGAGGTGGCGGAATTCGACCCGGTCAAATACTGGGATGCCAAGTCCGTGAAAAGACATGACCGGGTGAGCCATTTCAGCATCGCCTGCGCGCGCATGGCTATGGAGGATGCCGGGCTGAAGGAGGGGGACTTCGACCCCGACCGCTTCGGTACGGTTATCGGCACCGGCATCGGGGGGCTGTCGGTATTCTGCCGCGACCACAAGAACCTCATCGAGCAGGGCCCCCGGAGGGTAAGCCCGTTCTATATCCCCGCGAGCATCGTAAATATGCCGGCGGGACTCGTATCGATGGAATTCGGGTTGAAAGGCCCGAACTATGTCACGGTCTCGGCATGCGCGTCATCGACCCATGCCATGGGCGATGCGCTGAGTCTCATCAGGAACGGCCATGCCGATCGTATGATGAGCGGCGGGGCCGAAGCCGCGGTTATTCCCCTCGGGCTCGCGGGATTCACCGCGATGAAAGCCCTCAGCACGGCGTTCAACGATACGCCCGGGAAGGCGTCGCGGCCGTTCGACAAACTTCGCGACGGCTTCGTGATGGGTGAAGGCGGCGCGCTTTTTGTTTTCGAGGAGATGGAAGCGGCGAAAGCACGCGGCGCGCGGATATATGGAGAGCTTGCCGGGTTCGGATTCAGCGCCGACGCGCATCACATAACGGCGCCCGCGCCGCACGGTGAAGGAGCCCAGCGCGCGATGAAAGCCGCGATAAAGGATGCGGGGCTGAGCGTCGACGACATCGACTACATCAACGCCCACGGAACATCGACACCGTACAACGATCCGACCGAGACCGAGGCGATTAAACTCGTCTTCGGCGACAGGGCATATAAAATCCCCATAAACTCGACCAAGTCGATGGTCGGACACCTTCTCGGCGCGTCGGGAGCCGTCGAACTCGCCGCCGCACTCGTATGCGCCGATGAGGGCAAGATTCACGCGACCATCAACCAGGAGGAGCCGGACCCCGAATGCGACCTCGACTACACGCCCAACGCCGCGCGCGACCTCGACTGGAAGTGGATGCTTCTCAACAGCTTCGGCTTCGGCGGGCAGAATGCCTGCCTCGTCGTGAAGAGGGGTTAGATTTCGAGGAGAGAATATAATGGACTTCGAGCTTAGCGAAGAAAACCTTCGGATAAAAGAGAAGATTACCAAGTACGTCGACGATGTCATACTTCCCAACGCCCGGGTGAACGATGACACGAAGGAATTCCCGATGGGCATCGTGCATGGCCTCGCCGCGATGGGCATGCTTACGCCCATCGTGCCGAAGGAGTACGGCGGTCCCGGGCTTGGATATTTGAACTACGCCATCATCGGCGAGCAGGTCGCGCGCGGGGACCTCGGCGTCGCGACGACAATGGGCGCGCATTGTTCGCTGTGTTGCGCGCCGATACTCTATTACGGCACCGAGGAGCAGAAACGGAAATTTTTACCGGAGCTTGCATCGGGACGGAAAATCGGCGCGCTCGCGCTTACCGAGCCGAATGCCGGTTCCGACGCGGGCAATGTGCAGACCCGCGCCGAGGACAAGGGGGATTATTATCTGCTCAACGGGCGCAAGCAGTGGATCACCAACGGCGACATGGCCGATGTGCTCGTGGTGCTCGCCAAGACGCATCCGAAGAAGGGGATACTCGGGCTGACACCGTTTCTCGTCGAGAAGGGGATGGATGGGTTCATCGTCGAAGGCCTCGCCGACATGATGGGCATCCATGCATCACACCAGGCGGACTTGGTGTTCGAAGATTTGAAAGTGCCGAAGGAGAATATCCTCGGAAGCGATGCCGGCATCTGCCGTGGGTTCAAGATAGTGATAATGGACTGCCTCAACGGTGGACGCATCGGCGTGGGCGCATCGAGTGTCGGCGTCGCCACCTGCGCGCTCAGTTCATTGATTGACTATGTGAAGACGCACAAGGAAGGGGACAAGAAGCTGCGGGATATTCAATACGTGCAGCTTCGCATCGCCGACATGGCGGCGCGTCTCAACGGCGCGAGGTGGATGACATATTATGCAGCGTGGGTGAAGGACCGGGGCGGGGACGTCACCAAGCCCGCCGCGATGGCCAAGTATTTCGCGAGCGAGGCATGCGATTACATCGTCAAGGAATGCCAGATGCTTTTCGGCGATATCGGCTACGCCAAGGGTACGGATATCGAGCGCCTCGTTCGCGACAGCCGCATCCAGCGCATATACGAGGGCACATCGGAAATCCAGCAGCTCGTCATCGCGAGTGAAGTAATCAAGCGGGGGATTTTTTAATAACCTCTAAGGCAATCAAGCGCGGGATTTTCCAAGTTCTGTTTGCACTTCCCATTTTATTCGGGTGCCAGCGGGTGCCGCCTACAAGCGAGCATGTTGGTCGAAGTTCTTACGAAGACCCATCCGCGAGCTTGTAGGTGATGAGCAAATAGCTATCCCCGCATTCGAATCCTCCGCGAAACCAAGAAAAAATAGGGACAGTCATCCTGTTTCGCGCGAGGTACCTGAATCCTTACCGAAACGACGAGCGAAACAGGTGACTGTACCTATTTTTTCGGCTATCATTACGCAGGATGAA
>CAZSPL010000077.1:0-15316 GCA_964608735.1 uncultured Planctomycetota bacterium | reverse complement strand
TTGACCTCATCATCTATCTCGCCGACAGCCTCGAGGAAGACCGCGACTATGAAGGAGTGAAGGAACTTCGGGAACTCGCTTTCCGTGACCTCGATGAGGCTTTCTTCCAGACATTACGAAGAACGATGATTTACGTGCTCGAAAGGAGCCTTTATCTCGATGCAAGGTCGGTGAAAGCATACGATGCCGCATGCCTGAGACGGGCCGAGAAATCAGGATGACAGGCGAATGACCGTGCCGCGCCTTCCACCCGGGATTTTTGATGCGGCCTTGAAGTTGCTATAATCGTGACTATTAACGGATTACTGAAAAACCGGTTCAAGATGGTACTTCGCACGAGGGGCGATGTTATATTCCTCTCGGTAACCATCGCTTTCGGAATGGTAATTACTTTCATTCTTACAACGCTGGTTGCCACGTACTGGTTCTTATTCCAATCCGGCATCCAGCCATTGCCGGATTATCTCTTTTTCGGCGATGCCCCGGCGCCTGCCGAAACCGCCGATATCCTCGGACGCGACCAATTGTCGGTACTTATAATCGGAACCGATGAGCTGCTCGAATATGACCCCGGGCGGAGCGACACCATCATGTGGGCGTTCCTCGATTTTCGCAGGGATACCGTCGACATCGTCTCCATCCCGCGTGACACCATAGTTTGGATTCCCCGCGGCAAGGGCTTCTATGACAAGATCGCCCACGCTTACAGCTATGGCGGTGCCGACCTCGTACACCGCGCGGTCGAGGGTTTTCTCGGCGTTGAGATCGACGAGGTCGTGAAAGTCGACTATTCCGGGTTCGTCAGGATAATCGATACTCTCGGCGGAGTCAGGATCGATGTCGAAAACGACATGCGTTACAACGACCGTGCAGCCAATCTTCACATCGATATCAAGAAGGGATTGCAGGTACTTGACGGGAGAAAAGCCCTCGAATATGTCCGTTTCAGGCATGACAGGATGGGTGACCTCGGCCGGATCGACAGGCAGCAGAAATTCCTCGAAGCCCTGAGGGAGCAGGGATTAAGGTTCGGGCAGATCGGCAAGATAGACAACATCGCTCAAATAGTGAACGAGAGCGTCACGCTTGACCCGGGTATGCCGGTCAAGCATATCGCGGCGATTCTCATATTTTTCACCCAGGCGCAGAGGGAGAATATTAAATTTCACTCGGTTCCGATTAAAACTGATATAATCTACAATAAGCTTGCATCGCTCGCCCCCGATTATGCGGGGCTTGACAAAATGGTTCGCGAGATACTTTCGGTCGATGAAAATCCCCCCGGGGAATCGAGTTCCTATGAACCGGAAGTCCAGGGCGATGAGAGTCTTGTCATGGATGAAGGCGAAAACTGAACCTGAGACGACGAAATTTATCTTATAATAACGGCTTGAAGGCGCCAGGAGGTTAAAGCCATAAGTAGTCTGAAAATTGTAAGTGTCGAGCTTACCCCTATGGTAAAGGCCGCACTGGACGCGATCCTTGAAAAGAAAGGCGAAGATGTGACCTTGTTCGATATGCGGGGATTCACGCCCTTTGTCGATTACCAGGTCATCGTAAGCGCGGCATCGGCGCTGCAGGCGAAGGTGATCCTCGACACGGTTGTCGAGAGGCTGAAAAAGGAAGGCTTCCGCCAGCGCGGCATTGAAGGGGATCCCGGTTCAGGATGGATCCTGATTGATTTCTGGGACCTCGTGGTGCACGTCTTCAAGCCGGAGCTGCGAACCTATTACAACATCGAGGCATTGTGGGCGGACCTTCCTTCGGTTAAATATAACGAACATGGCATCGAGGAAGCGCATCAAACAATTCCTCCGAATAACGATGTATAGCCTTGAATTAGATAGTTAGCTATATTAACATTACGGATTGATGTTACAGACCTTACCTGAGGTGGATTGTACAATGAGAAAGGTCTTTACAACGGTATTTGTGCTCGGGCTTCTTCTGCCCATGCTTCTATTGCAGACGCCCGGGCAGGCGACCCTTCAGTTCGACGCGGACTTGAGCTTCAGCCCTGAGACCGGCAAGCGGTTTCATATGTGGATGTTCACGGTCCTCATCGGGTTCGAGACCCGCTGGGCCAACCGAAACTTCATCGCCGGCGCGATAAATACGCTTTATGATGAAGTGATAGAGGGTTCCGGCAACGGGATCGTCAATGGGAAGGTCGAGTTCACGGTCTATGAAGCCCTCGATTTCTCCAATACGCTCGAAGGGGAGCAGGGTCCCCCCGGGTCTGGAGGAGGCGGCATGAGTCCGGGCTCTTCCCTCGAGGGCCCCGGTCCTGTTGACCTTGTCGACGGGCACCTTGTCTATACAGGCACGGGGTTTGGCGGCGGCGACGAACCCAAACAGGGAGCGTTCGACCCCGGCAGCGGTCCCGGAGGCGGAGGGAGAACTCAGCCAAACGAAAATTTCTACCTGACTCCTATTTTCGAAAACGACATAGGATATACCATCTCGTCCAGCGGACGTCTGCTCGACGTAACAGGCCTGGAAACAATCGGCGAAATCGTCGACCCAACGTACCGTGCCGAGGATGAGGATATTTTCGATCCCGCGAGGCAGATATCGGTACGCCAGATATTCCAGGTGGGCCATTTCCTGGTCCTGCCCGATTATACGGTGCATATCGGAGAATCATGGCGGGCGCCTTTCTGGTGGGATGTGCCCCTCATCGGCAAAGCGGTAAGGATCCCCATCACATTCGAGCTCAGGGATATACGGACATACTACCGCTTCAGGTGCGCGCAGATTGATTACACCGGCCTGACGGACATCGAGATGGACCTGCTCGACGAAAACTACACCCGTAGAAGGGAATCCCACGTCAAGGGTGACATTGTAATCAACGGGACCATGTTCTTCGATCTCGACCGCGGCATGGTCGTTGCTGTTAAGAACCCCTTCAGGTTCGGCGGCACGATGTACAACCAGTTCATCAACCTGAACCTCGGGAGGTTCTTCACAATGGACTGGGGCTTCATGGCCATGCTCAACTTCGACCGCATCGACCTCATCACCCCGCTCGGTAACGTCCTCGACAAGCGAACCGAGAAAGACCACGTGCTCCAGGAATTCGTCTGGAGAAGCGACATCCAGATGGAGTAACGGTGTCGGGATTGTATAATCAGTGTTAATTCACAGCCCGGGATAATTTCCGGGCTTTACTTATGCCTGGAAGCGGATTATATATGTAGTGGATATTAAACTGGAAGTTTAAATATGAAACCGAAGATTTTCCTTATCATATTTCTCCTGTTGCTGTTGCTGTCCAATGCCGTCTCCGGCTTGCAGGCGGATGCGCCGGATTCAGCATACATGGGAGTATCAATCGACCGCGAGACCATCGTACAACTGTCGGATGCCCCCGCATTCACGAAGGCCGTCGAAAGCGGCGAATTCCTCGGCGCGCCGGTGATCAACTCGTATGAGCCCTTGCAGATGCTCAGGCTGCAGTACCCATTCAGGCAGGCGGCATCGGGCGAATTCAGCAGGGAATGCCAGTCAACAGGGGCGGAAATCTCCCCGAATTTCCCCAGGCACGCTCATGTTGTCCCTGACGACCCGAAGATCGCATTTCAGTCGAACCTGGATATAATCGATGCCAAGGATGGCTGGGAGCTGTTCACGGGGAATTCGAGTGTCACGGTGGCTGTAATTGACACGGGTATTGCAATCGGGCATCCGGATTTGCAGGGGAATATTATCGGCGGCGCGAATCTCAGGCCGGGCGAGGAAGTTTCCGACCTGTCCGACCCGCATGGCCATGGTACGGCGGTTGCCGGTATCATCGCCGCCACAACCGACAACGGGGTGGGGATAGCCGGTCTTTGCTGGAAAGTTCGGCTTCTCCCGCTCAAGGTACTCGGCGGCGATGAGCTTACAACCACGCTGTTCGAGGAAGCCGCGGCAATTGACTACGCGGTGTCCGCGGGGGCGCGGGTCATCAACATGTCGTTCGGTGGCCCGGGGACATCATCGGTTGAACAGACGGCGATTAAAAATGCCGCCGCCAAAGGTGTGATACTCGTTGCATCCGCCGGTAACGACAGCGCCTATGGCGACTATGATACCGCTCCGAGCGGACTTAATTTCCCTGCGGCGTTCAGAGAAGTCATCGCCGTGGGGGCGATTACAAATAACCTTGAAAAAACCGATTTCTCCAACTATGGGCAGGACCAGTGCGAAGTTGTCGCCCCGGGTCTGTCAATATACACAACCCTTCCCGGGAACCTCGGCGATCTGATCGGCCCGATTATCAAGGGGCGCGACTACGGGTGGGCCACCGGTACTTCATTCTCCGCGCCACAGGTAACCGCTCTTGCCGCGCTCCTGATGATGAAAGAGCCCGGTTTGTCTGCGCTGGAAGTCAGGCAACGGATAGATGAAAATGCAAAGAACCTGGGCGGTCCAGACAACGACGGCGACGGCGTCGACGACTATCTCGGCTACGGCATCGTCCAGTATCGTGATGCTCTCGCGGATTCGCCAATCGGGCGTAACGATGCCTTGAAAGCCGGCGTGTTTGCATCTCCCATTTATCCCGAGAATGTCTATGTCTACGTGGAGCTGTTGAAATCAATCGATAACGGTTCCCTTGCCGCGACAGCTCTCCCGGATTTCGCGCCGCCGGTCCAGATACCGATGGTGAAGATAGATACGGACAGGTTTATCGGCCTGTTGACATGGCCGGTCGTATACGGGCCCGTGGAAATATCGATCCGAGCGTCGCACGGGGGGGTTGAATACCCGGCGATGATAATCACGCACAAGCCATAAGCGCTTCAAAGGTGACCGATGAAATTTTCGAACATAACCAGGCTGACAATAATCCTCGCGATAATCGCGCTGTTACATGTATCCTGCGGCGGCGGTGGCGGTGGTGCCGGCGGTGGAACGATTCTCAAGGGAACCATCGTAAGCGAATCCGGCACCCCGTTGAAAGGCGGGCAGTACCGCGTGCAGGGGACATCAGCCATCGGCACAATCGGACAGGACGGCGCATTCGCGGTGCCCATTACTTCCGCCAAAGGAATCCTCATCCTCGTAAACCAGAACCCGGAATTCCGCTTGCGGCGTATAGCGTTTGATACTACCGGGACCGGTGGCACTAATCTCGGCAATGTAACGCTGCCGAACGATGCCTTGTCCAAGGGATGGGCGGCATACCGCGCAGGAAACCTCGCTGCCGCCGAAACGAAGTTCGCCGAACATATTAACGCGAGCGGGCGCGATATCGCCGAAGCATTCAGCGGCATCGGGTGGGTGCAATCCCGCAGCGGCAACATCGACGAGGCAATCACCAGCCTGGTTTCCGCGCTTGGCGAAAACCTCGACGCCGACGTGAGGACCGCCCTCGCGGGAGCTAATATCGAGAAGACCGCGCGCGGGGTTTATTCCATACCCGAAGCCATAAGCAACCTCGACCTCGCTATCGGGGAGAGCGGCTTCTATATGTCGCAGCCGGTACATGACAACATCACCGACGATGACCTCATCGCCTTGAGGGCGATGCTAAACCTTCTCGACGGCAGGACATCGGCCGCCGACGCGGACAAGACCGCTCTACAGACCAGGGACGATGCGAAATTAAATTCGGCGTCAGAGAATATAATTACGGTCGTCGATTTCTTCCTCAGAAACTGACCTTCCCATCTTGATATTATCACTTAATTGTGATATATTGCTTGATGATTTCCCGACGCCCCCATCGGCATGACGGGCGTTGATTTGATATTATTGCTTTCCCCATTCCCGGAAAAAGGGGCGGGGTTGGAAATTTAGCAGATTGCTATACCGGAGGACATAGGAGTGAAAGACAGAGAATTCTTTTTCAGCAGCGAATCGGTTACCGAGGGACACCCCGACAAGGTCTGCGACCAGATCTCGGACTCGGTGCTCGATGCCATCTATAAAGATGACAACATGGCCAAGGTGGCTTGCGAATGCGCGGTTACCACCGGCCTTGTCCTCGTGATGGGTGAGATTACCACGAGGGTTTATGTCGATATTTCCAAGCTCGCGCGCTCGGTCATCAAGGATATCGGCTACACGCGCGCGAAGTACGGCTTCGACGGCGACACATGCGGCGTCATCGTCACTCTTGACGAACAGTCTCCGGATATCAAGGGCGGGGTCGAGGACGCGCTCGAGGTAAGAGGCGCGGGAAGCGTCGATGAGATAGCGCGTCTCGGCGCCGGCGACCAGGGCATGATGTTCGGCTATGCCGCGCGCGAAACTCCCGAGCTTATGCCGCTGCCAATCAGCCTCGCGCACGCCCTTACGCGAAGGCTCGCCCAGGCGCGCAAGGAAGGCATAATCAACGGACTGCGTCCCGATGGGAAGAGCCAGGTTACGGTGCGCTATGTCAACGGCGAGCCGGTCGACCTGCACACCATTCTCGTCAGCTCGCAGCATTCGCCCAAGATGACCCAGGAGGAGCTTTATTCGGAGATCGAGGAGCATGTCATCAAGGCGGTCATCCCGAAAAAATATATGAACAAGAAAACGCGCATCCTTGTGAACCCTTCGGGAAGGTTCGTCGAAGGCGGTCCCAAGGCCGACTCGGGGCTGACCGGGCGGAAGATCATCGTCGATACATATGGCGGAAGCGCGCGTCACGGCGGCGGCGCATTCAGCGGCAAGGATCCCACCAAGGTCGACCGCTCCGCGTCATATGCATCGAGATGGGTCGCGAAGAATATCGTGAAAGCCGGGATCGCCGACAGGTGCGAGATACAGTTGAGCTACGCTATCGGCGTCGCCGAACCGCTCAGCCTCAATGTCAACACTTTCGGCACCGGGAAAATCGATGACGGCAAGCTGCTCGAAATCGTGCATTCAAACTTCGATCTCAGGCCCGGCGCAATAATCCGCGACCTCGACCTGAGGCGGCCGATATACCGGCAGGTGGCATCGTACGGCCATTTCGGACGCCCCGACCTCGACCTCTCGTGGGAACGGACCGACAAAGCCGACCAGTTGAAGAGGGATGCCGGGATATAGCCGGCCCGAGCGCAACTTCTCGTGATATTCCCGCCGTGCGATGTGTTGCACGGCTTTTTATTGGCTGATTTATTGGCTGAATAGAAATGAAGCCTGGACTTGAAAAACTCGGGAAAGAAATACTCGTCTTCGACGGAGCGATGGGCACATTCCTCATGCGCCTGAAAGGTGAGCTTGTCGAACCGCTCGAGCTTCTCAACGTCGTCGAGCCGGATTTAATCGCTCGCGCGCATGAGAGTTATATCGATGCGGGCGCCGATATAATCACCACCAACACGTTCGGCGCTAACCGTATCCTTTTATTCCGGCATGGGATGGGATACCGCGTCGAAGACCTCAACAGGGCAGCGGTTAAATCGGCGAGGAAGGCATCCCGCGGCCGCGCGCTCATCGCGGCAAGCATCGGCCCCACCGGCAAGCTGATGGAGCCGTTCGGCGATGTGCGGTTCGAGGAGATATTCGATGTTTTCCACGAACAGGCGTCGCATATCGCCGCCGAAGGGGTCGATCTGTTCGCGATAGAAACGATGAGCGACCTCGGTGAGCTGCGCGCGGCGTTGATGGCTTGCCGTGAAGCATCCCCCGGGACGCCGATAATCGCCAACCTTACGTTCAGCGAGAACGGGCGCACCATCTGGGGCACCGACCCGCTTACGCTCGTTTCGTCGATAGAGCCGTTCGATCCAATCGCGCTCGGTATCAACTGCAGCCTCGGCCCGAAGCTGATGCTTCCGATAGCGGAAATCCTCTGCAGGGAGAGCTCGATTCCGGTATCGGTAAAACCGAATGCCGGGATGCCGCGCATAGCCCGGGGCGGGCGCACTGTCTTCCCGATGGGCGCGTCAAGGATGGGGGAATATGCATCGGGCTTCGCCAATGCCGGATGCTCCATCATCGGTTCGTGCTGCGGCTCGACACCAGAGCATACAAGGGCGATCGCCGGAGCGGTGAAGGGCAGGGGAGTAGTCAAAAGAAGAACGGTTGAAAAAACCGGACCCGTATGCAGGCTGACATCGGCAGGGCAGACCGTACGCATCGGTCACGGGTACCCCCTTATTGCGATCGGGGAAAGAATAAACCCGACGGGGCGGAAACTGCTTTCGGAGGAACTTGAGTCGGGCATATTTACCCGGCTTGCGAGGGAAGCGCGAACACAGACTCAGGCCGGCGCGCGGATGCTCGATGTCAATGTCGGAATTCCCGGGGGCGATGAAGCGTGGCTTATGCGAAACGCGATTCGCGAAGCACAGAAAGTCACCGCGCTGCCGCTTTCGATAGACAGCATATCGGTCAATGTCATAGAAGCCGGGTTAAAAGCCGCGGTCGGAAGGCCGCTGATAAATTCAACGACCGGGGGTCCATCCAAGCTCAACGTCCTGCTCCCGATGGCAAAGCGTTTCGGCGCCGCGTTGATAGCATTGTGCCTCGACGCGAAAGGCATCCCGGAAACTCCGGAGGGACGGGTACGCGTGGCTCAGAGGATTCTTGCAGCCGCCGAGAAGGCCGGGCTTACAAAAGATGATTTAATCTTCGATCCCCTCACCCTCACTATCGGTTCCGATGCCAACGCCGGGGCGGTTACTCTCGAAACACTGCGGTTGCTGAAGACCGAGCTTGGCGTCAATACGAGTATCGGCCTGTCGAATATTTCCCACGGCATGCCGCAGCGCGAGATGATAAATTCGTCGTTCCTTTCGATGGCGGCGGAAGCCGGCCTCGATGCGGTCATCGTGAATCCGTTGAGCAGGGTAGTGATGGGATTTATCTACGCCGCGAATGTGCTTACAGGCAAAGCGCCCAAGGATGCGCGGATACTCAAGATGCTCACTGCGAACGGGCAGTCGCTCGGTCTCGTCGATGAAACGGCGAAGAAATCAGCCAAAACCCCGGCGAAAAAATCCGCTGAACCCAAGCCTGTCAAAAATGATATCCAGCGACTTATAAAGTGCATAATGGAAGGGGACGGCAATGCCGGTTCGAGCATCGTGCGGAAGCTCATCCAGTCGGGCGAGGACCCGGATCGGCTTCTCGATGCCGCGCTGATTCCGGCAATGGAGCGGGTCAGCCACATGTTCAGCGCGTCGGATTTCTTCCTTCCCGAAGCGCTGCTCGCAAGCGAGGCATTCAAGGCTTGCCTCGATGAAATAAAACGGCATCAGAAGCGTAAAGCGAGGACCGTAAAGGGTAAAGTAGTACTCGCGACGGTACACGGTGATATCCATGATATCGGGAAGAACCTCGTGAGAATGGTGCTCGGAAATGCAGGTTATCTCATACACGACCTTGGCGTGAATGTCCTCGCCGAGGATATCGTCGAAGCGGCCCGCCAGGACCAAGCGGATATTGTCGCGCTCAGTTCCTTGATGACGACAACCATGACCGAGATGAATAAGATCGTCGATATGCTCGCCAATGCGCAAATCGACAGCGCCGTTATTGTCGGCGGGGCGGTGCTGACATCGAAGTATGCCGAGAGGATAGGCGCGGCGGCGTACGGCGCCGATGCTATGGAAGGACTAAGGAAAGCCGACAATATAATGCGATCCCGTCGAAGGCGCACCCCCGGTAATATTGAGTCTTAACAATCATATTAAGAGACATTTATTCACGTAAAGCCGCGATTCCCCCCGGGCACGGATATTAATAATGAAATGGCGACTAAATACAGAGGTCTGATTATCAAATGCGTCATCCTGGCGGCACTGCTCGTCTGCCTGATCGCATTACCGCGGCATTATCAATCGAAAGTGGGAATGAACCAGAGGGAATACGACGATGCGATGGCCAAGAGCTCAGACGAGATGCTGTACTCAAACTCCAAGACCGAGCGGCAAGTGGCTATAAGCAAGGCCAACAACCTGTACAAGTATAAGAAGGAAGGCCGTGTAGAAGAAATCAAGGATTACACCCCGTTGCTAACTCTCATCAGGATTGGCATGATCTTAACTATCCTGTGGCTCTCATGGGTCGTATTGAGAACCGTATACAGGGAAGTGGATATGCTTAACAGGAAAAAGAAACCTGAGCCCGAAGAAAGCCCGGCCGGTCCATGAATTCAACCATAATCGAAATTATCGGAGGCGGCCTCGCCGGAAGCGAGGCGGCGCTTACGCTTTCGCGGCTCGGCATCGAATGCCGGGTACATGAAATGCGCCCGTCGGTAATGACCCCGGCGCATCGAACATCCAACCTCGCCGAACTCGTATGCTCCAACTCATTCGGTTCCAGTTCCCCCTTGAAAGCGAAGGGGCTCCTTCTGAGGGAACTCGAAATGGCGGGCGCGTCGTTGCCCGGGATATTCCGCAAATACGCCGTCCCCGCCGGGCAGGCATTCGCCGTCGACCAGGCGCTGGCTTCCGCTGAGATAACAGAAACGATCGCCCACGATTCAAACATCGAACTAACAAGGGGAGAGATGAAATCCTGGCCTGGTGAGCCATCGATAATCGCGACCGGGCCCCTTACTTCTCCCGAATTCATGCTGGCAATTTCCGGCGCCCTCGGCTCTGATTTCCTGCATTTCTTCGATGCCATCTCACCGAGCATCTTTCTCGATTCGATAGATATGTCGCATGCGTTCTACGCATCGCGCTATGGATACGGCGGCGATGATTATTTGAATATTCCGTTAAATGAGTTCGAATACAACCGGCTTGTTGACGACTTGCTCGATGCCGACCGCGTCGAGATAAGGGAATTCGAGCCGGACAAGTTGTTCGAAGCCTGCCTGCCCGTCGAAGTTATCGCTTCCCGCGGACGCGAGGCCCTCGCTTTCGGTCCTCTCAAGCCCAAGGGGCTTGCCAACCCCGCGACCGGGAAGAATCCGTTCGCCGTAATGCAGTTAAGGCGAGAGACGATATCAGGCGATGTCTATAACATTGTCGGATTTCAGACACGTCTCACGCAAGGCGCGCAGAAAGCGTTGCTGCGGAAACTTCCCGCGCTGGCAAACGCCCGGTTCGCGCGTTACGGCATGATGCACATCAACGCATATCTCGATGCTCCCGAGCTTCTGAATACCGATTTGTCGCTGAAAAAATTCCCCCATACATTTATCGCCGGGCAGCTCGCGGGAGGGGAAGGCTATCTCGAAGCCATCGCCACCGGATTCTATGCCGCGCGGAACATCGCGATGAAACTGACATGCGCGCCCGAATTCATCCCGCCGGCCGCCACCATGTCAGGCGCGTTGCTCGCCGCGCTGACATCCGCCCCGGCAAAACATTTCAACCCGGTCCAGGCGCAGTTCGGGCTGCTACCGCCACCGGCAGGCAAAATAAGGGGAAAGAAGGAGAGGGAGAGAATAAGAGCGCGCATCGCAATCGATAATATGAACGTGTGGCTCAAAAGCATGGGAATAGAACCCGGGGCCACGACGGACATCGATGATGGCTAATTCCATAGAAATCCTCTGGCAAAGCCTGGTGCCCTTCCTGAACCACCTTCGTGGCGAACGCCGGCTTTCTTCAAATACAGTCGAGGCATATGCATCCGATGTTAAATCATTCATCTCATTCCTCGAAGACAAGGCATCCGGCGGTGAAGATGTTGAGCTTTCCGCCGAAATCATAAGGGAATATTGCCGGATGCTCGGTTCGAGCAGGCATCTCAATCTGCCTATTAAGAAAGATACTTCGAGGCTCGCCGCGGCGTCGCAGGAAAGAAAACTCGTCGGCCTGAAGAAATTTCTCGGTTTCATAGCAGCGCGGGGATTCATGGATGATGATTTCTCGCGCTACATCGAGCTCCCGAGAAAACCGAAACATCTCCCGGCCCACCTGTCGCGAAAGGAAATGGTCGAGCTCCTCGAAGCGGCATCCGGCGACGATTTCACGGCCGTACGCAACATGGCGATTCTTGAAACCCTCTACGCGACGGGGTGCCGGGTGAGCGAGATAGCCGGGATGAATGTGGACGGCATTGATTTTTCATCCGGCTCGGCGATGGTACTCGGCAAGGGATCGAAGGAACGCGTCGTGATGCTCGGTGAATATGCGCTCCGGGCAATTAAAAGATATCTCATCTTCCGTGAGGAAAATCTCAAGCCCGGCGAAGCGGCGCTGTTCATCAGCAGGAACGGCAGACGGCTTACGTCGCGAAGCATCCAGCGAATCGTGAAGAAAGCCGGGCTGCGGGCGGGTATCGATATCGACATCACACCCCATGCGCTGAGGCATTCATTCGCAACGCACATGCTCGAAGGGGGCGCCGATCTTCGCACGATCCAGGAACTCCTCGGCCATTCATCGCTCAGCACGGTGCAGAAATACACGCATATGGAAACCGGCAGGCTCAAGAAAGTGCACGCGGAAAGCCATCCCCTTGGCGATTCAAACAACTCATCGGCATCCAAGCCGTGACTTTACCCCTTCGGGCTATGATATAATTCTTTAGTACAACTTTAAGTCGATTAAGTTTGACTGAGGGCGAACCTATGTTTACGAAAATACGCTTTCTTTTGCTAAGCATCATTCTTTTATTACTTGTATTGCCAGCATCCGCCCAGGAAGCCGCGCAACCGGATTATCCGCTCGTATGGGTATCCGCCACCGACATGCTGTTCGCCGGAGGCTCATCGGAAGACGGTTACTCCGACGTATTCCACCTGGCATACAAGTACTCCAGCGACTGGATACTCATCACCGCCGATGATGCGGTTTTCGCCGACGGCGGCGTGACATACCATAACGGCTACCAGTACGCCTTTTCCCAGGATGGCGAGAAACTTAGCGAGATGGCATTCTCCACCACCATCGAGGCCGTTGATTACCAGTCGATGGAAACCGCTTCGCTTGGAGACGACGGCAGTATCCTCACGCCGTTCACCGGCGCGAAGATCGGCTTCGCGGTCGCGCAGGCCGAAGCCGGGGCTCTCAGCCAGATATCTCTTGCGCGCGATGCAGCCGAGATGAACGGCAACCTCCATCTCTATGACGGCTTCCTCTACCAGTTCAACGACGATCTCAGCCTGAAGGCGCAAATCGCGTTCAGCGAAATATCATTCGGTACCGCCGGGCTGCTGCGTTCGACCGTCGAGGTGCCTGTGCAGGCGTCAGAAATGCCGGTTATGTCTACATCGCAGCCTGGCATCACGGGTTATTCAGAACAACCTTTGACGCCGGAAACCGTCAATGAAGGCACGGAACCGCTTCAATTGCTCTCCATCTCAAAAGACTACGATGTGCCGCCGATCAAGCGCATCGGCGTTGTCGAAATTAATGACCAGGCCAAAAGGCCCGACCTTATCAAGGGAGCTACGGAGCAGTTGAGCGACGAGCTTTCCAAGATCGAGGGCCTCGAGGTCGATATGATGGAGTTCGATGAAAATATCTGGGGTGGCGGGGTTTTATTTGAACGCGCGGTCGAACTGGGCCAGGAATATTCTGTTGACGCATTCATCATCACGGACATGGTTAATTTCGACCTCCCTCCCGATATCACGAGGGACGCGTTTGTCCCCGAAGTGCGCGTTGCATGCGATATGGAATTCGCGATCGTCGATTGCACCGGTGGGCAGATCTTCTGGCGGTCCAAGGCCGGGTATGCCGATTTCGTGGGTTACCGCGAACTCGATGAGAACGAGGACGGCATCACGAAATCAGTGATAAAACGCACAATTGAAGAGGGAGTGAAGAATATGATAAAAGACGACGTCCTCGCGGGAGGGCCGGTAAATAAAGACTGGAAAGATGAAGATTAATCCGATAAGAGGTACTGCGGGAAAAAGGAATTCCGGCAAAAAGCGGGTCGACTCCGCGGGAAGCACGGCTTTCCATGATGTCCTCAGCTCCGCATCGACGGGTAAAGTCGAATCGGAACTTGAAAAGCTGTTCAAGGAAATAGATGAATCGAGCGAACAGCTAAAGGAAAACCCGCGACTGGACCATTACAAGGAATACCGCGAACGTGTCGCGCGGTTCATAAAAATGTTCCTCGACCAGGCGTACGATGTCCAGCAGACCAGCGAGATGACCCTGACTGGACGCCAGCGGCACATGGTGCTGGTGAAAAAGATCGATACAAGGCTCGAAGACCTGTATCACCTGTTCCTCGATGAAATAATGGACATCGAAGAACTGGTGAGAGGGGTAGAGGAAGTCCGCGGGATGCTGCTCGACCTCTACAGGTAACACGCGTCGCGGGCCCACTAATGTAAATCCTTTCATTGGACATCCAGCCTTTCAACCTATAAAATCTTCGCGATGGCAATCTTCGACGGCATACTCGGGCACGAGATACCGAAGCGGTTCTTCTCGAATTTCATCACCGACCGGGACAGGATGCCGCACGCACTCATGCTTACCGGGCCCGGCGGAATGGGGAAATTCGTCACGGCGTTCACTTTCGCCAGGGCATTCAACTGCCTCGAGGACGGCGACTCTGGGTGCCAATGCCTGCATTGCCGCCAGGTAGCGATGGGGACATTCTCCGACCTGCTCATAAGCTCATCCATCGCGGAAATCAAAGCCGAGCAGATGCGTCAACTCACCAACGAAGTCGTCATATCGCCGCGAATATCCACGCATCGCATCGTCATCATCGACGACTTCGAGCGGGTCAATGAAACCGCCGCGAATATACTTCTCAAGACCCTCGAAGAACCCCCGGCGCACCTGAGGTTCATCCTCATCACATCACGCGCCGAGAAGCTTCTCCCCACGATCTGTTCCCGGTGCATACACATCGATTTCAGGCCGTCGGGGATCTCAGAAACACGGGATGCGCTTCGCGATGTTTTCCCGGAAGCATCATCCGAACAAATCGACCGGGCCGCATCGAGCGGGCGGTTCGGCCTGGGCGCGCGGGAAATTTACGCCGACGCTGCCGTTGCGGTGACAGGGAAGAAAGGCAAGCGCGAGGATGAGCCATACACGGCATTGTTAAAGACTTTTGTCGACGGCCTGATCGAGATACCGCCCGATGAATTCGCCTTTTATCTCAAGGGTCCGCTCCAGGCATTGCTCGGCGCCGTCGAGGGCCGGTGGAACTACCGTCAGATGCTCCCACGAGGACTGGACATTCCAGGGCTGAAGATGTTCATAGCGGGAAAAATCGAGAATTTCACGCCGGTTAATTATCTGACCGGGGCCGAAAGTACAAAGGATAAACTGAGGGAATATGACAAGGGCAAGATCCTCACCGAGGATCTCACGCGCGAGCTCTATTCGAGAATCGGCGCGGGGGCGGTAGGGGACGAAACCCGTTTGTCGGCGCTGCTTCGCAATGTCGAAACCGTCCGCGAGATCGGCGCAAACCTCGCCGGGTACCGTAATATCGAGTTGTCGTTCGAGAAGATCCTGATAGG
>CAZSPL010000076.1:0-15356 GCA_964608735.1 uncultured Planctomycetota bacterium | reverse complement strand
TGATTCCGCTCCTGTTCATCGCGCTGGTTTACGCGGGCATTATCCCCGCGGGATGCCGTCAACACACAGTGCCGGCGAAGTCAGTGAGCCCTGAAAAGCCGGGTGCGGCCCCAGCGGCGGAAATTTCGCCGGGAATCGATTTCCTCGATTTCACCGTCGAAGATCCCCCCACGGTCCCCTTGCTTGAAATCTCAATCGATCCCGAAGAGCATCCGAGGCTTATCAGCGGACGCAAGCAGGCGCGGCTGTTCGCCCAACGCAAGGGAGCCGGACACTACGAGGCGCTGATGGACATCGCAAGGCAATTCTGGAACGCCCACGGAATGGATGAAAAGCCTCGCGACCCGGCAACCCCAGGATTCCTCTCGGTCGCCGCCTATGCCTCATCAAACCAGGAATACCTGAAGCTCGCCATCGATGAGATCGACAAGACGCTGGCCGGTGTCACGCGCGATATGAGCGTACGCGCGATCGATTCCCTTGCCTGGGCCGCGCTCGGATGGGATACCATCGGTCTCATGAATTCCTCGATCGACCGCGAAGTCGCCATCAATTCCGTGCGCGATGCGCTCGATACGGACCTGTACCCGATGATGCGGGACCGTTTTCTCGGCGGTAAGCTGACCATTTCGCCCGAAAGCATTTCCACGGATGACTGGATGCTGCTACGGTCATACTGCGCGGCATTCCTGTGGGAGATGGCGATAACGGAAAGCCACGAGAGGATCCGCGAACTCCTGATGGGCGCGTACCCGGTGCTGTCGCTGATGCAGTCGACCGTGAAAGAGCAACTGGATGAACTCGATTACGTCGCCGTGAACGATGTGCTCGATGATTCACTGGCTCCGGCGCTGCTCGCATGGGAACGCGGATCGGGGAACCGGCTTCTTGACAGGGAGATGCTGAGCGCCACTCTCGACGGGGCGTACGAGTTCAGCCGCGCGGGATTCCGCGCCGATGGGGCCGCGCAGTTCGGGAGCGATGAAGGCTTCGCGGCGCTGATGCATCTCGTCAAGTGGCGTAGCCTGCTCGACGAGGACAGGCGGGAGGATGTCGATTCGTGGATGGAACCGTCGGGATATTCCGCCGAGGCGCTGATGCAAATCTTTTACAAACCGCCGGATGATTGAGTCAGGCTTCGATGACAGTCACCATTATGCAGGGTTTGCGATTGGTGTTCCGCCAGATGAATTTCTCCATCTTCTCCTCGACCTTGGTTTTGTAAGTCGAGTATTCGACATAGTCGACTTCCTTTACGGCGGCGAGGCTGTCGGAGAGAATCTGTTCGGCGCGCTCGAAGATCTCGGCATTCTGCTTGGAAATGAAACCGAGGCTTGACAGGTTTACAGACTTGAATTTCTTCCGCTTTTTATCGACGATAATCGTGACCGCGAGCACCCCGCCGGTAGTAAGTTTCTGCCGTTCCTGAAGCAGCTCCGTACCTTCGTTCTCGACAAAAAGACCGTCCACGAGCATCGTGCCGGAAGGCACCATGGACCCGTATGTCACCCCTTGCGCGCTGATGTTGATGCGTCGGCCGAGTTCCGGCTTGATGAACGATTCGCTTGGCATCCCCATCTCGCGGGCGAGGTCGCCGAACGCCGAAACGTGGCGTAACTCCCCGTGAAACGGCATTACGTGTTTCGGCTTGAGAAGATTACAAACGAGCTTGATTTCCTCGCGCGATGCGTGCCCCGATACATGCACGTCGTTCGCCTGGTAGATAACCTTCGCCCCGAGCTTGGACAGGTCGTTGATGGTGCGCCATACGTCGGCTTCGTTTCCGGGAATCGGGCGGGAGCTTATCACCACGACGTCCCCTTCGCGGATGCTTATCTTATGCTCTTCCCTGCTCATTCGCCTCAGCGCGCTCATCGGCTCCCCCTGGGTGCCGGTCGCGAGAATCATCATCTCGCCGTCCGGATGCTTGTTGATGTCATCCGGTGAAATGAGCGAGCCGGGCGGGACTTTGAGGTAACCGAGTTCAAGCGCGATGCGCTGGCTCTGCACCATGCTCCGGCCCATCGGCGCGCTGACGCGTCCGAAATGCGCTGCGGCCTCGACGGCCTGCTGTATACGGTGGACGTTCGATGCGAACATGGCGACAAAGACACGCTGCCCGGGATGCCTGTCGAGTATCTGCCGAAAACCTCTTCCCACGCTGCGTTCCGACGGGGTGTAACCGGGCTTGTCGACATTGGTCACATCGACAGTGAGGAAATCCACGCCTTCCTCCCCGAGGGCGGAGAGCTTCGCGAAATCGGTGGCGCGGTTGTCGACGGGGGTCTGATCGATCTTGAAATCGCCGGAATGAACGTACAGCCCCGCGGGGGTGCGTATCGCGAACCCGACGCCGTCGGGCATCGAGTGGTTGACATTGAATGCCTCGATAGTGAAATCATGCCCGGCATCGATAGTATCCCCCGCCCGAAATTCCCTGAACTCCGTTTCGCCCCGCCTGCCGACTTCCTGCATTTTTCCCTCGGCAAAGGCGACGGTAAGCGGCGTGCCATAGACAGGTATCTCCATCCCCTCCGGGAAGAACGGCAGTCCGCCGATGTGGTCCTCATGCCCGTGGGTGAGCATCATGCCGACGATTTTCTTTTTCTTCTTGAGCGGAAAAGTGAAATCGGGGATCAGGTAGTCGACGCCGAGATGTTCCTCGCCGGGGAATGACAGCCCGCAGTCGATAAGGAGCATTTCATCGGGCGTTTCAAGGGCGAACATGTTCTTCCCGATCTCATTCACGCCGCCGAGGGCGATGAGGTCGAGCGATGCCTTGCGCGCGGGCGCCGGTGTTTTGGCGGGCTTCGAACGCCCGGTGTTTCGTTTACGTTTGTTCATAGATAGCCGTGCATCATGGAATAAACATGCTTATTATACGCGATTGGGAGGTTTATGGAACTCAAGTTGTGATTACGAACCCGGCGATTGTGCCCCCGGCATCACGGATTTCCCGGAGGGCATTTCCGAAAACACCGCGGGACGTGCGCGACGGGTCGACGAGAAGCACGGTTCCATCGCACGATGAGCACACCAGCGTCGCGGCAGGCGCATGCGATGCCGTCGGGGCAAGTATGAACGCGCGGGCGGAAACCTTTCCGAGGGCGTCGAGAAGGAAGTTGATGCCGTCGCCGAAAATAAGGTCTATCGGATAAGGCCCGTCCGGAGCGATGAGACCGAATCCATCGGGATGCTTCACGGAATTGCATCCCCTTCCCGACAGGCACGCCGCCAGGTTTCCCGCTTTGATCCCCCCATCCATAAGCCTTCCCGCGGTTTCTTCCTCGTGGTCGAAAACAGCCAAGCTGACTTCGCAACTTCGCGCCGCGACCCCCGCGATAGATATCAGGGCGTCGAGACCGGCATCGGATGAGCCGAAGCGAAGGAATGCCACCGTGCGTCCGGATTTACCCGCGAGCGAAAGGGCCGCGATTATATTCCCGTAGACCCCTTCGATGTTCTCTCGCGGCATACCCGCATTGAATGTTCCAAGGTTCTTGAGGGCGTATGCCTTGATTATCTCCTCGGCTCCTCGAAGCCGATTGTCTGAATAATCGAGCCCTATGGCGATTAGAAGCGCCAGGAGCAGGCCTATTATGAAACCGGCGAGAAGATTGACGATTTTATTCGGTGCAATCGGACGTTCGGGCACTTGTGCATCCTTGACGATGCTTCCGGCGGTGCTTATGCCAAGCCCCTCGGTACTGAGTGGAAGCTCTTCCATGCGGGCTTTCGCGGTACCGTAGATGGTTTCAAGCACTTTCTGCCTGCGCGTGAGGGTGAGATATTCTATTTCTTTATCGGCGAAGCCGGTAAGCTGGGACTTTTTGAGATCGAGCACGGATTTGACACTCGCCAACTGCTCGACCTGCCCCTTTTCCAGCGCCAGGGCGGTCGCGTAATCCCTCGTGGCCTGCTGGTATGCGGGGTTGGGGCTTTCGGTCTCCGACGAGACTATCTTGGCCGCGAGCTCGCCGATACGGGAGCGCAATCCTTCGATCTGTTTCCTGGTGGAGATTACGTCGGGATAGTTCTCGGTGTACTGCGTAAGCAGGGTCGCAAGCTTTATTTCCGCGCCGTTCAGGCTTTTCTGAAGGTCGAGCATCTCGGGATTCTGCTGCATGGTGATGGCGCTCAGTACGGTCGGCGCCACGGTGGCAAGCTGCGACTCCAGTTCCATCCGGCGGGCCCGCAGACCCGCGAGCTCGGCGCGAAGGGTATAGTATTCGCTTTCGAGATCGGCAAGCCCCTCGACCTGCGCCCTCGCCTCGGACTGCACGTCGATGATACCCTCGCGCTCCATGAAATCCGCAAGCTCGCCGTCGACCTGATCGAGATCGGACTTTATCGCCGCCACCTTCTTTTCGAGCAGGCCATAAGCGGTAAGCGCGGCGGCCTTGTCTTTCTCGGTCTCGACCTTGAGGTGGTTCTGGGCGAGGAACTGCGCTATGTCCCTCGCAAGCTCCGGGCTCCGGTCATATGCCTTCACCTGGATGATGTCGGTGTTTTCATAGAGAAGGACGTTGATTTTATCCAGCAGGTCATCCGGTTCCAGCGGCTTGCCTTCGGCATCGCGCAGATCCAACTCGTCTATGCATTCCTGGAGCCGGGGAGTAAGCTGCACAAGCTCTATCTGCGTATCGAGCGGGGTACCGGTCTTGGAGAAGGTGGATAATTCCCTCAGCGCGCCTATGTCGCTGAGGAAGCTCATGCCCCCGCCGGATGAAATAAGGAGCATGCAGTCGGACTCGTATACGGGAGTGACGAGATATGTGAAACCGACAGCGGCGATAAGGATGACGACAAATGTCACCGCCGCGGGCACGCTTCTCCGCCTGATAAAACCGATTATCTCTCTGTATTCCAAAGTCTAAGCCGGTATCCTTGCGACAATATCATATACACAACCCGCCGACTGTCAATCGTATTGTCTAATTATCGGCTTTAAAGTTCATTAATTAAGAGGACGCTCCATGTTTAGCGGGGTTCAGACGGGGGGATGACGGGTATCGTGGTATAATAATCCTACTATAAAGGGGCTTTTTCTGGAAACAGAGATAGCCCGGAGGGCTGACGAAATGACCGGTAACGAGCTTCTCGACGATATCCTCTCGCATCTGAAGATTCTCACTAACGCCGCCGAGATGGAGCGCCAGGCACAGGTGTTTTATTCAGAGGCCGCCATGAGATGTAAATCCCCTGAAGGCAAGAAAATGCTCAGATGGCTCGCGGAATTCGAGAAGAGCCACGAAGCAAGGCTGCTCGAACAGAAGAGCAAACTGGAGAAACATCCACTGATGAAAGGGATGAAATCCCCCAGGCTCGAAGAGGATTACGCGACCAGCGAAGCATCATCCCTTGCCGGGCTTCCCCCTAAGCCGTCGGAAACGGATATCCTCAAGGCGGCAATCATAAACGAGACGAAAATCTACGCGTTCTATCAACGGAAGCTCACGCATGCGGCATCGGACGAGTTGAAGGATGTCTGGGAAAAAATGGCCGCCGATGAGAACCGGCATATTGTCATCCTCAGCGAAATGCGGCAGAGGCTTATCAACAATAAAATGTGGGGCGACGTCGACGCCTATATCAATGAACTCGAACATTAACGGCATCGGGCATTCCACCGGGCTTTGAGGACATTAGACTGCATTCATTTACCCGGCGGCACTGGACGAACGGTTAAATTTGCATTAAAATTATTAAAGTAGAATTAAAGTTCAGTGCTTGTTCCAAATCAGGCGCTCGTATCCTCAGTTGCAATTTCAATTTACGGCCATTGAACGGTCGCCTTAATCAAGCGTGATAGCATGAAGCAGTACATCGCTGGATGAGAATACGCGCACGACCCTCGAATGCTATCGTTAATTCAGCCAAGCGAGGTATCGCAGTGAAGTATCTACGATTCATCCTTGCAATGATATGCCTGCTGACGATCGCAGCCTGCAGTGGGACTAATCCTGTCGCGAATCCCGGCCCGCAGTTATCGAGGGAGGGCGAGAGCGTATGGCAGGGACCGCAGGTTTTACTGGGGGTCAACAAGGATAATTTTTACGAGAAATACCCCGACGGCAACCTGCTTGCGATGCTTTGGGCCTGCCTCGATTTCGGCGTGTCATTCTACGGCGACGACCTCTACGCGGCGAAGTGGACCGGCGGCGGCTTGAGCTTCGCGGCCGCCGACGCCATCGTACCGGCGATGCTTTCGCATCCGAATGCCAAGCATATGTATTTCTGGTTCCCGGTATCCACGCACAATCTCGAAAAACTCGCGGCTACATACAACCACTGGAAAGCGAAAGGATGGCTCGACGCGGCGAAGTGGTTCGTGTTCATGGCTCCCGTCGCCGACGAGCCGCGTACCGTCGATGAGGTCAAGTACAACAATATCTCTTACCTGCAATTCAAGGTGATGTTCCCCGAGATAAAGTGGATGGTCACCCGCGAGGCGACATTCGTCAACGACGACTCGCTGAAAGTCCTCGCCGATATCTACATGCCCATGCTTCACTGGTGGGAGATAGAGAATTGCTACCACGACTACTACGGAACCCATGTCATGGACGATTATCATACGGCGACGGCGAGAGGGGGGTATATATCGGGATGGCTGAACCAGCCGTGGAGTTTCGAGCCGGATTATTACGACAACATGTGCGCAACCTACGGCGTCTCTCCGCCGCCTTATGTGCCCACCTTCGGCAACGGCGGGACATCGCAGATTCCCGGGTATTGCCGTGAGAATGGCATGGAAATTTTCCTTTTCTGGAACTTGCTCGACCTCTTGCAGCCCGGCCCGGGGGGAATTCCCGTGCCGAACAGCACCGCCCTGCAGTTCTTGAGCGGGTATGACTAACGCACATCCCGGGGCCGGCCGAAGTTTCTTTCGCAAAGGAGCAGGCAAGCAAAGTTGGTAACACGATCGGATAAACATACACTCACGATTATCCTCTTACTCATCATCTTCATGGCGGCTGCCGGATGCAGCGGGGCCATGGACCATGCCGTACCCGGTGCGGGGAGCGGTATCGCCGAAGCATCCATGGCCGGGCATTCACCCGGAAATCCGGCATCCGATTACCTGTGCAGCTTTTATGAAATCGCCTGCCCGCCGGGGGGCTGCGAAATCACACCCCTGAGGCATCCGGCGACAAACTTGAACGTTCTGCACTTCCTCGAACCTCCGCCCCTCGTCAACGTGCAAATCGTCGACGGACCCACGGTCGAGCCCGGGGATAATCATCTTGCATACATCACGATTGGCCTGCGGCATCCCCTCGCGGGCGCGCCCGAATTCACCGGCTTCGACGTGAAAGGGGTCGTTTTCCCGCGCGGATTCGGAGCCCCGGTGTTCAGCGAAACCACGAACGCGGGGGGGGAAGTTATCGCGCAGACGTTCCATGATGATTTCCTCACGGCGAATATTTTCGTGGAGAATGCCGACGGCTACACCGACCTGTTCAATCCGCTCGAATATCCCTACGACGGCACATGGCAGAGCTATGTCGACGGCCTGCTCGGCACGCCCGATTTATACGCCGAGTACCCGTACACGGTAAACCCGTACAAATATTTCGCGGATGACATCGATGCAAACGAGAGCATCGTAAACCTGAACATGGCGAGCAGGGGGATGTTCTCACCGGGCGAAGTCAATACGAGGCGCTACGCGCTTCGCAGCAGCAAGCCGTGGAGCCAGGTAATCCCCATATTCAATTATGCCGTTATCGCGAGCTGGGAGTTTCCCAACGGCTCCGCGCCGTGGACGGTTCCCGATGATTTCCCGCCAAACGCGAACCAGAACAGCCCGCTCTTCCTCTACGCCGCGGCGGCGGGAACCGGGCTGACGACGCAGGGCGGCAGCGAGGCGCTATCGTGCCAGGTTGTCGACTGGCAGGGCGACGCCATCGAGGTTCGCGCCGAAGCCCCGGGGATTTTCCTCGGCGCGAAACAGCTCACGACTTCCGGCGGCGGGAATTATTCGTTGACCTTCACGAACGAGATGGGCGCTACGGCGGGGGAATACGCGATACTGCTTACCGCCGAATCGCCGGGCGTGATGGGCAAATCATATCACCTGCTCAAGACGACAATCGCACATCAATATAACAACGACTGGTCGGCCCCGGTGCTCATCTCGGAGCTTGGCTCATATTATGCGTTCCCGTTCTCCATCGTGGATGCATCGGGCAAGGTGTGGGCTTTCTGGGTCGATGACACGGGCGCCCCTTACGGCAGGGAGACAATCGCCACCTATTTCAACGGTTCATGGCTTACGCCCGCCCCGATAACGGGCATCCCCGGCGACGCGAACGACGGTCCCGACGCGAAAATCGTCGGCAGCATCATGTATCTCACTTGTGACGACTGCGCGCTGCATGCATACTCGCAGGACGTCCTGATGGGCGTGCTGCACACATCGCTCTTCGTCCCCGGCTCATCGACGCTGCCGTACTATACCGTCTCCGACATCGCGCCGACATATCTCGTAGCATTCAACAGCGATATCGAGGTTCACGACGACGCCGGCACCGAGGTCGTCACGCTCGTGTGGCAGGATGTCCGGCCCCAGGTGAGCCCGTTCGGCGAAGTGATACTTCGGCAGCGCAGGGGAGGGGTATGGCAGAATTACATTAATGTGAGCGACGACTCATCGAATCCACAGAGCCCGCACGTCGCCGCCGGACCGAATGGGGAGCTCTATATCGCATGGTATGACGTTCTTGGAGGAAACTGGCTTTGCAGGTGGGACGGGCAGCTACCGTTCACGACGCACTCGGTACGGACCGAGCTTTCCGGCAAGCCGGTGGACGTATTCCTCGCGGGGGGTAACGTGGTCATCCCGCTGATGCAGGGAAGCTTCGGCAGCCAGCTTTTCTACCTGTCATTCGCGGCGGGCACCACTCCGACGAGCGACCCGGAGCAGCTTACGAACCTGCCTACGAACTACTACGGCTCGACTTTATCAGGGGACGGCGATATCGTGATTTTCGCGGGGGTGGGCAACATCACCGGGCATGTCATCTCGGGATCCACGGGGATTGATATGGACAACATATTGCCGCCGGGATATACGCTGCAGGACCCGGGCATATGCATCGACCCGGCATCCGGCGTGTATCACATAATCTTCGAAGGGGATTACAACAGCATCCACGGAATATATTACCTGCATTCCAGCTAAATGTTTCCATATATCTTCCACTCCAAAAATCATCTAATTTATAGGGCGATGATTCCATTAGAGGTGACGTTATGAACTTCGCATGGGTTTTCCGCGTGCTATTGCTTGCATCAATGCTACTTGCATGGGGATGCTCCAACTCCCCCGGGGCTGACGGCATGCTGCCATCGACACAAGAAACGGCCGGCGCAATAGCCCACGACTACTCGCACCTAACATACGGCCTCTGGCAGTTCACCGCCGATCCCGCCGCCGCGACGCTTGATTGCACACAACTCAGGAACGGGACACTGCATCTCAACGCGCTGCAGTTTCTCGAACCGCCGCCGCTGGTAAACCTTACTATTGAAAACCTGCATTTCAACGGGAATATCATCGATGTCAATATCGGCCTGCGCCATCCGTTCCTCGGCCTGGCGCAATTCACCGGTTTCGATGTGTGCGGTATCCTCATCGGCAACGGCTCGGTGGGCGGTTTCGATGATGCATCGCTGCTGATAGCGGGGGAAGGAGATACGCGGCTGCTGAACGCGGACGGCCATACACGCTGGTGGAATCCAGCAGAATTTCCCGTGAACAACGGGACGATATTCTCATACATCGACGGCGCGCTCGGACAGCCGGACAGCGCGGCCGATTACAATTGCACGCTGAACGGGTATAAATATTTCTGCGACGATCTCCTCGCCGAAGACCCGCTCGATTCGATCACCCTCGGAAACAGGGGTCTGTTCTCCGCCGGGCAGAAGAACGCGAGGCATTACATAATCGAACTCGGCGATGGCGGGCTGGTATTCAACTATGCGGTAGACGCGAACTGGAAATTCCCATCGGGCACTCCGCCGTTCATCGCGCCGGATGACTTCGATGAAAACGCCAACCGCCCGGAAGCATACAGGATAGAGATATCCGAGGTCTCGAACACCCTTTTCAATGACGGGGAGACATCGGGCGGCGGGCTCAATTTATCGATAGACGTTTATGACTGGTTCAACGCGGGGATGAATATCGTGAAGGTCGAGTCGCCGGGAAATTTCACCGCGCAGTCCTCGGGGATTCCATCCGGTGGAGGCGCCGGGTATTCGACATATGAAATCGACATAACGGATACCACTCCCGCGCCGGATTCAATCGACCTGCTGATTACAATCGAATGCGAAAAGACCGGATACGGCGGGCTCCTCCCCGGCATCACGCAGGCGGCATATTTCATTCATCCGGCGGGGGTGAGCGGCGAGGCGCAGACAGTCGACGGCTGGCCCTGCATGGGACATGACGAGCGTAACACCGCTGTCGCCGATTGCGTGCTCGACCCGGACAGCCTTGAATTGAAGTGGACGTTCCCCGCATGCGGCGCATTCCGCTCATCGGCGGTGATTTCAGGCGGCACGGTGTACATCGGCAGCGATGATATGAGCGTCTACGCGATAGATATATTCACGGGCGTGGAGGAATGGCATACGCCGCTCGATTCAGATGTCACCGGGACGGCGGCTGTCGGTGCTGATGATATCTACATCGGCACCCAGGGCGGATACATGTATGCCCTCGACCGGTCGGACGGCTCCGAGGCATGGTCGTACCAGGTGCTCGAGGACGGCATCATGGGCGGGGATGAAGCCCGGATGATATACGGCGCGACCCTCATCGGGGACGACATATTCTTCTGCGCGAATAACGGCTACACTTATTCGATAAGCGCGTCCGACGGCTCGCAGAACTGGGTAAGCCCGACATTCGATTATCTCGGCAACACGCTTCACACAACCCCTTCCTACTACGCCGCCGCCAACGAAGTGATCGTGACCACCGACGGTTTCGATGTGATGGCGTTCGATGCCGACGACGGCGAGGAACTGTGGCGTTACGACGTGGGGGAATTCATCTCGGTACCGGCAACGCTTGAAGATGGGAAGGTGTATTTTTCCGATTGGGGAAACAACACATACTGTTTCGATATGACGGGACCCGAGCCCCCCGTTCTATTATGGTCGATCCCGTTCCCCGCGCCCGCGCCGTTCGCATCGATCGCCGTGGGCCCCATCGACGAGAACCATTACTACTCATCGGGATACCTCAGCGGGAAATTATCGGCTCACGACAAGATTAGCGGTATCGTGCAATGGAGCGCGCCATCGGCGCAGATATACGGGTTCGCGTCAAGCCCGGCAATCAGCGGCAATATCATCTATGCCGCTTCGAACGAAGGCACACTCTATGGGTTTGATACATCGACCGGCGCCGAAGTGTTCAATCATGACATCCCCATCGGGACCGGGCTGTCATCGATCGCCATCGCGCATGGCAGGCTGGTACTCGGATGCGGCGATAAAAGCGTCTACTGTTTCGGGCCCCCGGATTAATCACTGCTTGATTGTTTGAGATATCAAAATCAGGAGACAGTTTTCGAAGGGGATTACAGCCTCACACGCGGGCTGTATTATTTGCATTCCAGCTAAGTGTAAGCAGGCTTATGCAAGGGAATTCATGTAAGGATCGCTCGGTCACGCGGGGACATCACACTTGAAAAACGCTTCCTCCCTGTCGACGGCGAGGTTTTTTGCCGATAATCCCGGTAGGCGGTTATTTGTCGCGGATGCGTCTCTCTGGTAGAATATCGGCATCGCGGGGGTTCACGATGTAACCCCTTGGAAGAACAGAAGGTATTAATGGAGCAACAACCTCATGAAGGCCGAGTGGCCGCGGTGCTTAAAGTCGTCGGACGCCGGTGGCTGCTGATCGCCGTCATCGTGCTGGCGGCGATGATAATCACGTTCCTGATAAACTACTTCGTCCTCGAACGCACCTACGAAGCGGGCGTGAAGATAATCTACCCGTTGAAGCGCGGCTCGGGATTCATCAAGAGCAACCTCGGGGCGCTGGATATACCGATACGCGGGTTCCAGACGCTTCTCGAAACCGAGCCCACCATCTACAACCACATCGCCATCATCGAGAGCCGCACGGTACGCGAGATGGTGGTCGACGAACTCGATCTCACCAACTACTACAAGAAACTGAAAGGCAAGGATGAAGAAGAGAAGAGGATCCGCGCAGTGCGTCGGCTCGGGCACGCGACGACCGTAAACGACTCGATAAAGGGCGCGGTAATCGTGAACGTGAAGGACCGCGACGCCGCAATGGCCGCGAAGGTCGCGAACACGATTGTCGATAAAACCACGCAATACCTCGTCGAGCTTTACCAGGAAACACAGGGCTCGATGATCGTTTTCCTCTCCGAACGCAGGGACCTGATCTCCGCGCAGCTCACCGATGCCGAGGACCGCATCAGGTTGAAGAAAGAGGAGACGGGGATACTTTCGCTCGACTCGCAGGCCGACCAGATGATAACCAGCTATGCCGATCTCGAGCAGACCCTTACCGAGGCGGAACTGGAATACCGCGGCGCGCTTGCGGAAGCTCAAGCGACAAAGGGCTTTTCCGACGACGTACGTGAATATCTCGAAGCCATAGAGCGTGGCGATATCGATCTCACGCAACCATACTCGACATACCTCCTCGGCGGCGACGATGCCGGGGCCGGACAGCCGCAGCCGATAGCCAAGGCCCTCGAAGACCAGAACATCGGCTACCTTCGCAGGCAGCTCAGCGAGCTCGAACTCCAACTTGCCACGAAGCGCATCGCGTTCACCGACCAGCATCCCGACGTCATCGTGCTCGAGGAACAGGTCGCCGATTCGCGAAAGGCGCTCAACGAAGAGCTGCTGAAATATTACGATGCATCGCTCGCCACCCTCGAGATCGAGGGGATCGCCTACGCGGCGCAGTCGCAGGTCGTAAAGGATATGTTGAACGAGTTCGAGACCCGCATAGAAGCGTATCCCGCTGAAGAGAAAGAGCTCATCGAACTCGAACGGGAGAAAAAGGTGAAGGAAAGCATACTTCTCGTTGTCGAGCAGGAGCTTGAGGAAGCGGAGATACGCGAGAAGAAGCTGGAGCTTCCATTCACCGTTCTCGACGCAGCCATCCCGCCGCGGCAGCCCGTGGGCCCGAGGCTTATAGTCAACACAATAGTGGCGGGCGCCATCACGGCGTGGATCATGCTCTATCTTGTATTCTGGCACGAAACCCGCATGCGCCGCAAGGAAGCCGCGGTTTCCGCCGAAGCGAAATAGTGAATCCTGTTGAAAATCCCACCTTCCAGCACCTCAGGAAACGCCTGCTGTTCTGGGAAATATTCATCGCGTTCGTAACCCTTTGCCTGTTCTGGCTCATCCAGTTCATGAAGGGCAGCGAGCAGGCCGTCATCGTCGTTATCATGTTCGGCACCCTCCTGCTGTGCGTGGTGTATCCGCGAAGCGGGTTCTATGTTCTCACTGCCGTAATGTTCACCGAGTCGCTGGTCGGCGGGCTCAACATGGTGGCGACCATCGCGAACCAGATGGAAATAGAGGGGATCCACCCGATATTCGAATCGGCATTTTTCTATCTCACCACCCCCGGGCTGGCATTCGCGGTGATCCTCGGCTATGTCATAAGCCGCTATCTTTCGAACACGACCCCTTTCGGCATGATGACGACCGAGTACATCATGCTCGTACCGGCGCTTCTGTGCATCACGTTCCTCCCGCTGTCGTTCATTCTCCAGCATCCCGCGCTTCCCGTCATCGCCGACTGCCTTCCCGGGATGTTCTTCATAATGGGGATCTTCATCGCGCGGCTGTTCTATCCTGTCAAGGGGGCGTTCTACATATGGCTTAACGTGCTGTGCATCGGAAATCACATTATCGGCATCGGGTTCTTCATCTTCATCGTCGTGACGTCATTCTTCACCTACCCGGTTTACTTCGTGATGACGGCGATACGCACGCTGATGGGTCCCACCGACTTCCCGATATTCCTCGTACCGATCCTGCTGTGCGTAATTATTTACTGCCGTAAAGATGTGAGCCGCGGATGGATGATCTTCTATCACTTCAGCCTGTGGGCGTTCTTCCTGCGGCTGATAATCGCGATGTACCGCGGTCCCATCGCGGCGACATTCCTCGCCATGGCATTCGTCTATTTCCTTTCCGCCCCCGACAAGCGGGCGCTTATGCGCATATTTTTCCTGCGGATGCTGATAATCATCGCCATTGTCGTGGTGCTGTTCATCACGGTGGTGCCATACGGCGATGTGGTCATCCAGGCGACGTTCGTGGAGCGCTTCACGGGCCTGTTCCAGCAGGGGGAGGAGCATGAGCTTGCGAAGGCGTCGCTCGCCGAACGCAAGTGGGAAACGGATACGGCGTGGAACGAAGTGAAGGAGCATCCGATTGTCGGGCATGGCCCCGGCGCGGAGCTGGATTTCCGATTCTATTCGCGGCAGGACACCGACCGGCGGGCATATATTCATGACGGCTATTTGTGGTTGTGGCACAAGTTCGGGATACTCGGGCCTATAAGCATCATCTTCTTCCTGCTCGCGCCGTTTATACGAGGGTGGCAGTTGCGTAGGAAGGAATTGAGCACCACGGAGATGGCATTTCTTATCGGGGCGATGTCGGCCACCGTATCCATATTCCCCGCAATCGTTACCAACTCCATCATCGCGCGCGGGCAGGGGCTTCTCATGTTGATAACATGCTTCAGCATACTGCTCAACATCGAGCGGCGGGTTATGAAAACCGAAGGGATGGATATCAGGCCGTATTTGTGATAAAGCCTACCGACCATTTTAACAAATGATTCATGGCATAGTTACGCCTATTTCACTGCTTAGTATTTTCTCCGCTTCCGGAATTTAATCCGCTATGGATTCAGCGTGCCTTTAAGAAGCAGCTACCGCAGCAGCGACCTCTTCCTCGTCGACTATGTATATCATGAAAACGAGGACCAACATTTTCACAGGGTCAGAAGGATGACCAATCTCGGTGGTTTAATGGAGTGCCAGATAAGTGATTTTATCACTGCTGATTTATTGCCACCGATAACTATTGAAGAATGATATTTCAGTACTGGGAACTACGATAATTTATTTGTTTGCGTAGATAGCTCGCGAATTTGCGTTTTGCCAACACGTTAAATTAAGCAGGATTAGTAATAATCAATAGGCGAATACGCGTATTGGACTGTATCAAGCTCGGACATGTTGTAGCCACCTGTAACTACAACGACTCCGTCATTTGATATGACGCTGTTAATGCCGTTGTTTGACCTATAAACAAGG
>CAZSPL010000075.1:3130-15557 GCA_964608735.1 uncultured Planctomycetota bacterium | reverse complement strand
AAAAATAGCGGCATCCGGTAAAAAAAGGCATCCGCCGGACCGGGCTGCTTTATATTTACATTTTTAAGGCTATAAGCTATTATGGCTGTTTACCATTGAACCTGTCAGGTACTTGAGCGAATGAGTTTATCATTTTCAACCATCCGTGCCGCTGTCTACCACCTTGGCGGCATAATCAAGCCGGGTTCCGGGACCGAGGAGGATGCACTTGGCGGAACGTTCGAATCGCATGCCGTTGGAGCACGCGTCGACGGAACCGGCTTCACCAAGGTTGCACCGCCGCAGTTCGGGCTTAACCTCGCGTCGTTCGGTGCGAGTATAACCCGTACGTTCCTCATCGGCGAAGTCGGCGGGGACGGAAGACTCGTGCCCCTGCACTATTCCAACATCGCCGCCGTCACCCTTCACCGCGATGGGGGCGCGCTTAAACAGGCGCTGCCGCCGTACATCGAGGACTACATCCTGATTCCGACGGCGAAGCTTGCCGATGCCGGGATATTGGACCGGCTTCACGAGCACGGCATCCCCCTGATCGACACGCGGTGCGCGTCCGATTCTTTCGTCGAGATGAGGCGCGCGGCCGTCAGAAGCGCCACCGACGCGGCGAGGGTGTTGTTCTCGCGCCAGGTCGATGCATGGCGCGCTCGCTTCGGCGGCGAAGGCCAGGTGCTCGCCATCGGCGGTACGCTCGCGGATATCCTTGAAGAAACAAGGCATTTCGATGTCATCGCCATAAGCGACGCGGCATCCGTGCTCGAAAGCGAGAGCGAGGGCTTCGTCGGAGCATTACCCCTCGGAGAAATGACCGGCGTATTCAGCATCGACGACGGGCGCCGCTATTTCTACCTCAGGTTCCGTGACAACACACTCAAGGACCCGTCCGCCGGACTGCTGCGCGTCGAATTTATGCCGGCAGGCGGCGTGAGCGATATTGACTTCGCAAAAGCGCTCGCGTTCTATGTTTTGAACGAGCGCATCCCGATATATCCCGCCGTGAAGGGTATCAACCAGATATTCCCGCTGGCGGCTTGTAAGAATTATATGTTGGATTTCACCGTGAGCCCGCAAACGGTGAATTCATATTTCGGAAGGAGAGATTAAGCAATGATTACCGAAGAAAATGCAGTTTATCTTAACCTCCTGGAAGGTGTCATCGGTAAGACGGTCTCAACCAGGGAACTCCCGAATACTACCGAGGCGTTTCATTTCTGGATCGCGCGAGGCAACACCAATGTCCAACTCGGTAACCTCGTGGCCTGCGTCAATCCCGCAGGCGATGTGACCTTCGGAGTTATCCAGGAAATCAAATCCTATCTCGACATCGACAACTACATCGTCGACTTCATCTCCCACGATTTCGGCAACCCGGACACCGAGCCGCCCACGGAGGTTCCCGAGGTCGTCGTGGCCAGATGCCAGTTCATCATGAACACCACCGACACCGTCCGCCCGGTCGACCGGTCCGAGGTATACTTCGCCAGCCCCGAAGGGATAGACTACGCCCTCGGCATGGACCAGTACAAAGGCGAGGACAAGGGCCTGCCTATCGGCGTGTTCGAAAACGGCGACGGCGAGATGACCCCGCTGCTCATCGATGAGAGCTTCCTGCTCGGTCCCGAAGGCGCGCACCTCAACATCAGCGGGATATCCGGTCTCGCCACCAAAACGAGTATGGTGGAATTCATACTGAAATCGATATTCACCTACTGCTCCGACCAGCGCGGGCGCAAGATCGCGGTAGTCGTGTTCAACGTCAAGGGCAAGGATCTTCTCTACTTCGACAAGCCGAACCCGTTCCTCTGGGAGCAGACGCCGCTCGCCATCAAGTCCAAGAAAATATACGACCTTATCGGCATCGAGCCCGAGCCGTTCCACGACGTGCGCGTGTTCGCGCCGTTCGACAGGCGGAAGATGTCGCGCGTAAAATCGATCCGGAACGACGGCAAAGTCGAGCCGTTCGTGTGGGATATCAAGGAAATCCAGGACGACATCGCCATACTTTACGACGAGACAAGCTGGGACGACAGCATCGAAGCGGTATGGGTCGATGTACAGGCGGTTCTCGAAAAACAGGAAATCAGCGACTATGATTCGATGATGGTCTGGCTCAACGAGGAACGCCGCGCGACCTACGACCCGCGCCACACCAACTGGCACGGCCACGCGAAGCATATCTTCTACAAATGCGTGAAGAACCTGCAGGGGCTCCCGATGTTCTATGACGGCCTCGTGGCGTACGGCAGCGACAAACCCATCGACATCCCGCTCAATGAAATACACTCAGGCTCAGTTTTCGTCATCGACCTGCAGTCCATGAACGAGCGCGGCCAGCGCCTCGTGTTCAACAAGGTGCTCAAGAAACTCAACCAGGCGCTGGAACAGCTCACCACCGAATCGGAACTGGATAACATCATCGTATTCTGCGACGAGCTCAACAAGTTCGCTCCGAGGATGAGCACCGGGCGCGAGCACATGAAACGGCAGCTCATCGACATCGCGGCTCGCGGACGTTCCCTCGGCCTGACCCTGTTCGGCGTCGAGCAGTTCGCGTCGGAAGTCGACAAGCAGATCGTCGACAATGCCGCGACCCTCATGTACGGCCGCACCGGGTACGCCGAGCTGAAGGACCCGATTTACGGCTGGCTGTCGGATGAGTTGAAAGCGCGGCTTAGCACGCTGCCGCGAGGAACCATCCTCATCAAGCATGCGAAATTCACCCAGCCGTTGTTCCTGAAATTCCCGCTTCCGAGCTGTATTCCCGGCGACCTCTATCGCCCCGCCCCGGGCGAGGAGATGGAAGGTTTCATCGACCTCGAAGCCGCCGGAGCGGAAACGGCATTCGCGCAGTCCGAAGGACGCGAAGTAGAGTTCTAAAAAAAGCTCTCGTTCACTTGGAAATCAAAACCGCCCCGGATGGGGCGGTTGTTTTTATCTGCTCTTAGCGGAGCTGTTGCCCCTTCATCCTCTGCTTCAGCCACTGCTTCAGCCCGGTGGGTTCATCGCGGGGCATGCCTTCAAGATACGGTATCAGAGTCTTCGCCTTGCAGGTTGGGCAGACTACGTCATACCACCCCAGCTTAGTGCCGCATCCCTGGCATTTCCAGCGATGCACCTGCCATTCGAGCCACTTTGCCGGGCCGTTGCAGGCAAGGTTATCCTGCTCCTCCCTGATTACGCTCAGGTGGGGAAATTTCTCGATGGATTCTTTAAATTGCTTGCAGGGGTAATCATCGCACTGGTAGCAGAACCGCACTCCGCGCTCTATCGCGCATGAACGCACCTTGCAATCCTTGCGTATGCACTTCTCCGATTCCGGCCCGCAGCCCTGGCATTCAAGCTCTTCGGGCTTTATACCCAGTTGCTCGGCAAGCCTTGCCACAGCCTTCTCATCCCCGTACTTGTAAGTAAGGTAGATGTAGCACGCGCCACAGTAAAGTCCACATATCCCTGCAAGGTGATCCTTCGACATACACGGCCACCTTAAATATTTTATCATGCAGTTTCGGCGGCTACTATGCCTGCACTAAAATTTTTGTCGTTCCAAAGCGCCGAGAATGCATGATCAAACATCCTTCATTATTAAATAGATGCCGTTTTGCGGTAAAATATATTTAAATGGATAAAATCGCCGGGGCCATTCCGGCAAGATTACTGAAAATCCGGGCTGACGGTTGACTTGCCGCACTGAATCCCGTATTATTAGTTAATAGTAATGATTACTATTAATCTCAACTGGAAGGCGATTACAATTCGAGGAGATTGAACAATGTCGACAGAGCAGAATTTACAGAATGCATTCGCTGGGGAAAGCATGGCCAACAGGAAGTATCTCGCATTCGCTAAGAAAGCCGACGCCGACGGGTTCCCCCAGATCGCCAAACTATTCAGGGCCGCCGCTGAAGCCGAGACGGTTCATGCGCTGGCCCATCTTCGCGCCCTGAACGGCGTCAAATCGACCGAGGAGAACCTAACCGAGGCTGTCGCGGGTGAAGGATTCGAATTCACCGAGATGTATCCCCCCTATCTCAAGGCCGCCAAGGATGAGGGCCACAAGGCGGCGGAAGTTTCATTCAGGAACGCAATGGCCGTCGAGAAGATTCACCATGACCTTTATGAGGAAGCGCTAACGTCGATCAAGGAAGACCGCGACCTCCCGGCGCACGACATTTACGTCTGCGGCATATGCGGCAATACCGTCAAGGGTGAACCGCCGGAAAAGTGCCCCATCTGCGGCGTACCGAAGCAGATGTTCAGGAAAGTCGAATAGCGCAGGGTTTGTAAATTCATACTGGATCTACACGAGATTCAAATCGAGATTCCTCACCGATTCCATCGCCCCGAGGACATCCTCCTCGTCGAGATAATATCTGAGCTTCGGATGCTTCCGCGCCTTGTGTTCCGGGTGGTACTGGAACATGAGGTTGAATCCGCAACCCGGGATATTCTCCGCGCACCATTGGGCGATGGGTCGCGTGCAGCACTGGACATGCCCGGGCAGCACGAGATGCCGGAGGAGGATGTCCGAATTCGGGTATGCATACGCGAGATTCCGCGTGACGACATCCCAGTATTTCTCAATCCCGCTTATCTCCTTCGCGCAGGAATTGTCGCCGTATTTGAAATCGGCGAGATGCAGATCCGCGAATCCCTTCAGCAGTTCCATCGATTCGATTGACGCATAGGTGTTCGAATTCCACACGATCGGCGTGTGCGTTTCGAGCTTGCGGAATATCCTCAGGATGTTCGCGAGATGCTGATCCGGGTTTCCGCCGACAAGGTTGACATTGCGCGCGCCGCGTTGATGCCTGCTCTCGATAAGTTCGAGGATATGGTCGTCGAATATCACACCTCTATCCGGTGACGATGCTATATCCCAGTTCTGGCAGTGGATGCATTCGAATGTGCACCCGGTGAAGAAGATCGTGTGGCTCGGGATGATTGGCGCTTCTTCGCCCTTATGAATGAACTCCGACGCGTAGCGCGATATCGTGCCGACACCACAGCGTCCAAGCTCGCCACCGATCCTGTCGACCCCGCACCGGTTCTCGCACAGGATGCATGGCGAAATCAGCTTCGATGCGATAATTATTTTCAGATCATAAAGGCTGAGCTCATTTCCCGCCGGCACCGCAAAGCCCGATGGATTGGGGGATTCATCGAATAGACGCGAATGCTCCCGGTGGATTCCGAGCAGCTCATCGACCGGCATCCCCCCGGCGGCATCCGGGTCGACATCAACTTTCATGCGTTTTGAAATGAAGTGTCTCGGTTCGAGCGAGCGATCGATTATCGCGAAATAGTTTTCGAACATCCTACGATCCCTTTTCATTCAGATCGACGACAAATGCGCTGCTCCACGGAAGCCCCACGGTCTGCTCCCGCTCGGTGACATATTCATCGAGGGTGTTGGTCCAGCCGTCGGGAAGTTTCAGGGGCATTACCCTGAGATACGCGGGCTCGCCGTAATCGCGCGTGTCAGTGAAATGCCATCGCGGCTTACGCGGATGCTGCCTCGGGTCGATGACATAGGCTTCTTTCAGAATGCGCGGGCTCCGGTCGAATATCCCCGCCTTGTGCTCGGCGTTCGTCGCCGTCGCCTTGTCGTAATACGGCCCGTAGAGCGGGAAGTGGGGGAATGTGAACAGCACGTTGCCGTTTTTATCTTCGCATCGTACGGCGAAAAACCATGTGTCGTCGAAATCCTTGTCGACACTCAGCATCATCTTGAGCCAGTAAAGCGGCGAATCGACGCGCGAGACAATCTTGCTTATCTCATTATCCCCCGGCTCGAACGGGATGAGTTCCGCCGAAAGCAGCTTGCCGGTTTTATACACATTGCCACCCGACGGTTTGGTCATCCCTTCGACGGGGGGCATCGCCGAGCTCATTATCCGGCTGAACGGCGCGGATTCATATTCCTTTTCGAACAGGAAGACGCCGTCGTAATAATAGAGCAATCCATATTTCGGGCCTTCGTTTTCGCCGTACAATATTTCGGCAAGGGCCTTGCGGTCTTTTTCCGAGATGAGCTCCTTGCCGTCGACCAGTATTTTGTCGGCCCACTCGCCTTCCCATTGGATGTTTGGGAAGAGGGTCAAGAAGCGGCGGTCGGAAAGGGGCGGCGCATATTTGCTGATGGTGGAAACATTATCGTTAGCTTCAATTTGGGCGAGGAAATGATTGTTAAGCCGGGTATCGAACGTGGAACTATAGATGTATGAATATATTTCCGGATGTCCGCCGAATGCGAAAAGCCCCACCATCGCAGAGGAGCATATCGCGGCCCACAAAACTCCGCATCCCAACTTCATATTGCGCGCCCGGGCTTTTCCGTCGGTACTCTTTTCGAAGCTGTCCAGCAGCGCGAGGAACAGGAATGGGATGAACGGCGCGGCATATTGATGGAATATAGATTTCTGAATATCGTAGCCGGATATCAGCGTATAGAATGCAACCGGAATCAGGATGAACAGGATTTTGGGGCGCCTTAGAGGAAGGAACCCAAGCGGGGCGAGCAGCATCACAACGAATGCGATGGAGCGCGTATCGAACATACGCTTCAGCCACAGCCCGGGATGCAGGAAAACATTCTTCGCGATTTCTCCGGCGGATGAACCGAGATATGCATAGCGGTGAAGATAGAAGTAGTTCCCTTCCGCCCTGAATGACGGAATCACCGCCAAAACGAGAATGAAGAAAATCAGCCAGCTCACGATGAAAACAATTATTCCTGATTTCTTCATACCCCGAAACAATGCGAGATACAAGCCCACCATGCCCGTGATGATCCATGCTTCTTCCTGACAGCATGCCGCGAGCAGAAGGAAAATGTAGAATGCCCACATACGTTTTATCTCAAGGAAATAAAACGCCCACAGGAACAGCGGAACCACAAGCGCGATGGGGTGGAAATCATTTGTCAACAGCAGCAGTGTTATCGGATAGAAGGCATATATGAATATTCCAGGAGAGCCGGCGCGACCCGATTTCCTGCATATCAGCGCGATGGGAATAGCTCCCAGAGCCACGATGACCATCTGAATGACTACCAGGGCTTCGCTTCCCCGGTGGAATGGTGCGCATATTGCCGCTATCAAGAGCATAATTGGCTGGAAGTGATCGGCGAGGATACTGGATAACCCTCTCACGCTCACCTCGAAGCCGTTCCCGTTCACTATATTGTGGGATAGCTGAGAAAATATCGCCATGTCCCACGCTTTGGCATGAAATGTTGCGAGTCTTTTTATCGCGGGAATCACGGTAAGAAAGATTAAGAGCCAGGCGCCGTAAAGACCATAATAGCCGCTGTAATCCCATCGAAGTGGTTTGTCTTCTTCAATTTGCTTCTCTTCATACTTAACAGGAATATACATCCACACGGCTACGGCTGCCAGGTACAGCAGAAATCCCGCGACATCCCGCTCCGATACGGAAAGAGTATACGAGTAATCCCACGTCTTAAGACCGGACACCAATGGCCAGAGGCGCATCACGCACAGCGGCCATAGCGAGACGGCTGATTCGACATACCCCGGCTTGCCATCCCGGGGCATCAATAAGAACGCCCCGATGAGCCATGGAACACCAATCCCGATAATGGGAAAGATAATCTTGAAATCGATGCTGATGTAGTCCGGACACGACAGCCTTATGCCGTCGAATGCGACGAACAAAATAACCGCGCCGAGTATCATCTTCCCTATTTTTCCCACCCCAAGATTCTACCATAGCAATGCCCCTTACGTTTACCGCTATCCATTCATCGACTATAATTCGCCGGATGAGCGTACGCGAGCAAATCTCGTTCAGGCCGATGAAACTTGAGGATCTATCCTCCGTGATGGTGATCGAGCGCGCAAGCTTCACCGCGCCATGGAGCGAGGAAATCTTCAGAAACGATATGATTGAAAACCTGAATTCCATCTACGAAGTGGGAATCATCGACGGAGAGGTCGCCACCTATGCCGGGCTCTGGGTGCTCAATGAAATCGGGCACATAACCACCATCGCGACGCGCCACGACCTTCGCGGACGCGGCCTCGGCGAAGCGGCGCTCCTGAACATCATCGAAACGGGAAGGCTGGAAGGGGTCGAGAAATTCACGCTCGAGGTACGCGAATCCAATACCGAAGCCATCAAGATGTATGAGAAGCACGGCTTCAAGCTCGTCGGGCGGCGCAAGAAATATTACCAGGAAGTGGGGGAAGACGCCCTTGTGATGTGGACGGGCGATCCGCCGTACGAAGGCTGATACCGGGAATATCCATGCTCACCCTCGGAATAGATACATCCTGCGATGACACATCCCTCGCGCTTCTCGACGACGGCGCAGTGCTTTCGAGCCTTACCGCGAGCCAGGATGAATTCCACGCGCGCTTTGGCGGCGTCGTGCCGGAAATTAGCGCCCGCAAGCATCTCGAGACCATCCTGCCGCTGTTCAAACATCTCACCGAAACCAAAGGGATAACCGCCGCCGACATCGACCTCGTCGCCGCGACAATGGGACCGGGCCTGATAGGGGGGCTGCTCGTTGGCGCGACATTCGCAAACATCCTCGCGGGCACGATGAACAAACCGGTGATAGGCGTGCATCATCTCGAAGGACACCTCTTCTCGGCGGGCCTCGATGCCGCGCCGCTTCCAGCAAGATACATGGCGCTGATAATTTCGGGTGGACATACGCGACTCATCGAAGTGCGCGGGCCGTTCGACTATGTCGAAATCGGCGCCACGCGCGACGATGCCGCAGGCGAGCTTATCGACAAGACCGGGCGGTTGCTCGGATTCCCCTACCCCGGAGGACGGGCGATAGACGACGCGGCGATGTCATACGCCGGCGAGCCGATAGAATTCCCAAAGCCGCTGATTTCAAGCGACGGCTACGACTTCTCGTTCTCCGGGCTTAAGACAGCGGCGCTGTATTATCTGCGCGGACATCGCGACAATCCGCCCGATACAGGCGCCGTGGCAAAAGGGGTGATGGCGTCGCTCGCACAGGTGTTGGCGCACAAATCGTTCCGTGCCTGTGAGGAATTGAAAATCCGCACACTCGCCATAAGCGGCGGCGTATCGGCGAGCCGGTATTTGAGGGAATACTTCGCGAATGCCGCCCCCGGTCGCGGGATGGATGTCCGTTTCCCAGCGCCGCCCTATACCACCGACAACGCCGCGATGATAGCCGCCGCGGGGTATGCCAGATTCCGGGCAGGCTTTGCAGCCAACGAACCGATTGACTGCAAAGCAAGTGCAGTCCTGCGATAGGATATTAATCAAGCCTGGTTACAACTTGCGAAGTTTCTCGCGCACTTTTTCATCGACGAAGCTTTCGACCGATGTGACTTCCATCTTGTCATAGCGGTAAGTCATGGGGCCGATGTTGCTCCTGACCTTGACTGAGAAATTGCCGAAGCGGATATTTACGGGAGACCTGTAGGCCTTCGCCGATATGAAGGATCTCTCGAAGAGCCCTTCGATATTTTGCGCCGCCATCTCCCTCTGATTCAACAAACCGGCCTGCAGGGCCGTTTTCTGCTCCTGTGTATACTGGCGGTTCATGCTTACAAATTTCAGTTTTTCATCGATACTCGAGAGCTTATTGAAATGCTTGTCCCATCCCGGCGGCTCCAGCGCGAGCTCGAACGGCCCGCCCATATCGGAGCCGAGAGTGGGGGAGGCGATCCATCGCCCCGCTACGATATCCCCGCCCACGATACGCCCGTCCTTCCAGAGCACTTCGACATGTCCGCCCGCCCTGATGTTGCAGTTGATAGCTTCGCGGTTGATGTAGATGTTGCGGAGGCTCTCCACCCTGCAGTTCTCGATGAAGTTGACCCTGACATCGCCGCCCGCCCGGAGGATCGCCTTGCCGGACGCCCGGACGCCGCCATCGATGCTCAGGATCCCCGCCGCCTCGATAATCGAATCCTCCACCGAGCCGTGGACATATACGTTGCCACCGGCATAGACATTGAACCCCGTACGGATATCCCCCTTGATAACTATATCCCCCTTGTATTCAACCGTCCCGTAACGATAGTCAAGATCGCCAGTGACGATATACACGTCTCTCACGTTGACACGGTTACCGGTGCCGAGGTAGAGGAAGCCTTCATCGGTCGCTATTAAAAGGCAGCCGTCATCGCTTATCTCTGTATTCTTTCCCTTCTTGAGCTTGATATCCCGGCCTTCCCTGCCCGGGATTGGTTTGCCGAAAACATCGAGACCCGCCCGTGGTTGCGTTGGCGGAGTCCGTATCTGGATGATATCCCCTTCCCTTATCGGCGAGATGAGGTTCAGCTTCTTGAAATCGGCAGTGCCGTTCCGCCGCGTTGCCGGCTTCAGGTCGGTTTTAATAGACTGCACGAGCTCGACCTTCGCGTCCTGCCCCGGCACCGGGGCGGTGCCTTCGGCGATCTTTATCTGCTGCACATAGGGGAACTTCTTCGCAAGGGTTTTTACATTGCCGTCGATTATCCCGTGCTCAATGCCGATCCCTCTCAGAAACTCGTAAACCTGGTTTTCCGATATCTCGCGCGGGCCTTTCTTGACCTTGATCGTCGCCACGAGGTTGTCCCTGAAGAGCTCGATCTCGAAAGGCAGGTCGTTTGCGTGCGATGGATCGAGCGCGGCTATGCGCGATGCAATCTCGCCGGTCTCGTCATGCTCCTCCGCGTCGAAGGCGCCGATGGTAATCACGTCGCCGGGGTCGCTGCAACTGATGAGATGTAAGATGTCGTCCTTCACAGCCGCGCTGAATCCCCGGGCTTTGATCTCCCCGTCTATGTCTATCATGGTGTCGCCGTCGAAGTCCTCCGACTGCGCGTTGACAACCATGCGGATGAAATTCCCGTCCTGGAAGATGAAATATTTTTTCAGATCCTGCTTCGCCATTTATATCCCCATTAGCGACGTATCCGCGCCCCGGCTACTCTTCATTCTCCTGCCGGGTCTTGCGGCGAATGCCGTCCCTCTCCCGCTCGCTCACATAGCGCTCGACAAGCTTTATCTTCAAATTCTCGAATGCCGCTGTTACAGGTCTGCCCGTGGGAGGCACTATCAGAACCTCTCCGCCGAACCTGACGCGTACGGGCGATTCGAGCGAATGCGTGGTGAGGAAACAGAACCGGAACAGGTGGTTGATCTCCTTCGCACGCGCGGCACGTCGCGATTTCAGGTTATCGAGGACCTTCTGTTTCGTCGCGGAATCCATGTTAGGGGCGGCGTAAATCTCGCCGATATACTTGTCTATGTTCTTGAACTCCTCGACCATCTTCTCCCAGCCCCGCGGCTCGAAATTGATATCGATCACGCTGCCCGCTTTCCCGCCTATCAGGTGCGCGGCGATCCATTCACCCGCGATAACCGACCCGCCGATTATCCTGCCCTTCCGGCTCCTTACCTCCACGCAGCCGGCGGCCGTGATATCCGAATTCATCGCATCGCTGTTTATCGTTATATCGGAGCCCGCCACGAGCTTGGTATTCTCGATGAAACCGACATTGATATTGCACCCGGCGGTAAGTATCGCGCCGCCCGATGACCTCACTCCGCCCGATATATTCACATTCCTCTCCGCGTGGATCTTGCTGTTCTCGATCGTCCCCTGTATGTGCGCATCTCCCCCGGCTATGACATTGAATCCCGAACGGACATCACCGCGCACGATAATGTCCCCCTTGTATTCCACATGCCCGGTGTGATAGTCGACATCCCGCTCGACGTTATATATCGCCCTCACCGCGATGGAACCGTCCCCCTCGATAAATATGAACCCCTCATCAGACGCATGCAAGGTGTTGCCGTCGATGCTCAGGTATGTATTCTCCCCACGCGTTATCGTGACATCCTTGCCGGCGTAGGCTTCCAGCGTCTGGCCGTAGATGTCCATTCCATCCTGCCCGCTGACACGAGGGATCCGCTCGAGGATCATATCCCCCTTCTTCACCGTGGATATGAGATTCAGCCGCTTGAAATCCACCACGCCGTGCGCAAGCCTGGCAGGCGTGAGATCGGTCTTGATTTCCTTCACCCGCCTGAGCTCGGCATCGCGGCCATTAACCGGCGGCGACCCGTTTGCGACGAGAATCAGCCGCAGGGCGGGGAAATTATCAACAAGACTCGTGATGTTTTCTTCGAAGACTCCACACACCACGCCATTCGCGTCGAGGTACTCCCTTATCGAACCTTCATCGATCGATTCAACGCCGTCCTTCACCAGCAGGAACGCGAACATCCCGTCGTCGATGACATCCAGTTCGTACGGGCAGCCATCTTCGCCTGGCCGCTGCTTCAGTACCGCCACGGCATCCTTCTGCTCCGCGGTATCCGATGCGTCATCGCTGCTTAAACGGCCGAGGAGTATCGGCTCACCCAGGCCGCCTCTACGCAGAAGGCTCCCGATGTTTTTCGTGACAGCGCCGTCGATGCC
>CAZSPL010000075.1:0-3120 GCA_964608735.1 uncultured Planctomycetota bacterium | reverse complement strand
GTACGGAATGATCGCCTCGTGCGCGGCCATCGTTTCGATGAGTTCGTCGTCGATTTCATCCACGCGCGCGTTTATGATGATGTAAGCTTCATCATTCTCGTGGAAGATAAAGTATTTCTTCAGTACTGTTTCCGTCATTTCCTCACATGTAATATCTTTTATATATCGCCGCGATTATTAATGGGATTGTTATGACTTAAACAACCGCAATGAAATGCAATAAGAACGGAAAAAAACGCGGCATCGAGCCGCGTTTAATTTCCAAATGAGACGCCCCTGAATTCTACTTGGCTATCTCCTGTACCCTCATCTCGCGTATGAGCGTCACCTTTATCTGCCCGGGATAGTCGAGTTCGTCCTCTATCCTGCTTGCTATCTTCCTCGCCAGGAGAGGCGCGGTGGCGTCATCGACTTCATCCGGGATGACCATGATGCGAATCTCGCGTCCTGCCTGGATGGCGAAGCACTTCTCGACGCCGTCGAACGACTGCGCCAGTGTTTCGAGCTGCGCCAGCCTGCGGAAGTAGCTTTCGAGGGTCTCGCCCCGTACTCCCGGACGCGCCGCGCTGATGGCGTCGGCGGCCTGTACGAGAACAGCCTCGATGGTGCGCTGCTCGATCTCGGCATGGTGGGCCGCTATCGCGTGCACGACGCCCTTCGGCTCCTTGTACTTGCGCGCGAGTTCCGCGCCGATAGACGCGTGCGTGCCCTGGATCTCGTGATCCACGGCTTTCCCGATGTCGTGGAACAGGCCGCATCGCCGCGCGAGGATCGGGTTGGTGCCGAGTTCGCTGGCGAGATTGCCCGTGAGAAACGCAACTTCCATCGCGTGCTTGAGGATATTCTGCCCGTATGATGTCCGGTACCTCAGTCGTCCGAGAAGCCGGATCATCTCGGGGGCGGCATCGCCGATGCCCACTTCGAGCACCGCCTGCTGCCCAGCTTCCTTGATGGAATTGTCGATCTCCTTCTTGGCCTTGTCCACCATCTCCTCGATACGCGACGGGTGGATCCGGCCATCCTGGATCAGCTTTTCCAGTGCAAGCTTGGCGATGGCCCGGCGCACCGGGTCGAACGCGCTGAGCACGACCGCTTCCGGCGTATCGTCGATGATTACCTCGACACCCGTCAGCGTTTCGAACGTGCGGATGTTCCGTCCTTCACGGCCGATGATGCGTCCCTTCATGTCGTCCGAGGGGAGCTTGACCTCCGATGTCGTGGTCTCGGCTACGTGGTCGACGGCGGTACGTTGGATCGCCAGGGTGACGATCTTCTTGGCGATCTTGTTCTCTTCCTCTTTCAGCTGGGTTTTGTATTCCTGGATCTTCTTTGCGTATTCGGCATCGAGATCGCGGTCAACCCTTTGAAGCAGAAGTTCCTTTGCCTGGTCGATCGTGAGCCCGGAGATTCTTTCGAGTTCCTTTATCTGCTCGTCGATCTTTGCGGTAAGCTCCTCTTCCTGCAGGATGAGGCGCTTTTCCTTCTTGTCGATATTGTCGAGCCGCTTCTGCGACTGGTCGTTGCGTTTTTCGAGCTTTTCAAGCTCGCGCTGGACCTTGATGCGCTCGCGCTCGATCTCCTTCTGCTTCCTCTGGATATCCCTGTCCGCTTCCTTCTGCCTCTTGTCGGCCTCGGTCTGAGCGTCGAGAAGGATATCCTTCTTCTTCAGTTCCCCCTCTTTTATTGCGTCTTCTACAATCCTCTCGGCCTTTTTATTAGCCGAATCGATTCTGCTCTTGTCCCAAACGAGTGATCTGAACAACCATGCGACTGCGAATCCGAAGATAAAAAATCCGACAATCCATCCCGCAAGAGCCACTCCCGGAGGAACGGCTGCTAACAACGGCGCAAACATTTATCTTAACACCTCCATGGTGTATACCGTGCGCGCCACGCGCCTATGCGCGGACGCATTTATGTGAACGCGACGGTATAAAAAAGATTTATATTAGTTGACAAGGTTCAATCCCCTCGACATTCAGACACGCCTCAATCCCCTCGACATTCAGACACGCCTCTATCCCCCCTTAATGAAATAATATCCTTCTTAATGCGACACGTTTGCCATTTTTTTGCACGCCGAAACCGCGTGCTTCATAGCATGGCAAACGCCACACGTGCCGCATAGCCAAGCGGCATCGTAAAGGCGATATTATCCCCGGGGACAATTATACCGCGATTTTCCTGCGTTGAAAATAGTTTAATGATGATGGAGCGATGGTTCGCAGGCGTCCCGCCTGCATGGAAACCCCCTTGCCCATTGTGGTGCGGGCGTCCCGCCTGCCTTCTGGGACCGCGGGCAGCCTTGGGGCTGTTGAAAAAGTAGATATTTCTGGTAGCCCGGGGTTGGAGCCATCCTGTTTCCATGAAATCAATTGGCTCCTACCCCGGGTAGGCCGCCATTTATAAGTGATTCAGAAGGAGGCGGCCAACCCGGGGCTACCAGATAATCTACTTCCTTGTTCTTGAAGCAGTAATTGCCACTTTTTCAACAGGCCCAGCCTTGCCCGCATGCGAGCGGGACGCTCGCGCTCCGACATGAAGGGTACCCCACACTTTAGTGTGGGCCAAAGCAACTTAAACGCCACGTGCTCAGGGACAGTCACCTTGGCACCAAACCCCCGGCTGCCCGTTGTCGCAAATTCCAAGGTGACTGTCCCTTTTCCCCGTATGTGGTAAACTTAGATACGCCAACAAACGCACCAAGGAGGCGCCATGAGGGGACTTCGCGGGTTAACGATTATTTTCCTCCTCGCATTGATGGGATGCTCATCCGCCGCCATGAACACGCCGGACGGCGCTTCCGCACCGCCGCCAGATTCCCTTTCCGCGTATCCAACCAACCCCGGCTACGACAGGCAAATTCTCGCGATTGGGCGAATCGAGTTCGATCCCGAAACCCTCGTAGCAACCTTCATCCCCAACCGGAAAACCGCCTCACACTACGATGTCACTCCGTGGCTGATGCCGCCGGGATGCGATGACTGCATCGCGATCACAATTCTCGAATTCAAACCCGCGCAGAAATATGTCAAGCTGAAAATCGGGCTGGATAATCCGACCACGCTGACGGGTTACGACGTGCGCGGCATTGCGGTTGTGCCGTCAGCGGATGTGCGC
>CAZSPL010000074.1:1404-15684 GCA_964608735.1 uncultured Planctomycetota bacterium | reverse complement strand
CCATCTTTGCGAGCTTTTCTTCGATGCGGAAATTGCTGAACGGTTCCTGGACGACATATAGCTCGCCGATGATCCCAATTCTGAGCGGGTTCTCCGGCTTATCGATGGGCAGCGAGAGTATCTCCTCCCACGAATCACGCGCGAAGCGACCGAGCTCCCGGTGCGACTGAATTTCCGGAAGCCTCTCGAGGAAGCGCAACCAGTATCTTTCGAACGATCCTTTGGATGTCTGAAAGGCGATGCGTTTTCGTTTGATATCATCGAGCTCATCCAGCAGGTGCAGTTTCTTCTTCAACAGCCGGAATCCGTTGATGAATGCGAGCAGGCTCAAGCGGGGATTTATCTCACGCAGCACACGGAAGATCCTGTCCTGGCTTATCCTGATGAACCGTATGTCATGCCCGAGGTCCTTCAGTATCCGCCAGTGCACTTCGAAGTAATACTCGAACCTGCATCCCCCCGCGATGGTGAAGAATGTATCCGCTCCGAGTTCTATCGCTTCAATGAAATTACCGAGGTTGTACTTGAACGGGACGCACACCGAATCGGGGGAATATTTTGTGCCCAGTTCCAGCGTACGCCTGGTTATCGGCGGCGGAGGGATTATCCTGTCGGTAAATATCCCCAGCAGCTCCCGGAAGATTACATGATAGTCCCCCATATGCGGAAATGAAAAATTGGCGTCGGCTAAGTTCTCATGCACTCGCGGCCTCCCGGCGTCTCATGCGGATGATATCGGTAAAGCTTTCCATGCGCGTCTGGATCCCGGTCAATGCCTGGAGCTCATCCATTACAATACGCACAATCGGAACCGGGCCGCGCAAAACCCTCGTTATATAATCGAACACAAGCGCGTCAGGTCCGCAGGGGAATGCCTCAACGAGGACCACGCCATCCACGCCGTCGCGGATATAGTGGTCGGCGGCACCCACGATCTCCCTGTTGTAAGTCCAGTAAAGATGAGGCGAAACATCCCGCCCGCGCGAACGGCATATATCTTTATCCAGGTCCTCTACGATAAGTATCTTCACTCCGAGACGGCGCAGAAGCTCGATAATCGGCAGGCCATAGTATTCATCGTGGATCAGGTATGAATGGCCGAGCAGCGCGATCCGCACCTGCCCAATAGAGCCTTCGCCGGCGGTGTCATTTTCCGACGCCGGCTTGTCGGGCTTCATTCCTTCCAAGGCAAGCTCCAATGCATTCATGGGAGATTTGCCGCACTCAAGCCATGCAATATATAGTTTCTGCGCTTTCAAAGCCCGGCGATACGCTTTCCATATCCGGAACGGGTTCGATGTGAAAACCCACCCGACTTTCTTCCAGGCTCGGTAATCGGTGATTCCATCAACCGTGGGGCTTATATTAAGCTCGAGCCAGCGTGTGCCGTCGGGCAGGTCAAATGTATTCCTGCATATATCGGGCAGTCCCCAGAACTTGGTGCATAGCACCTCGCCACTGCGGAAATCCTGCTGCCGGCTGACGAAGATGAAGTCGGGTTTCCGATCGACAAGGTGTTTGACATGACCGAGGAAAATTTTCGTGGGAAGACATGATTCATCGATCGAATGCTTCAAGCCATCATCAAGGATTTCCTTGTTGGTCGGGGCAGAGATTAAAACCCGCACTCCAAGGCTTTCCAGGAACGCAACCCACATCGCGGCATTTTTATAGAAGCTGAGCGCCCTCGGTATCCCCACTACCGGGGCTTCTTTGCTAAAATAGCTTCCGTCTGGTTTTTTCACATGGCCTCCGTGAAATGCCTCAGAACCATCAAGATAAATATAGTATAGCAGCTACTATATAAAAGTCAAGTACTTTCTTCATAATTGTTATCTCCTGAATTCTGTGGTATATATGTAATACTATGGGAAAAAGAAGCTACAAGCAATTCTGCATGCTTGCGATGGCACTCGATATCATAGGTGAACGATGGACCCTGCTCATTGTTCGAGAACTTCTTGAGGGACCCAAACGGTTCACCGACCTGGTTGACGGCTTACCCGGGATTGGAACAAACCTTCTCTCCCACCGGTTGAAGGAGATGGAGAGCTACGACCTTATCATCCGGAGACGCCTTCCACCACCGGCCGCATCGGCGGTCTATGAACTCACCGGTATCGGCCATTCGCTCGAGCCCGTGGTATCAGCCATCGGGCATTGGGGAGCGACGGTGATTTCAAAACAGCGGGTCAGCAATGACACGAAGTACTTCAGGGCGGGATGGGCGACCCTTGCCATGCGCTACATCTACAATGAAGAACTGGCGAAACAGCTCAACGGCAGCTATGAAATCAGGGTTGGCGACGAAATCATGCATGTCAGAATTCAGGACGGCGAGATCGATTCGCGATTCGGACCCGCGGACTGCCCGGTCTTCAGCGTAAGCATGGACTTGGATACATATAAATCCCTGCTGATGATGGACACTCCAGTCGAGGAACTGGTCGAAAATGGCAAGATTACCATCGAAGGCTCGGTTGAAGAGGCGTTAAGGTTTTACCACGTGTTCATGCCGGCGATCGAATCACAGTTTGACCTGAAGGAATGAAAAAACCGCCTGCCGGCGGTTTTATGAAGCGATAACCGTCTATCTCAGGAATATTCGGTTACATATTATTTCAGATTATTCATCCTGTTCCGAGACTTCCCTTATCTTCCCCGCTATCTCTTCCGCCCCCGCCGCCGACTCCCGGTTCAACTTCACCAGGTATTTGTACAACAGAGAGGTAGCCAGTCGCATCACATCCAAAGCCTTGACGAAGTATTTGCCATCGGGCTCGCCGTACTCGCACTCATCATCTGAACGTGTGAAAATCCGCTGAAGCGATTCCAATTCCGACGATCCATCGCCAAAGACTTCCCGGCCATGGAAAAGCACGCTCTTCTTCCAGACATTGAATTCTTCCTCGGAGATGCCCTTAACCAGGTACCCCGAGCCCTTATAAAGCAACCCCTCAAGTCGCGCTCGTGAATGCTTGCGCTCAGATAGCTTGGTCATAAACTCCAGTCAACCTCAGGCTGTAGTAGTGTTTGACTTCAAATAGTATCTATTCTTATCTACCTTAATGAACTCTTAATTTCCATTGAAATAAACTTTACTGGATTTGATTACCTGTAATGCTGATTATATGCGCCTATCAAGAATAGTGTATAGCCGGTGGAACTATACTTTGCTGATATTTCCCTGCGAAAACCGGTGCGCGGGACGGCAGCCTGTGCCGTTATTCCCTCCTCAAACCCGTTCACGCCAGAATTCAAGCAAATCCGTGATCGTTTTCTGGAATGGAATCTCCGGCGTCCAGCCGGTCGCTTTTTTAAACTTCTCCGCGCTCCCCTCGAGGACCATCACATCGCTCGGACGCAGCCTCAACGGATCCTGCCTGATCTCAATTTTCGCCTTGCTCTGCGCGAGAAGCATGTCGAGCAGTCCCCTTATCTTTATCGCCCTTCCGGAGCAGATGTTGTAGACCTCACCGATGACGCAATTCTCTATCGCCAGGAGATATGCCCGCGCGACATCGCGCACGTCGCTGAAATCGCGCTGCGCATCGAGATTGCCCACCATTATCACCGGCTCTTTCTTCCCCGCCTCTATCTCGGCAATCTGCTTGGCGAAGTTGCTCGTCACGAAAACCTCGCCGCGCCTCGGCCCGGTATGGTTAAATGCCCGCGTACGCACGAGGTCGGTGCCGAACGACTGGTGGTACTGGTAGGCCAGCAAATCCTGGGCGACCTTGCTCACGCCGTAGGGGCTCAACGGGCGAAGCGCGTTCTCTTCCGTGATGGGAAGCTCATCCGCCGTAACCTTTCCGTATTCCTCGCTCGAGCCGATGACGAGGCACCGGCAGTCCCAGTCGGCATCGCGCATTGTTTCCAGCACGTTCAACTGCCCCTGGATATTCGTCATCAGCGTCTCGCCCGGGGCGGCCCACGATGTATGCACGAACGACTGCGCCGCGAGGTGGAAAATGTAGCCCGGACGGCTTTCGAATATCGTCTTACGCACGCTCGATGCATCCTTGATATCGCATTCATGCAAGGTGATCTTGTCCTTGATATGCACGATGTTGTCCCGCTTGCTTCGCCATCGGATAGTGCCGTCGACTTCGAATCCCTTCTCGATAAGCAGCTCCGCGAGGTGGGAGCCCACGAATCCGGATATGCCGGTGATTAACGCTTTCATGTTGTCTCCATTATGCTTCTCGTTCCCTAATCTTACCCCGATATACCCCGCTGTTCAATCCAGGAGCCGGGATAACCCGCCGGGGGTTACGCCGGGACACTTTCCTGTGATATAATCCCTTCGCCCTGAATATGGGTGGCAACAGCAAAGGCCATTTGACGAGATTACTTGTGAATTGTTTCACTTTAGCGAGGTTAATACCGTGCGTGAAATCAATGAGCTGAAATTCAACATCAACAAGAAAGGCCTCTCCGAGGAGGATAAAAAGGAAATCACCGAGCAGACCCTGAAGTGGCTTCACGACCATGTGAACCCCGCGCTGACCAAATGGCGCAAATCGGGGGATGCCGGGAACATCGAATGGGACGGGCATGGGATTCACCTGCGCGACATCATGGGGCATGAATTCCTCGACTGTCTCGGCGGCTATGGCGTGTTCAACACCGGGCATATGCATCCAAAGATCGTCCAGGCGATGAAAAACCAGCTCGATTTCATAGGCATAAGCAGCCAGGAACTACTGAACGCCGACCAAGCGCGGCTCGCCAAGCTGCTTTCGGATATCACCCCTGGCGAACTCCAGTACACGTTCTTCGCCAACTCCGGGACTGAAGCGGTGGAAGCCGCCATCAAGCTCGCGTTCCTGTATACCGGCAAGCACGAGATAATCGCCATGGATATGGCATATCACGGCAAGACCCTCGGCGCGCTGTCCGCCACCCAGAGGGAAGTGTTCCGCAAGCCCTATGAGCCGCTCGTTCCGGGATTCAGCGCCGTGGCATGGAATGACGCCGCCGCTCTCGAAGCAGCCATCACCGATGAAACCGCCGCCGTGATACTCGAACCGGTGCAGGGCGAAGCTGGCATCAGGGTGCCGGACAGCAACTACTTGACCGCGGTGAGAAATATCACCAGGCAGAAGGGAGTGCTTCTGATATTCGATGAAGTCCAGTCAGGCATGGGACGAACCGGCAAGCTGCTCGCGTGCGAAAACTGGGATGTCGTCCCGGATATCGTATGCCTCGCCAAAGCTCTCGGCGGCGGCCTGTTGCCCATAGGGGCTATCATGAGCACGCCGGAAGTATGGAAATGCCTCGAGCCCAACCCGTTCATCCACTCCAACACTTTCGGCGGAAATCCCCTCGCCTGCTGTGTCGCCATCGCGACAATCGAAGTCCTTCTGAAGGAAGGCCTGATGGAAAATGCCTCCAACATGGGAAGATATTTCCTGCAGGGACTCAAAGCTATCGGCGCGAAATATCCGCATTACATAAAGGACGCCCGCGGCATCGGACTCATGATCGGCCTTGAAATGACCGGGCGCGACCCCGCCATCAAGACGGCGAAAGGCCTGTTTGACAAAGGGGTTCTCGTGGCGCACACTATGAATAATCCAAATGTTATAAGGATCGAGCCGCCACTCATGATTCAGCAGAAGGATATCGATGAAGTTCTGAAGCGGCTGGACGAGGTCCTGAAGCAGCTTGGATAACCCGGCACAGGAGATGGTTAATATGAGGTCATTTTTTTCGATAACCGTAGCGCTCAGTGTGATTCTGCTTCTTTTTTGCGGATGCACGGCGCCATCACCGCACGACGAGCCCGTGAAGCAGGCCCTCGAAGCGAAGCTGGCAACCGATGAGTTTACACAGGAAGAACGCGACGCCGTAAACTCGATCAAAGTGCATAACGACAAATGCTGGGTATGGCTCAAGAAGGACTGGGCACAGGACGCTGAAAAGATCACCGGCACATCACAGCACATCGGCAGTGTATTCGCGAAAGAATTCTGGAGCAAGGGTATGGAGCTTGGCTTCAAGTCGCCTAAATACATGGTCCAGGTATGGATGAAGATTCCCGGCGAAGATGGATACCACGACGCTCAACTCGTCGACGCATGGTGGGATACCCAGAAAAGCAAGGTCAGCATGGAGAAATACGGCCTCGCGGAATTCAAGGGAATCAAATAGAGCGCTTTTCCAATGGAATTTTCAGCCGCCCCCGGGGCGGCTTTATTATTTGAGGAGCATATCGAGTATATCGAGCCCGATGTATTGCATATTCTCCGCGAGCGAGAAATTCGTGGTCGGAAGAAATCCCGCCGCGCCCCATGGATAAACCGCCCCGATCAACGCCAATACGCCCCCGATTATTGCCGTCTCTCGGAACAAGGCCGTTTTCCAGCTGATTTTCGACACCCCGTCGAACAGCGCGGCCGCGAAGAAGATGATAAGCGGCGTCGATGTTACGGCATAGCGAAGGCCATACGATGTTCCACCCCAGTTCGCGGGCCAGAAGCACATGTAAATCCAGCCCGCGCCGATTCCAAGCAGCGCCGTTATCGCCGCAAGCCTCAGCCCGTATGTGTTGCGTCTGATCGCGACATACAATCCCGCGAAGCCGAATAACAGCACCGGGGTATACAGAAACGCCCCGCGCTGTCCGAAGAGCGAATGGAATATGTATACCCATCGTTCCTGGGAATACCAGTGCACTTCCCCCTGGTCGAATACCTCGCCGAAATATCCCGGCATCGTCGTAAGGTACTTCGAGCGCATCAGGTAAACCGGCGTAAACGGGTCGCCGGTTATCTTCCAGTTCAGCGCGAAATGCGGCAGCAGGAACACCAGCGCGCCGAGGATATACATCGGAAGCAGGCGAAGCGTTTTCCGCGACATCAGCATCAGCAGGAAACCGAGCGGCAAAAATGCAAGCGCGCCGGAAAGGTCGCATACGCCCGCGAGCGCGATACACATCCCGCCGATGAAACCGTCGAGCATTCGCGGACGAACCGGCTTGCTCCCTTCGCTCTGATACTCCCGCGCCGCGCCCAGGTGCGCGCGCAATATGAAATAAAAACCGATGAACAGCCATGCCGCCGAGAACGAATGGTTGTTGAATACTGTCGTGTATGTAAATATCAGCGAGCCGAATCCGACGGCAAACACAATCCACCACCTGAACCGCTCGCGCATGTCGAACAGCAGCAGCGCTTTGAAGAGGAATACCAGCATCAGCGCCGAGGAAATCCCGATGGTGAACAGCGTCACGAACGGATAGATTATCTCTTCCCGGTCCCAGTACGAAAGCTTCTCGCCGTCGTGGAAAACCGGCCAGATGAGGTACAGCGGCTCATAAACAAGCCCGCCGATGAATGACAGCACCGGCGGTTTGGTGGCGTAGAACGACGAGCCGTTCATTATCTTATCGCCCGTGAAAAGCCCGTAGCGTGATTCCTCTATCTTGAACGTATGCCTCTCGACCAACGCCTCGACCGTGGCGATGCGCGCCTGGTCGTTCCACGAATACGCGCGGTCCTTGGTGAGGACATACGATGCCGGCGGCCACATTATCGGCAGCGCGAAGATGGTGAAATAGAGCAGGAATATCCCGAGCTGCTTTACGCGTTTATTTTCGACCTTGGCTTCCATTATAATCAGACGGCTTTTATTATCTCCGCCAGTTTCGATGCGGCTTCTTTCCTCGTGAACCGCGCGACATATTCAGCGTTCGGCTCGACGGACAACTTATCATCCTTCCATAACCTGTGAAGGTAATCAAGCCTGTCCGCTACCGCCTTCGGGTCGTCCGGTGGCACCACCCACCCGCATTGCGCACCCTCAATCAATGCCGACATCTCCCCCTGCGGAATCGATGCGAGCACGGGGGTACCGCTCGCCATGTATTCATATATTTTAGCCGATATATGCCCCCCCGCGTTGGGGATACCGGGCAGGGAAAGAATCGCGAGGTCCGCCGCGCTCAACATCGAAAGCGTGCTTCGATGCGGCACGTAATCGTTGTACTCAACCATATCACCGACCCCCGAATTTTCGATATACCGCTTCTGCCGCCGGTCCATGAATCCCATGTATGAAAGGACCATCTCGTCCTTCAATTCCGGCTTCTTCTCCACGAGCAGCTTCAAGGCGTCGATGAAGACATCCGTATGATAATCCGTATAAATACTCCCGGCGTATACGATTGCGAGCCTGTTTTTCCACGGGTCGGGTTTGCCGTACTCCATCGGGAAATCATCCGGGTCGTACCCGTTCGGAACGACATGTATCTTATCAATAAGAAACGGCCTACGCTTGACCATCAGCTTCGCGAACGTCTCGGTCACCATCACGACCGCATCCGCCGCCCTCAACGCGTCATCTTCCATCTCCTCGAATTCCTTCCGAAGCTCCTCCCTCGGCGGCTTGTAGAAAGGCCCCTGGGTCCATGGGTCGCGGTATTCGAGGATGAATTTCGCCCCGGTCGCCTTCTTGAGTTTCAGGCCAAGTACTACCATGCTCCATGGCGGGGCGCTTACGAGGAACCGGTCGATGCCGTTCTCTTCGAGGATCCCGCGGGCGACCGGCAGCACATCGTTCGCCCATTTAATCGTCGTCTCGGGCTTGTATCTCGCGTTCAGCCATGGCACGCGCCCGAGCTTGTACATCACCCGGTAATAGATTGAATTCTCGAACCGCACCGGGACGCGGCGGATTTCGAGATGCCGCGGGATGTCTTTCATCAGGTCGCTGTCGGTGGGACGTCGCGGGATATTGTCCGCGCAGATAATCTTCGGGCTGATGTAGAGTGATGGCAGATACTTTGCCATCTTGGCGGGGCGGAAACTTCCCCCGGACGCGTAGGGCGGGAAGTTGTAGTAGATGAGAAGCGCCTTGGTGATGCTATCCTTCACGGGCGACCTCGGCGTATATCATGCGTAATTCCTCCACCCACCTCTCTGCGCTGAACCGCCGCTTAGCATCCTCCAGCCCCGCTTTTCCGAGCCGTTTGCGAAGCTCGCTGCTTGCCGCGAGACGCGAGAGCGCCCCCGCGATGCCATCGACATCGCCCGGCTCGACGAGCAGCCCGTTTTTATCATGCTGGATGACTTCCGGCACCGCGCCGACCTTCGTCGCAACCACCGGCAGTCCGAGGGCGAATGCTTCGAGTATCGTTATCGGCATCCCCTCCGCGTGGCTCGGAAGAATGAAACAATCCGCCTTGCGGAACAGTTCATCCCGTTGAAAGCCGGTCACTTCGCCGACGAGGTCGAACCGGTCGGCGATTCTCTCATCCCTGAGTATCCACCTCAGCTTCGAAAGCTCCCCGCGCTCGGAGCGTCCCGCGAGGATGAACCGCACATTTGCATTCGCCGCGCGCAACTTCTTACTGACCTCGACCAAATCGAAGATGCCCTTCATCTTGCTGATGCGCCCGAGATATATGGCGTGGATTTCATCCTTGTTCGAATATTCCCGGTACTCGCCGATTTCAAGGAACGGCTCCAGGTCGATGGCATTCTCCAGCACATAGACCTTGGTTTCCTTGAATGTCGATGCGAAAAACTTCTTCCATCCTTCCGAGAGGCATATCAATGCATCGGAACGGTTCAGCCCCCTCTCCAGACGCTTCCGCCACACATTCGAAAGCCCCTTGTAGAACCGGTCGAAATACCCGCCGTGGACATGAATGATGGATTTCACGCCGAGCTTCTTCACGATTTCCTGTATCTCGATATTCTTGAAGACATTCTTGAAGCTCGTCGAATGGATGTGAACGATATCTATTTTCTCTTCGCGGATGATTCTCTTCAGCTTCGGCAGGAGGATGGCATACAGGTAAATAACTTTGAGGATTTTTGCCTTCCTCACGATGGGGTTATATTTCGTGTCGAGATGATAGAGCCGGAATCCCTCGCCGAGATCGAGCGACGCGTGCAATATCACGCAATTCTCCAGCCCCCCGAGAGGCTTGGTGGGGCCGATTATGAGCGTTCGTATTTCTCTCTTCTCAGGCATTATTCCGACGGCTCTTCCGGAATCTTCCCGATTCCGACGATGGATAGAAGTTTAAACCATATCTCGACGAAGTCACTCTTCCGCGGGACGAACATGGTAGTGAAACTGAATCCCGATTCCTTGCGGAAGTAATAACAGAAAAGTATGAAGCTTATCGTGTATGACACGCTCGACGCTATCGCCGCGCCGATTATCCCGCCATAGTAGCCCTTCATCGGTATCAGGATGAAATTCAGCACGATATTCACGGCGCAACTGAATATGCTTATCCACATCGCGTAATAAGGCTTCCCGCGCGAGAACAGGTCGGTCGCGAATATCTTGGCGACGCTCAGCGTCAGGATGCCCGGGATGAGCCAGTAGAAAGGCAAAGCCGCGGGGGTCCAGTCGTCGCTGGTGCCGGAGCCGTCGCCGAATACAATCGCGATGACCGGCCTTGCGAGCAGCGCGCCGATGATGGAGATAGCGATGACGCTTATCATGCATATCCTGAGGCTCGGCGGGACGAGTTTTTTGCGCTCATCCTCCCCTTTCATCGTAATCTTCGGCTTCAGCGCGGTTGTGATGGAATCGGGGATCGTCCATATCAGCGTGATGGCATAAACGCCGAGCGTGTAGAAGCCGATGAGTTCTTCCTTGCCGTAACTCCTGCCGATAAACGACAGCGGCCCGTCAGGCAGGAGCAGGAACAAAAGCAGGATGTCCGACTTGTAGAACAGATACGATGCGAAATTCGCGCCGAATTCAAATTTCCCGAACGCGAACGACTCCTTGACCGTCCGCCAGTCGAATTTACCGAGCTTGCCCCTGAAGAAGCGTAGCAGGAAATAATACGAATAAAAGAACATGCATATCCCGATGGCGATATACGCCCATACCGCACCCGGTACCCACATCCTCAGGACAATCACGAAAAGGATCGGAAACACGAGGCGTATCACAGTGTTGAGGATTTCCTTCAGGTTGCGCACCCATATCCGGTTCGTGCCATAGACGATCATGTCGAAGTAAACCGAAACAAGGTAGAGCGGTATTATGATAAGTGGCGCCCATACAATCACATATCCCAGTTTCTCATACAACTCGGTGTATTTTTCCGCGAATATCAGGTAGTAGATTATCCCGAGGATGATGCTCACGATTCCGAGCACGATGCCGAGTACTACGCTGTTGGCGATTAACGCGGGGATCTTCTTCGGGTCACGCCCAGTGAAATAAACATTCGAATGGTCAAAACCGAATAAACCGAAATTCATGAGGATACCCGGCACCACCTGGATAACCTCGAAAAATCCTTTACCCCCGGGGCCGAGTGCACGGTTGATGATGACCGAATAGGCGAAACGTCCGATGATTACGATAAGCCTCGTTATCAGCGTCTGCGCGCTATCCTTTACCAACCGAGCACCTCATGGTATACGTCTTCCATCATCTTCGCGTTCACATTCCAGTCGTACTTCTCCTCCACCCATCGCCTACCCGTTTCCCCCATCCTGCGCCTCAGCCCCGCATCGGCAATCAATTTATCGATTGCGCCCGCAAGCGCGGATACATCGCCCGGTTCCACGAGGTATCCACCCTCGCCGTCCACGACGACATCCGGCACGCCCCCTACCCTCGATGCCACCACCGGCACCTGCATCGCCTGCGCTTCGAGGGCCGCCACGCCGAACGACTCCGACTGGTACACGCTCGGCTGCACGAATATATCCGACCCCTCGAGGACCTCGCGTACGCCGTCTATATCGACGCGCCCGGTGAATTCCACCACGTCGCCGACGCCAGACTCGCGCGCAATACGCTTTAGCTCATCCTCCATCTCACCCTCTCCCACCATTATAAGCTTCACGCTCGACAGACCGGATTTCAACTGGGGCAATGCTTTTATCAAAATGTCCGGGCCGTATTTCTTCTTCAAATGCTTGATGAATGATATTACCACCGGCGCGGGAACGTCGGGACGCGCCTCCTTCCTCTTGAAGAAATCAACATCGACGCCGAACGGTATGACTTTTATCTCCCGCGACTTGTCGGCGAGAAAGCGCCCCGTCGCATCAGCAAGGAAACCGCTCGTCGCGGTGATGACAGTCGCGCGGTTCAGTAAATACGATCGCCAGTAATCATACCGCCCGCCTTCGGGTGTATCTTCATCGGCGATGACATCCCTGCCCCACGTGCTCACAATGAGTTTTCTGATACCGGTGAACAGGATGTTGAACCGATGCCTGTATATATAATGAACGTGCACTATATCGGCCCAGTCGAGATGACGCCTCACACGAGCGTAATCGGCGATGGTCTGCAACTGGCGTATCACCGGCACTTTCGAATGTTTCTCGACCCCGTGGACATGCACTTTCACCGCGTCGTATTCGGCATCGCGCCAGCTCACGATCCGCGCTTCGCATCCGAGCGCGACGAAATGCTCCACCCACTTGCGCGTGTGAGGATTCGCCGCATCCGCGACATATGTGATACGCATCGGCCTGTTGAATCCGGGATGTATCCAGTGAGCCATCTAATCCAGTCTCTTCATTCCGAGCCTCGTCTTTATCTCCTCGAAATCGAGCCCGGAAAGCACGAACATATCCCTGCTCCTGAACGGCGCCTCGATTGCATAGGCGACCAGCAGAACCAAAGCATACACGAAAAAGCCGAAGCTTACCGCGACCGCGCCGCCGAATATCGACCACGTGGCGAGAAGGTAATAGCCGGATACCGCCCCGGCAATCAGCCCGAGTATCCCAGCCGCGAGTATCGCGTTCGCCCTGCCTCTCGCGAAAAGACCCGCCGCCCATATCTCACCGAGGCTCAGGAATATCGCGCCCGGAACCAGCGCCTTGAACGGCTCCGCCATCGGCGCGAAAGGCGTATCATATAGGATAAGCACTATCCAGTCGATGGTGTAGAACAGCACGGCATAGAATAACAACGTCAGCAATATGTTGTACCGGCTCGCCTTGAGAAGCATGCGGATAGCTTCCCTCGCGTCGGCGCCGGTAATCTTCGGTATCAGGGCAAATACTATCGAGCGTGGAAATGTTATCCCCCTTTCGATAAATGCCACGGCCATGGAGAGAAACGCTATCTGCTCCAGCCTCATGCCGAGCGATTCCTGCGGCAGGCGGTATCGCGCGAACAGGATTATCAGCGAGCCGATTAGAGCGACCGCCGCGAACGAAACATGGTTCTTGAATCCGAAGGGGAAATTCATGCGGAAATATTCCCAGTCGACTTTGGCGAGTCTCAACGGGATGACATACCGGTGCACCAGGTAAACGGCGATAGCGCATCCCACGACGGCGGTCGCGAATGTCGCTCCCACCACGGCGAGAAGCTTCTTATGCAGCACGAAAAATCCGAGCAGCACGAAAACGAGCAGCAGCGCATTCAGCGCTATCTCCTTGAGGTTTCGCAGCAGTATCAGGTTGCGCCCGTATACAATCGCGTCGTAGAAGCTCGCCACGAGCACGAACGGAAACGTCGCGGCGATAACGATGAAAAATCCCATATCGATATGCCCGGTGAACGACTTGAATTGCCCGGTCATTGCATAGAGCAGCAATAGTATGAACGCCGCTCCCCCGATAATGAGCCCGCTCCAGAGCGAATAGAGCGCTATGTCGCCAAGCCTTCCGGGCTCCTTGCCGCAGTAGTAAATATTCCCCCGGTCGATACCGAGCGTCGCGGTCTTGAGGAATATCGCCTGCGGAAGAAGCACCAGCGCCAGCGCGCCTCGCCACGAAGGGCCGAGGGTGCGCGCGATAATCACGCTTACCGCGAGCCCGAGAACGAGCACGAGCACCTTGGATAGGATTGTTGTGATGCTGTCACGAAGCATTCTTCCCGCCGATCGCATCCTCTATTATTTGGGATAACATCCGCGCCTGTTCGCGACGCGTGTATGGTTTCATTATTTCATCATCGAAAGGCAATTCCTCTCGGCCGAGCCGATACAACTCAAGCATGTAGTCCCTCATCGCATCTATTTCACCCGGCGCGAATGATTTACCGCTGTGTGTTTTATCCACAAGCTCCCTCAACTCGCGCCCTTCCGTGAGACATATGACCGGCCTTCGCGCGCCGAGATATTCATATGCCTTCGCGGTGACATAACCCTCCGACACAAGCAGCAGCGCATCCGCTCCCTCCTGGTATTCGAGAACCGTACGATGATCCGCATACGGCTTGAATTCCACGCATTCCGACAGCCCGAGTTCTTTAACAATCTCGAATGTGCGCGTATCGAATTCCCCGATGAAAACACACCTGCCATGCCGCGCGAATTCCTCCGAT
>CAZSPL010000074.1:0-1394 GCA_964608735.1 uncultured Planctomycetota bacterium | reverse complement strand
CACGAACGCCCTGAAGAACGGCTCCGGGTCGCGCGGATATGAAATGCTTCCGGTGTATACGATATTGAACCCGTCCATCCGCGCGGGCTCTATCCCCTCGAAATCCGAGGGATCGAACCCGTTGGGTACCACGACGAACTTCTCCCTCTCCTTCTGTAGCACGGGGTATTTGTCGAGGAAATCATCGATATATTTACGCTGTACGCACACAACCCTCGATGCATCGCGCAGGCATTGAAGTTCGAGCGCTTCATCCCTTCGACGCGCGAATCCCGGGCGCTTCGGGGCATAGAACGACATCGTCCACGGGTCGCGGAAGTCCAGTACATGCGGTATGCCGAATCTTCGCGCGAGCGCGTTCCCTATCACATGACCTGTCGCCTCGGGACTCGTGGACAGTATCGCGTCGATCTTCTTTTCGCGTATCACCCTCGATGCATCCGCCACCGCCCACGGCTTCCATCCTATCTTCGCGTCTGGAACCAGGAACGCCGCCTGGAAAATAAAATATGCCCTCTTCACCGGGTCGAGGTATTTTTTCGATGACGACAATCCCCGTCTGAGGTCCGCTTCATCCTGACGCCGCTTGCCTCCGAGGGCGCGGTAGACGTGATATGGTTCGAGCGAGAATGAGCGGTGCACTTCGATATCGCCCGGTACTTGCCCCGCCAATTCCTCATCGACGAAGAATGACCCTTCCGGCTTGCGCGGGGTTATCACCACGGGCTTGATGCCGAATTCGGTAAGATAGCGGCAGAATTTCACGACCCGCTGCACGCCCACGCCGCCGCGAGGTGGGAAGAAGTAGGATATGAGGAGGAGCTGTCTCACTATCGATTCCCTATTTCCCGGTAATTCTCCTGCGGATAAGCATCCCCGTTACGCGTATGAATTCCACGGCCTGCCAGACTGGCATGACCGCGAGCTGCGCCTTTGTCGAATGCTTCATGAAAAACCTGCGCTGCGCTTTCACGCGTCTGCGGATTTTCTTCCACGAAAATTCCCCGCCCGATGAATAGCTTATCTTGTGCCACATCGATGCGCCCGGCACATAGATGACATTGAATCCCGTTTTCCTCGCCCGGGTGCAGAAATCGGTATCTTCGAAATACATCGGGAAATTCTCATCCAGCCCGCCGATATGCTTGTACACATCGCTCTTGAACATCAGGCAGCACCCGGTGACATAATCGACCTCGGCGACCTTGTCGAACCGACCGGTATCCCTCATGCGTATCCCCCTGTGACGCACCCATCCTTTCGTGAAATCGACCAGCCCCCCCGCCGACCAGATTACATCGGGCTGCTCGTGATAGTATATCTTCGGACCCGCTATCCCGGCCTTGTCATCCGCTTCGAGCGCCGCGACCATCGTGCTTATCAAATCGGGATTG
>CAZSPL010000073.1:0-15829 GCA_964608735.1 uncultured Planctomycetota bacterium | reverse complement strand
CCCTCTGCTGGATGCAAAAGGCTTGATTTCCCATGGCTGGCTTCAATTGACGCATTTCGAACCTGGTTGAAGACGGCTGAGCTGGAGAGTATTACCGAGTTTGCACATGGAAGAGGCTGCATACCTCTTGAAAACCGGTTATCTTGACGTTCCTTGACTAAGGAAGGTAAGTGTCCCATAATGTCTGCACTTATCAATAAGTGATGACATTTCGGAACAGGTGCAACCATGAAAAGCACTATGGATAAAGCAATCGATATCCTTAAAAAACGGGGTATCGTCAAATCGAGTGAATTCACCGACCGGGGTATTCCTCGAGTATATATCACACGGCTGGTCAGGCGGGGATTCGCCAGGAAAGTATCCAGAGGGCTCTATGAATACGCCGCCCGGGATACAACTGCGATGACAACCATTGCCCTCGTATGCAAGAAAATCCCCGATGGAGTGATATGCCTGCTCTCCGCCCTGGAATTTCATGACATCACCACGCAAATGCCAAGGAGCGTCTGGGTTGCGACGGAAAGGGGTACCAGGATTCCGAGGCTGAATGAACTGCCCGTTAGAATAATGCGCTTCTCCGGCCCGGCGATGAAGGAGGGAATAGAGATTCATAAGATTGAAGGTGTTACCATAAAGGTGTTCAATATCACCAAGACGGTCGCGGATTGTTTCAAGTTTCGCAACAAGGTGGGGCTGGATGTAGCCCTTGAAGCCCTCCGTGAAGTCAGAAGAAAAAAACTCGCCACAAGTGACGATCTATGGCGGTTTGCCAAAATCTGCAGGGTATCAAACGTTATGCGCCCGTATATGGAAGCAATCCAATGAAAGGCAAGAATACAAGCATAGCGCAATCAGTGAAAGACCGTTTGTACGTGCTCAGTCGCGAGCGAAACGAATCGCTGCAATCGCTGCTGGTCCGTTATGCCCTCGAGCGATTCCTTTACAGGCTTGGTAAATCAAAACATACAAAAGAGTTGATTCTCAAAGGCGCGTTTCTTTTTGCATATTGGATTGGCCCATCATGTAGAACCACAAAAGACCTTGATATGCTCCTTAGAGCTTCTGATGAGCCGGAACATATTAGAGCAATCTTTGAGGAAATATGCGGCGTTGATGCCGGGTCGGATGGATTGGCCTATAACCTTGAGAACCTTGTGATCGAGCAGATACGAGAAGGGGAGACATACCTGGGATTGAGGCTCAAGTTCCGTGCCTCATTGGGAAAAGCAATAATCCCCATCCAGGTTGACCTGGGTTTCGGCGATGTCGTCATTCCGAAGCCTTTGGCAATCGATTATCCTTCACTCCTCGATTTTCCGCAGCCGTGTATTCTCGCGTACTCCCCGGAAAGCGTCATTGCGGAAAAGGTCGAGGTCATGGTTCAACACGGGTTGAACAACAGCCGCATGAAAGATTATTACGATGTTTATTTTCTATTGTCTGGGATCAGTTTTGACAGGGGAACTTTAGCGAAAGCAATCGAGGAAACATTTCAACGACGAGGCACGGAAATACCTAAGGGAATACCAGACGGCTTATCTGAGAGTTTTTCCTCACTGGAGATGAAGAAGACTCAATGGCGCAGCTTCATCGAGAAGAACAGGCTCACTGATGCCCCCGCTGATTTGTCGGTGGCAATCAATGCGATCAGAAATCTCGTACTTCCGATTTTTGCGGAACTCAATAGAAAATCTTCCGGGAAAGATAGATGAACTGGGGAGCTAGGACTCGAACCCAGATCGGCAGGGCCAGAACCTGCTGTCCTACCTTTGGACGACTCCCCATCGGGCCGAATAGTGTACCCCAAGCATAATATCCTGTCAATCAGGCTTCTCGGTTCAATCAAGAGGCTCAATCCATGGGCTCAATTCGACCGGATGTCTCGATATGAGCGGGCGCGTCATCCGACAGAATCCGGTTCGCCGCGAGCACCACCCCGATGATGAACCACGGCATGCTGTTGAAGAACGCCGTTATCATCACATAGTGAACCAGCAGCGACAGCCAGACCGAAAGCAGCGCGAGTTTGAATACCCGGTCCGAACCTCTCGCCGGCGGTATCCGTATCCCTGATATATTCCTGTACACGAAATACAGGAAAACGACCAGCGCGATAAGCCCCACTATCCCTGTCTCCGCAGCCATCTCGAGATAGGTATCGTGCGCGCTGAGGTTCGTCGGAAGCAGGCTCGATATGCGCGTGTCTCCGACCGCGACCTCGAAATTACCGGTGCCCACGCCGAGAATCGGGTGTTGCAGCCACAGTAACGCCCCGCTCGCGTGGATCAGCAGTCTCGACTGGTTCGCCGACTTTACGTGCGGATCCCATATCGAGCGGAAACGCATCTTGATGTTTTCCGGCGTCCAGTAGTAAATCGAGATAACCGCCACCAGCGCGAGAACCCAGGCTTTCCAGTTGCGCATGAACACGCTAAGCCCCACCAGCGCGGCAATCCATGCCCCGCGGGAAAATGTCGTTATCAGGCTCAGCGAAAGGCTGAATATGGCGCCAAGCCCGAACAAGCGCACCGGGCCGGAGCGGTCATACAATGTGAACGCCACGGCAAGCGGCAGAACCGATATGAGGTAATGACCGTACTGGTTGCGGTTTGAATAGATGCTTGCCACGCCGCCGGTGTAATGATAGAGCGCCGATATCTGTATCCGGTCGATGTAGTTGTTGTAATACCCCACGAATGTGATTATCAGCCCTTCGAGAACCATTAACAGGAGCACGTTGCGAAGTACACGCCGGTTGGTTATCACCTGCGACGTTACGAGCAGCAGCAATATCCAGATGATCAGGTGGGTGAATATTCCCAGCGAACGCGTGAGGTTTACGCTTACCCCTATCGACGCGAAATGCGCCAGCGCGAAGAACCACAGCGGCCACAGTTTCGCCGGGTTGAACCCGAGTATCGGCTCACGCCTTATGACCCGCTTGATTATGATGCATAACAGGATGCTGACCATTACAAGTGATGAAAAACTGATGGTGAATGCATCGCCGAGCTTAAGCCGCGCTTCCGGCAAGGGCAGCAGCGCCACCAGGCCGTACAGGCCAAGCTCGAGACTTACGAGCGGCAGCAGCCAGAAGATGACGCCTATGATGATGAAGCTCATCCTGAAAGGCGCCCACGCGAGTCCCGCGCCGATTGCCGCCGCGCCGACAACGCCGAGCGCCACGAGCACGGGATTCGCGCGCCGGGCTTCGCCAAGGTCGAACGCAAGTTGTCCAGCTATGCTATACAAATGCTAAGGCTCGCATACTCCCGTTTCCACGATTTCAACGGACGGTGATGCGCGTTTCATCCGGTACTTCCATGTTTCGACCGGACAGGCTGTCTCCTGAGCGGATAATATACATGTAAAAGGAATGTAATTCACTCGATTTCAACGAACCGGCGTAAGTCCGCGAGTGTCTTATCACACGTTATGCCGGAAACCTGATGCCTTCCTCCACTTTTTCTGAAATCACCTGGAGGCCGACCTATGAGATTCCGACCAATGCTACGCCCATTCCTGCTTCTTATTCTTATCCTGGCAACCGCGATGCCAGCCTTCGCGCAGGGACTCGTCATCCCCCCCGGGCAGGCCAACTGGCGCCCGGAGATGTCCTACACTCCCCCGCTGACGATTCAATCTGAGAATATCAGTGTCGACATCAACGACAACGTCGCGCAGATCGAGAGCACCCTCGTCATACGAAATACCGCCGGGGTCGATCTCGAAGGAACCGTCATCTTCCCAATACCCTACGGCGCGAATATCTCCAACTTCGTCCTCTACCTCGACGGCAAGATGCTCACCGCCGAAGTGCTCGATGCATCGAAAGCCAGCGCCATCTACCAGGACATCGTGCGACAAATGCGCGACCCCGGCCTCCTTCAATATCTCGGGCAGGGACTCGTGCAGGCGCGGGTCTACCCTATACCAGCATCCGGTACGCGCGAGGTCAAACTGAAATACACGCATCTCCTCGAAAATCACCAGGACGGCATACGCCTTGATTTTCCTCTCAAACTCGAAGGCTTCTCGACATCGACGATCGAAAGCCTCACCATCAAAGTCGACATAGAAGTCTCCGATAAACTCGGCCTGATCTATTCCCCCACGCATACCGTCGACATCAACCGCGACGGCGTGAAGAAGGCGGTAGTCGGCTACGAGGGCAGCTATGTTTCCCCCCAGGGCGATTTTACGCTGTTCATCGGGCGTCCCGGCGGACAGGTCGGCGCGAACCTCATAACGCATTCTACAAGCGATGATGAGGGCTTCTTCCTCGCGATGATCGCCCCGGAATACAAACAGGTCGAGCAGGTCGAGGTATCGAAGGATTTCATCTTCATCCTCGACCGCTCGGGCTCGATGGCCGGCGATAAGATCGACCAGGCGAAAGAATCCCTCGAATTCATCTTCCGCAATCTCAACGATGGCGACCGATACAGCCTCATAACATTCGCGACCGAGGTCTCTCCCTTTACGGAGGGTTGGAAGAAATACGTCCCAGGCAAGGAAACCGACGTTATTGATTTCATACGCTCCCTCGAGGGAAGCGGCAGCACATTCATCGAAGGCGCATTCAAGAATGCATTCGGCCTGAAGCCGCGAAGCGATGTCCCCTGCTACATAATCTTTCTCACCGACGGGCTTCCCACCCAGGGCGAGACCGATACAAACAAGCTGCTCGCCCTCGCGAAGAGCCTGAACACCGACAGCCGCCGCATATTCGGCTTCGGCGTCGGATGGGATGTCGATTATCAGTTCCTCGATCTGCTCGCCCGCGATAACGGCGGCTACACGACAAGCGTCGAGCCGAATGAAAATCTCGAAGCGCCCCTCGCGGAATTCTATTCGAAAATCAAATCGCCCCTGATGACCGGCATCGAGATCGACATCGACGGCGTGCACACATCCGATGTCTACCCGCGCGAATATCCCGACCTCTTCCTCGGTGGGAATATCGTCCTCGCCGGCAAGTATCGCGGCGACGGCGCGGGATGCATCACCGTGAGCGGACGTATCGGCGGCGAGGATAAGGTGTTCGAATTCGATGTCGATTTCGACAACGCGAAAAATGACTACATCCCGCGCCTGTGGGCGAACCGTAAGGTGGGTTTCCTGCTGAACGAAATCCGCCTCCACGGGGAAACGGACGAGATTAAGAATGAGATTGTCGAACTCGCGAAGAAGTACGGCATCGTCACCCCGTACACAAGCATGCTCGTAGTGGAGGAAGGCTCATTCGCCAACACGGGCCAGTCCAATGCATTCAACTCGCAGAACAGGTACCGGTATGAGTATGACAGCGCCGCGGGGGGGCTCGGCGGTGGCGGTTTCGCATCAGGCGCTATGGGGCAAATCGCTTCGAAATCAATGCAGAGCCAGGAATCCATCGCCAACGCCGATAAGAGCTACAATGAGGAGATCAAATCGGATGTCCGTTACGCCGGTGACAAGACATTCTACCTCGACGCCGACAGCTACTGGGTCGACAGCGAATATGATGCCGACCAACTCAAAGCCGACCCATCCCTCTACAAAATTACCGAAGTGAAATATCTCTCCGACGACTACTTCGCCCTCACCGACGCCTCATCCCAACTCGCGGAATACTTCTCCGTCGGGGAAAATGTGATTGTCGTTTACAAGGACACCGTCTACAAAGTCGTTTCAGATGATGATTGAAATTTAAATTTTCTGATGTTTCGGTACACCCTTGTGCCGAAACACTCGATGTTTGATGTTTCGGTACACCCTTGTGCCGAAACACTGATTAACTGTTTGATGTTTCGGTACACCCTTGTGCCGAAACACTGATTAACTGTTGTGTTTCTGGACAAGGGTGTCCAGAAACATCGAGAGAAAAAGAATAGGACTCTAAAACTCATTTCCATATATTTAACCCACGGACCAAAACCCGTGGGTTCATTCTTTCCCTGGGACCGCGGGCTGCCAGTCCGCCTGCCCCCTGGGGGCGCGGACATCTTGTCCGCCTTCATGCATAAATTTTATGTTCCTGATGTTCGATGTTTCGGCACTTTGATGTTTCGGTACACCCCTGTGCCGAAACCCCTACCAATCCATCAACCAGTCGTCAACCACATACTCCGCTCCCGGTATTTCCGGACGCGTCTGGGCGACCGCCTCGCGCGCAGACTTCACTTCCTCCCCCAAATCGAAGAACCGCGCCGGACGCGTAAACTCACTTATAAATTTCCGCACCGACGGGAACATCGGGATCTCCGACTGTACGAACTTGCTCCCCATCTCGATGAACTTCCCCAGGTCGAACGAGTTGAACACCAACTGCTCGTTCTTCTTCAGGTGCCCTTCCTTCTTGAAGAACGCATATGCCGACTCTATCTCCTTGAATTCATCGGGGTAGCGCTCGGGGTTGTATATTTTGATCAACCGGAAGTAATTCGTCTCGGCTTCCTTGAATCCATCCCCCTTGCGGAGGTTCAGGCTCCAGTATGCCTGGTTGGAGCTCATGATGTTGTCCTGTATGATATCCCGCTTCGCTTCTATCTGTTGTATCGCCCCCGCCCGGAAGCTGACCAGGTGGTTGTATACCTTCCGCGATTCCTCGAACATGAAATTATATGACGGCCCGTAAACCTTCTCCCCGCCCTTCTCCAGCTCGTGTATAAGCACGTTGAAATGCCCCACCGCTTCGTCTTCCTTCTTGAGAAGCACCTTCGCGAGGGCGAGGTTCTGGTTGAGCATCCAGTTGGACGGGAATATCGTCAGCGCGTGCTCCCATTCACGGCATGCCGCGTCGTAATTCTTGGCCTTCGCCTCGAGGTATCCCTTCTGCATATACAGGAACAACGCCGCCGCGTTCAGGTCGATGTCGCCGTCGGGCTTGATGCGCTTCAGGGCTTCCTGCGCCTCGCTGATGAAGTAGTGGTCGAGGAAATGCAAAAACAGGCTGAGGTATATCTGGTTCACGATATCCGGCTGCAGGTCGCCTGTATCCTTGATGTCGAGTATGCTTCTCCAGTGATGCAGCCCGAGCTTCTGCTTGCGAGCCTTTATGTGGAACAGCCCGAGGAAGAAATCCGCTTCGAGCTTATCCTGCTGGCGTTCGAGTTCCTTGTATACCTTGTCGAAAAATTCGATCCCCGCGCCGAACTCGCTCCCCTTGAGGAACAGCGAGCCGACGAAACCGAGCGAAAGTTTCAGCCGCGATTTCAGCGCCCCGTAGTCCTGCGACTTTAAAAACGATGGATACCCCTTCTCCCTGTCGTTCTGGTAGAAGGAGATGATGCGCAGGATGAATGCATCTTCCTTGCGCTGTTCCTGCGTGTAGAGCCATTCGAGATGGTCGTTGGCCTCGAAATACTTCCTGAGCCTGATGAGGTTCAACGCCGCGAGAAGCTGCACCGGCGCCTCAAACTCCCCGAGCCTGCGCCCCATGTCGAGCCCGCGGTCGATATAATCCTGCGCCTCCTTGTAGCGGCGGTTGAAATGCTCGATAAGCCCCCCGAGGTACAGTGAGCCGGGTTGCTCGGGGACCCTTTCGAGCACGGCCTCGACACCTTCCAGCGCCTGGGTCGCATTGCCGCTGATAAGCAGCTTGACGTTCACCAGGTATGCCAGCTTGCCGACCATCTCGTTGAACGCCACTTCCCTCAGGCCGAGCCCGAGCATGCTTCCCACCGCGAGCCTCGCCCCGTCAACGCTGTTCGAATCCACGGCCGCGAGCACTCGCATCGAATAGGCGCTCGCCAGGCCGTGCGCAAGGTCTTCGTCCTCGCCCAGTTCCTTGCGCGCTTCTTCCAAAACCGCGATAGCCTCGTCGGAACGCTGCAACCTCAGAAGCACTATGCCCCTTCGCGCCTTTGCAAGGGCCTCCACGATATCCTTCGATGTCCTGACCTGCTCGTAATGCGCCAGCGCGTCGATATCCTTGCCGTCCAGTTCCGAAAGCATCCCGAGGCGAAGCTCCGCAAGCGGATGCGCGGGATACTTGGCGGCGAGCATCGTGAGCGTCTTGCGCGCTTTCGACTTGTCACCCCTGACCATGTTGATTGCGGCCGTACGATACAAGTACAGCGGGTTCTCCGGGTCCTTCTTTAAAAGGTCCTTGAACACGCTTTCAGCGGCCCCGACATCGCCCGCCGCAAGGTAACTCACGCCGAGAAGATACTGAATTATGTCATGCTTCTCCCGCGCGTATGCCACTTTGAAAAGCTCCAGCGCGAGGTTGAACTGCTTCGATTTCAGGAAATACCGCCCGATGCGAATGAGTGAGTTGAGAACTTCGCCCGGCTTGATGCCGATGAAGTCGAGCTTCGCATCGAGCTTCAGAGCTTCCACGATGAACGGATACGTCGAGACATCGTCGCCGCGTTTCTTCAAAAGATACGGGCACACCAGCCCAAGCACTTTCTTGTCGGTGGGATTCCTCTGGAGATGCGCGAGGAAAATGTTTATCGCCTGGTCGTCGACCTCTTTCAGCTCGACGTAGATATTCGTCAGGGCTTCCAGCACGTCCTCGTCCGCGGTACGCCCATACACCGCTTCAAAAAGCCGCCTCAGCCTCGGCTCGGCCTGCCCGCCGCGCGCGTAATGCGCCGCCAGCAAATTCTCCTCGGCCTTCGTGGCGACGCCGCTCATGTAGTTGAACGTATAAAGCTCGACCGCGTCCTTGTCCCCCGCTCCCGACAGCGCGAGGTGTTCACCGAGCCGCGTGGCGATATCCGATTTGAGCTTCTTCTGAACCTGCTCGTGATGGAACAGGTTCTTCAGCAGTTTGACATCCTCCCCCGCGAGATGCTCCCTCGACATGGCCATCTCGCCGAGAGCTATCATCACCCGTACGTCGTCCGGCTCGTTCGCGAGATGACGCTTGTAAAGCGCCTTGGCGATGTCGTCCTCGCGGTCGTAATTCAGATAACACTGGCTGAGCAGACGGACTACCGAAGGCGAGACCTTTTCCGGGTTATCGTTGAACGCCCGCTCGTAGACGATTTCGGCTGTACGGTCCGACACTTCCGCTTCGGCGTAAACCTCCGCGAGATATGCCGTGTTCTCCTTGTGGTGGGGGAATACGCTGAACAATTCTTCGTAGACCTTCACCGCCTGGTTGTCGCGCCGGCCCTGCCCGCGGTAGGCTTCCGATAAAAATGTGAGCATGCTCGTCTTCTGCTCATGCCCGCGCCAGGACATCTCGTATATGCGCAGCGATACTTCATCGATATCGCGGGCTTTCAGCAGATACGGAAGCAGCACATCCGCGATTTCGCCGCTCGGTTTATTCTTGAACGCCTGCTTGAGATGCTGCACCTTCTCCTCGGTGTAGCCCGGCGTCTTCATATATATCTTGGTAAGCCCCGCTTCGAGCGCCGGTTCACCGGGGAATGTCTCGATGGCTTTCTTGAGCACGCCCAGCGATTCTTCCGGCGGCTGCTGCATGGCGGAGTAGGTCATCGCGAGCGCCTTCAGCACGTCGGGATCATCCGGCGCGGCGCGGAATGCCAGCCTCAACGGCGTAAGCATCTCACGATCGAACCGCTTCAGCATAAGCGATGTCCGCGCGACCCCGAGAAGCGCGGGCTCGTAATCGGTGTCGGCCTTCAGGATCATCCGGTAAAGCTTGTCCGCCTCGCCGTCGACGCGGCCCGTGTCCTCGAAGATCCTCGCCAGCGGCTTGAGCAGGTTGACGTCCTGCGCGCTTGCCTTTATCCCCTTTTTCAGGAGAGGGATGATATCCTCCCCCGCATTCTCCGCCATCTCTATGAGCACGCCGACAAAATCCTTGTTGCCGTCGGAGAGGCTTATCGCCTGCTCCATCGCGTCGCGCGCGACTTCCTTTTCGCCTGAGCTGAATGCCGCTTCGGACAGCGCGATAAGCAGGCTCCGCCGCGGGTCGCTGTACTTCTCGGCCTTCGCCTCGGGGATGGCCTTCAAGCCTTCCTCGGCATAACGACGCATCGCTTCGAAGTCGGCCGATGCCCGGGCTTCGGCACACTGCTTCAATTTCCTGTTGAGGAATTTAGCTTTGCCCGGAAATGTTGGGAAATTCGCCATCCGGCGTTAATTCACCGCCGTAAACGCCCCGAGGTTCGCCCTTACACCGGACCGCAAAAAAATCGCCATCAAACTGCCACCCGGCGTATCATTGTAATGCGACCCTTGGTGCCGCTCTTGTTATTGCCAAATTATATGGTAAAGGTTATTGACGGTCAAACCGCTTTATCGCCGTGACCTGGTTACCCCTCTCGCTGAACGATACTTCGTCCATCAAACTCCGTATGAAATACAGCCCCCGGCCCGATGCGCTGAGTATCTTGTCCTTGTTCATAAGCATGTCCAGCGAATGCCAGTCGAAACCCTCGCCCGAATCCGTCACCCTGATGCGGAATTCTTCCGGCCCGGCCAGGTAGTCGATAATTATCGGCAATTCATGGTCGCCTTGGTTGCCGTGATGCAGCGCGTTGTCGATGAGTTCATCCATCACCACGTGTATATCGCTGATCACTTCATGGGGAAGCTGGAGGCCGTTAAGTTCGAGGAGCACTCTTTCCTTGGCCTTCGGGATGGAAATACGGGGAATGCGAAGGGTACGCCACTCCGCGCGCCGCGCGTCTATGGCTACCACGAGGATATCATCGGTGCGCTGTCCGCCCGACCTGGCCTCCCGCTCGGTATATTCCATCACTTTTTCGAGTATCTCCTCCCCCGCCAGGTATTTATTCTCCTCGAACAGGTCCATCAAGCCCTCCATGCCGAAGAGTTCGCCGTCGCGAGTCTTGAAATCAATGAGCCCGTCGGTGAAAAGGATAAGCTTGTCGCCGGACGTAAACTTGTATGTTACCGCCTTATAATCTTCCCTCTTGCTCAGACCGAGTACGAGGTTGCCATGCTCCAGAAGATGCACTGTGCCCGCTTCACCCTTGATCAGCACTGGATCGGGATGCCCGGCGTTGACGATGCGAAGCTCCTCGCTCTTGCCATCGATGGTGAGAAATATCCCGCTCGTGGGCGGCATGCCGCTGTCCCCCCTGATGATCATCAAATTCAGGTATTCCGCGACATACTCGGGCGTGTAGTAATTCGAAAGCACTGTCTGGAAATGCGCGCTCAGCGCCATCATATTCAATGCCGCCGGCAAACCGTGCCCTTCCGCGTCGGCTATGGCGAAAAATGCCAGGCTTTCGCTCACCTGGTGCGCGTAAAAAATATCCCCGCCTATCACATCGACGGTCTTCAACTTCGATGTCGCTATCAAATAATGGTTCTGGAAATTCTGCGGGATTAATTTCCCCTGTATGCCCCTCGCCATTTCGAGCTGCGAAAGGAACTCCCGCTGGTCGTCGATCCCCCTCTGCTTGCGCCTTTCGTTAACGGCTTCGTGATACGCCGCCACCACGACCGCCAGCGTATGCCCGTGGTAATCCTCCATCGCTTCCCATGCGTCCGCGAAATCCCCCGCCATCTTGTCGCGGATGAGCCGCCGCAGTATCTCCTGCAGCATGTGGTAACCTATGACCAGGTCATCCGGTTCTATCTCCCTGTCGGCAAGCCTCTGGCCGATGGTATGCGCCCCTTCGAGATGCTTTCTCGGGTTCCAATCAACGAGAACCGAAATGAGCTTGTCGATCACTTCTTCCGAAAGCCCCGTCGCGGGATTCTCTTCGTTCGGTTCGGTATCGAAGAATTCCCTTATCTCCCCGCGCCATTGCGAGACGACACTGCCGCGATTGGCCTTAATAAGCTCGCCCACGCGGTCGAACAACGCCTTGTGCTCCGCGAGAGCTTCTAGAAAATGTCTGTGCCTGTACTCCATGAACTCCCGGCGAATCGCTATACTAAAAGGGATACATTGAAAGCCGTACGCTTATTCTCATAATAATTATATGTCGAATGCCGGGCTTCCGCCATAGATGACTTCCACAACTTCGATGCCGGGGGCGAATGCCTGTATCATTTCTGCGTTTGCTTTCATCACGTCGTCAAGCTCGCCGGGCTCCATGTTGTTCAGCACAATCATGGCGATGTCCATCCCACGGGCTTTCAGCGCTTCGATGGAGAGCAGCGTATGGTTGATGCATCCCAGCCTGTTCGCCGCCACGAGAATGACCGGGTATCCAAGCTCCCGGGCGAAGTCGACAATCAGTTTGTCCGGCGTAATCGGCACCATCAATCCCCCGGCCCCTTCGACAACCGCCGCCTCGTATTCCTCGACCCGGTTCCTGACCCAGTTTACCGACGCGTCGAAATCGATATCCTCGCCAGCCTTCCGGGCGGCGATGAGCGGCGCGGACGGTAGGTTATATTGATACAGCACATGGCCATCGACCCGCTCGCCGAGCATGGCTTTGACATAATCGACGTCCGGCGCCGTGTACCTCCCACCGCAATCTATCACGCATCCGGTCTGGAACGGCTTCAGATAGGCCACCCATCCTACGGTCGATGAGATCCGCTCCAGGATCTTCGCGGCGACATATGTCTTGCCGACCCCGGTATCCGTTCCCGTTATAAAATATATATGTTTCATGATTCCGGCATGTATCCTTCGACCATAAGTTCCCCCAGTCCCTCGAAAAGCTGATCCATCATCTCGCGCGTATGCCCCCTCATTATGCTTATCCTCAACCGCGCCTCGCCTTCCGGCACCGACGGGTATCTTATCGGCGTCGCCAGCAAGCCTTTCTCGACCAGCTTGTCTCCCGCTTCGAGCGCCTTGCCGGGCTTGACCGGTACGGCGCATATCGGCCCCTCGCCGGTAACCGCCCTCGCCACGAGGCCCATGTCGGCGAGGTTCGAACGCACGTATTCGATATTCTCCTTGAGCCCTTGAATGATCGACGGATCCGCTTCGAGACGATGCAATACTGCCAGTATTGCTGTTATCATCAGCGGGCTTACGCTTCCCGAATATATATATCCCCTCGCGCGGTTGACGAGCATTTCCCGGGTCTTCCGCGAACATGCAACCATCCCGCCGCCGACCGCGAAATATTTCCCCATGCTTGTCGTGACAACATCCGCCTTCCCGAGATATTCACCGAAGCCCACCGCCGAATCCCCGCCCGCCTCTATCGCGGGAAGCCCGTGCGCCGCATCGAGAATCAGCACCGCCTCGTATTTGCGCGCCAGCCCGCACAGCTTTTTGACGTCGGCGAGATCACCCTCGATGGAGAACACCGTATCGCTGATTATCCCCGTGAGCTTGTCATTACCGCCTTCGCGGGACAATCCATCCAGTTCACTCTCGAGACCGGCGTAATCGAGATGCCCGAATACCCTCACTTCCGACGAACTCAACCGCTGGCCGTCTATCAACGATGCATGATTGCGCTCATCCGAAAACAGCACATCCGACTCGCCGAACAATGCCGGGATGGTCGTCACATTCGCCTGCCATCCGGACGGGAATATCAGCGCGGTTTCCTGCCCGTAAATCGATGCGAGCCGCTCTTCGAGAGCCATGTGAAGCCGCGTGTGTCCCGTTATGAGCGGGCTTGATGCCGTGCCCAGGCCATGGTCGTGAACCATCTTCTGAACCAGCGCGAGAACTTCCCTGTCGGCGGCGAGGCTCAGGTAATCGGACGATGAAAAATCGATAACCTGCCTGCCGTCGACCATCAGGCGGCACTCTTCCCAGCGCTCGACGTTGCGAAGCGTCCGCAAAAGTGATTTCTCTTTCGCCTGCCTGATGTATCCCGCTATCCGCTCGTCGAGCTTCATGCGCGGAATATTACCATAACACCCCGGTCACATCACACACCCGCTACCTTGCGGCGCCTATCCCCGGTCTATATAATTGCGGTGTTGAAGCCCGTCCCTTCAGACGCGGGCGCTTTTCCAGGTATGGGATTTACCGGCTGATGATTTCCATATCAGTTCCGGAGGTAGTGAATGCCGAAGAGAATTGCGGTACTTGGCGCGGGAGGCCTTGGACGTGCGGCGATACGTATCATCGACAGGAAAGACGAGATGCGTGTCACGGTGATATGCGACCGCGACGGCATTGCCGCCAGGGATGACGGCATCGTCTCGAATGACATCGAGAATCTTCCCCTCGCCGAATCCGTTGCGAATATTCATGGCATAGGGCATCCGTCGGATGACCCTCTCGGCGAAGTGCTCGGGATGAAAGACGGGTATGATGCTATTTACATCGGCCTGCCCAACCTGCCGAATGAGTTCATCCCCGGCGTGGTCGGGCGCTATATCGACGGCGGCTACAAGGGAGTCATCGTCGACCCGCTGAAGCGTACCCGCGCGATGGAGCTACTTTTCGAACTCGACGGCGCGATAAAATCGGCCCGGGTGACATACATCACAGGCGCGGGAGCCACCCCCGGACTGCTCAGTACCGCGGCGGTACTCGGCTCGGTAAGTTTCACCGAAATAGAAAGCGTCGATATTTACTGGGGCGTGGGAATCCCGAACTGGGAAGATTACAAGGGCACAATACGCGAAGACATCGCGCACCTGCCGGAGTACACCGTCGAATCCGCGAAAGCGTTGACCGATGAACAGGTCGATGCGCTGCTCGCATCGCGCGACGGCAGGCTCGAATTTCACGACATGGAGCATGCCGACGATTTGATGCTCGTGCGCGCGGGCGTCGTGGATGATTTATCGCGGGTGCGGGTCGGCGGCATCATGGACACCCGGAGCGCGAAGAAGCCGGTGAGTACGACGATGACGATTACCGGCAAGACATTCGAGGGCAAGAAAAGCGCGCACAGATTCATCCTCGGCGATGAAACAAGCATGGCGGCGAATGTCGTCGGCACCGGCGTGGGCTACATCAAACGCGCCCTCTGGCTCCACGACCGCGGCATCCATGGCATCTTCACATCGGCCGACTTCCTGCCGATGGTGGTTAAATAGGGGGCATGTAACTCGGGGAGGTAGTAAAACATGTCATCTCACATCTTCGGACCCGTCGCTTCGCGAAGGCTCGGACGTTCACTCGGCGTCGACCTTGTCCCGTATAAAACCTGCAACTTCGATTGCGTCTATTGCGAGCTCGGACCGACAACCTTCAAGACCGTCGAGCGAAAAGAATGGGTGGAGACGGAGGAACTTCTCGCCGAAGTCAAGTCCGCACTCGATACCAGGCCCGACTACATCACCCTCGGCGGCTCCGGCGAGCCGACACTTCATTCCGGCATCGGCGATATCGTCAACGGTATCAAGCGTATGACCGACATCCCTCTCGCAATCATCACCAACGGCTCGCTTTTATGGGAGCCCGACCTCGCGTTTACACTCATGAACGCAGACCTCGTGCTCCCCTCGCTCGATGCCTTCGATGAGCGCTCCTTCCAGCGCGTCAACCGCCCGCACGAAGACGCCACGTTCGAACTGCTCCTCGGCGGGCTGCTGGCGTTCAGGCAGGAATACCACGGCAGGATATGGCTCGAAGTCTTCATCCTCGAAGGCGAGACCGACGGCATCGAACAGATCGAGCAGATGGCATATATCACGAAAAAACTCGAACCCGACCGAATACAGCTCAACACCGTGCATCGCCCCCCGGCGGAATCCTATGCGCGCGCGGTACCCTACGAAAAGCTGCGTGAATTCGCCCCCATCTTCGGCGACAATTGCGATGTCATCGGCGATTATTCCGGCGTCAAGATAGCCCGCGAATGCGAATCGATGCACGATAAAATCCTCGAACTCCTGAAACGACGCCCCGGCACCATCGAGGATATCGCCTACGGCCTCGAAATGCACAGGACGGAAGTCATCAAGATGATGAAAATGATGCTCGATGAAAACAGCATCGAATGTGAATTGAAGGACGGGGCGAAATTCTACAGAAAAAAGTAGGGACCGTCACCTGTTTCGC
>CAZSPL010000072.1:0-15979 GCA_964608735.1 uncultured Planctomycetota bacterium | reverse complement strand
AGTGTCGCTTCCGGTGAGCTTCAGGAAAGCCTCGTACTTCGGCAGGAACGACGCGCCTTCCTTTTTGAACAGGTTGAACAGCGCCCGAGCGAGAAGGAAACCGAACGTGTAAGGGAAATTGTAGAACGTCACGTAAGTGATGTAGAAATGCAACTTGGATGCCCAGAACATCGGGTCTTCAGTGCCGGAGATCATCGCGTCGCCGAAGACTTTCCGCTGCGTCTCCATCATGATCTCCTTGAACCTTGTGACCGTGAGCTCGCCCTTGGCACGCTCTTCGTGGAAGATCTTCTCGAACTCGAATCTAACGGTGATATCGAGCAGCAGAACCGCCGCGCCGCTGAGGTCGGCATCGAGCATGAGCAGCTTCTGGGAATCGTTGATTGAAGCATCATTGTAAATACCCTCGGCGAAAATCAGCTCCGAGAAGATCGATGCCGTCTCCGCGAGGGTCATCGGGTATTCCCTCGCCCAGGGGCGCAGTTCATTCAGTAGATGGCTATGGAACGCGTGGCCGACTTCGTGCGCGATGGTGGTGGTGTCGCTAAGGGTTCCGTTATATGTCATGAAAACGCGCTGTTCCTTCGTGACAGGTGAGCCCGTGCAGAACGCGCCGGGACGTTTGCCGGGGCGGGCTTCGGACTCGATCCATCTTTTCAGGATGAACGACTTGTAGTAGTCCGCGAGGCTCGGGAACGCCGTATCGAAAGATTGCTGCACCATCGCGGAGGCCTGTTCCCACGAATAGAGGGCTACATCCTTGAGAGGCAGCGGGGCTTCGCGTTCGAACCAGTGGATGCCGTCGCGTCCCATGAATTTCGCTTTCGCCCTGAATATCTCGCGCCCGATATCGATGTTGTCGTGGATGGCCTTATACATCGCATCGAGGGTTTCCTTTTGTATCGACGACTGGAAGAGTGCGTAGTAGAGGAAATGGTCGATGCCTCGGTGCTTGTTGAGCGTGAGCCGGTTGCCGGAGATGGCATTCAGGGCGGCGGCGCAGGTATCCTCGATGCCTTTCCACGCTTTGTTCCCACATTCAAACGCGGCCTTTCCGACTTCACGGTCGGCATCGGACATGAGCGAACGCCACTGGGAGATCGGCTTCGTCTCCTTCCTGCCGTCGGGATATATCATCTCGAATTCGAGCTTGCCTGTTATCTTGTCGTAGAGACGTCCCCACGAATGGAGGCCATCGACATTCAAATCCGCGGTAAGCTTCTCCTCCTGGGGCGACATCGTGTGCGCGGCGAGTTCGCGGGTCCTTCGAATGCTATGCTCGGCCCCCTTGAGGGCATCGCGCGCGATGAATGCGTCGAACACTTCATCGGATACTCCCTTGAACGCCTGCAGTACATCGACACTGAATTTCTCCAGTTCGGCATACAGCGCCTGGAGGCGTCCTTCCTCCTGCGAGTAGGCTTCATTCGCGGCGTCGGCGGCGCTCAGGCACCCGATATAGGAGAAGATATGAGACATGCGGGATTCGAAGTCCTCCGAAAGAAGCAGGACTTCCTCCCATCCGGATGCTGTATCCGCGGACAGCGGGCCGAGTTTGGCGGCTTGTTCCTGCATCACATGCACGTCTTTATTCAGTTTCTCCTTGAATTCCTTCATCTCGGGACCGTCGAATGCCGGGAAATAGCTCGCGAGATCCCAGTTTACGCCTTTCTTATCGTCAGCCATTCTATCCTCCTATTTCATGTCGTCTGTTCATGCGGTTTATCATATTTCAGGGGCACGGAAAAAACAGCGCATTTGCCCCGTATGCCCCGCGCAAGATATTCTTCCATGGTAGTAAATCCATTGTTAAATAAAAAAATGGGGCTTAGTGGAGTCGAACCACCGACCTCTTCCTTATCAGGGAAGCGCTCTAACCAACTGAGCTAAAGCCCCAAGGGTGTAGAAATCTATCATGTAAAAAATATCATGTCAAGACGGCTTCGGCTTTAGTCGCGCGTTTCGTAACCCTTGCCGCTCATAAGCAATACGGCAAGAATCGGGCCTCCTATAAAGGCGGTGAGGATTCCTACGGGAAGCTCCCTCGGAGAGATGATGATCCGCCCGAGAGCATCGGTGATGCAGAGAAACGCGCCACCTGCAAGTATCGAAGCCGGAAGGAGGAACGCGTGGCGCCCTCCGAAAGCGAGTCGCAATATGTGCGGGATGACGAGTCCGACGAAGCCGATGGGGCCGCATACGGATACGCACATGCCGACCATGACGGATACGACGATGAAAACCCACTTGATGAACCGCTCTACATCGAGGCCCATCGAATGCGCGGTCACTTCGCCGAACGCGAGGATATCGAAGCTCTTGTGCGAGCCGAGCAGAAGGATGAGACATATCGCGATTACCGGCATCGTCACGAAGAGCTTGCCGAATCCGACGATACCGAGGGAGCCCATCATCCAGTGGACCATCGTGTAGACCTCGGTGAAATTCGCGGCATAATGGAGAAATAGAATCACCGAGGCGAATGTGAAATTTATCACCACGCCGGCGAGAATGAGTGAATACGAGCTGACTTTCCCGCGACGTCGCGCGAGGCCATACACAAGGCTCGCGGTTAGGATCCCGCCTATGAACGCGCCGAGTGGCACGAATGCGAGATGGAACCACCCCTGCCCCATCATGCTCGCGCCCGTGCTGATGATGACGATATACGCGCCAAGGCTTGCGCCTCCCGCGACGCCGAGGGTGTAAGGGGTCGCGAGCGGGTTTCGCAGCACTCCCTGGAAAGCCGCGCCGGCGACAGCGAGGGCCGCGCCGACAAATATCCCGAGGAGCACGCGCGGCAGGCGGAGTTTCAGGAGCACGAGTATTCCGCGCGCCGGGTCGTCGAGCATTTCCTTCGGAGTCGTATATCCCGCGAGCAGCCCGCCGATAGCCGAGACGACGAGCACGAGCGTGAGTATGACGAGCACTTTTACATAGTGCGGTTTCATCGCTCACCCCCCGCAAAGGATGAAGTGAGCGGCAGGAAAATCCCCTCGCCGACCGATTTCAGCTTCGTTTCGTATGCGGCTTCGAGGGTATCGAGCTTGACAACTTGCGATGGCGCGCCGGACGCGAATATGGCGCCATCTTTCAACAGGAACACCTGGTCGGCATAACGCGATGCGAGGTTGACATCGTGGCTTATGGCGATGATGTTACAGCCCTTTTCGTCGACGAGCCTTCTCAGGAGTCCGAATATCAGCGGCTGGTATTTCAGGTCGAGATTGGCGGTGGGTTCATCGAGTATCATATTCCCCGCGCCCTGCGCGATGGCACGGGCGACCATCGCCCTCTGCTTCTCGCCGCCGGAGATGCTGTCGAGTCGGTTTGAGGCGAATTCCTTCAAGCCGGTCATTTCGAGGGCATCCTCGATGACGCGCACATCTTCGTCACTCTTATGAACGCCACCGGCAATCCGGCAGTAGCGTCCGAGTTCGACGGCATCGCGTACAGTGAGCGGCGCGGAGACGGGATTTTCCTGCGGGACGAAGGACACACGCCGCGCGGTTTCGAGCACGCTGAGCGAGCGGGCGTCGTCGCCGTCGATTCGCACCTCACCGGAGTATTTCGCCAGGTAGCCGATAATGATGCGCGCGAGGGTCGATTTGCCGCTTCCATTTGGGCCGATGATCACATTGAGGCGCGACGGCCCGAAGCCGGCGGTGAAGTTGTGAATGACGGATAGTCCGCCAGATGTGTAGGCGAATGCGATGTCCTTCGTCTCGATGAAATATTTATTTCCATCCGGGGAATTCACTGGATGAATGTTACTCTTGGAACGCCGATGGATGCAATACCCGGGCGAAATATTCCAGGGAACTGTTGATCCTCGGTCCGGGAACCTGGATTATCTCATCGAAGCAGAAGTAGACATTTCCCGTCTCGACGGCCTTCAGTTCCGGCAGTGATGAATAAACATCCTCGCCGGACTCAGTGGCGTCGAAGATGTATTCGGGATCGAGCTTGAGGAACGCTTCGAGGCCGACCTGTGGATACCGGGGCCCGGCATCGGCGAAAACGTTCACCCCGCCGGCATCTTCGATGAGCTCATTCACGAAGTTGCCTCTTCCGGCGACATAAACATCCTGGAGCGAACCCGGGGCATGATCGGCAACAAACGCAACCGTGGGACGCGGGACGCCTTCGAGCAGGGCGATTATTTCATTCCTTCGCGATTTAATCTGATCGACAAGTTGCCGGGCAGTATCCTGCTTTCCGAGTATACCGCCGAGTTTGACGATGCTTTCGTAGAGGTCATCCATCGTTTCGTTCGAGATGACTACCGTCTTCAGGCCGAGTTGATTCAGCTTGCCGGTGCGTTCGGCCTGCGAAGCAAGGTCGATGACGATATCGGGATTGAGGCTTAGTATGAGCTCGAAATTCGTGTCGAGGACGCCGCCTACGCGCGTTTTCAGTTTCGCTTCGGGCGGGTAATCGCAGAACGATGTCACGCCGACGATGTTATCCCCCGCCCCGAGCGCGTAAATAATTTCCGTGATGTTCGGCGAGAGGCTTACGATGCGTAGTTGTTTTTCAGCGGGCGGACCGGTTTCCGGGGGTTTGGCGTGGCATCCAGTGATGAGAGCGGGGAGCAGGACGAGAAGAAGAAGTTTCCGTAACCCTCCCCATTTCCGAGGGATGTTCATTCCCCGTATTCCTCCCGCACAAATTTGGCGAGTTTGGAAATATGTTTCAGGAAAACAGGCATCGCGGAGAGCGGGAGCATGTTGGTGCCGTCGGAGAATGCCTTCTCCGGCTCGGGATGCGTTTCGAGAAACAATCCGTCGATCCCGCATCCGACCGCGGCGCGCGCGAGTGGTTCGATGAATTCCCTCTGTCCGCCGGTGGCGAATCCCATACCTCCCGGAAGCTGCACTGAATGAGTGGCGTCGAATACGACCGGCACGTCGAAGGAGTGGATTACGGGGAAGCTTTTCATGTCGACGACGAGATTGTTGTATCCGAATGAAGCTCCGCGCTCGCATATGGCGATGTTGCGGTTGTCGGTGCTATGGGCTTTTTCGATGATGTTCGCGGCGTCCCATGGCGCGAGAAATTGACCCTTCTTGATATTGACAGCCTTGCCGTGCTCCGATGCCGCGAGTATCAAGTCGGTCTGCCTGCAGAGGAATGCAGGCGTCTGCAGGACATCGACCACCGCGCCGGCGATAGCGGCTTCATCGGGGGAATGGATATCGGTCAATACCGAAACGCCGGTTTCGTCGCGCACCCTCCGTAAAATCTCAAGGCCTTCCTTCAACCCGGGGCCGCGCTTTGAGACGATGGATGAACGGTTGGCCTTGTCATATGATGATTTGAACACGTATGGCATACCGAGTTCGCGGCAGATGTCGCGGACTTCCTTCGCGACCGTCAAGCAAAGCCCTTCGTTTTCGATAACGCATGGCCCGGCGATGAGGACCAAGGGATTGCCGGGGCCCATCTTGTATCCGCCAAAATCTATCGCGGGAACATTGAGCATTTAAAACGTCCTGATAAGCTTGATTTTAAACGCATCATCATTGTAATCGTTCGCGCCGTCGCCTTCATCATCGAAATCAAGGCGCTGGTATGTAGCGTCGATGCTGTAAAACGGCGTGATATTCCACCTCAGCCCGAGCCGCGCGTTCAGGCGGGAGGAATCGGCGTAGATCTCATCTCCATCCAGCGAGCTGTATCCCCATGCCCCCGAAAGCAGGAGCCTCGCTTCATCGAGCAAGTATGAAAAGCCGAGGTCGTAGCGAAGGCTGTCGCGCTGAGAATTATTATTCGCCTCGCGTGTCTGTTTTCCGAGGCCGAAATTGAGCCCGAGCCCGGAATCGAAGCGGACATTCCAGAAGCAGGATAAATCGCTTGTATCGGAGATCGTCATCATGCGGACATTGTCATCCGACGACCTTCCGGTGTATGTGACCCTCAGGTTATGGTTCGCGCCCCACAGGTCGCCGCGGAGGAATCCGGAGAAGCTCATGGAGTCGTTGCTTATGCCGTATGCGCCAGTCTCCCCGGGAGCGAGGCTGTTTGAGCGCTCGAACTTACGGTAGGTGAAATCGAATCCACCGGGGAATCCGCGTGGCCTGTAGGTCATCCTCCCGGAGAATTGGTCTGTCCAGCGTGTGTTCTCGGATGCGGAATCGAGGTTGTCGCGGTAGCGCGAGTAGCTGACATTGCCCGTAAACTCCCCGTTAAAGGAGAAACGATCTTCGATTTCGAGGCCGCTGACATTCGTACGGATGGAATTCAAGCCGAACGACTGGAAGTCCGGCTCGATGTTGTTATATGACATTGACAGGGTGTTATCACCGGTCTTATATTTAAGCTCGGCGCGCTTGGCTTCGGCCTTGGATGAAGTAAGCTCATCGTCATCCCGGCTGTCGGCAATGGCATACTCGCCGTTGACGCTGAACGAGTCGCCCAGTTCGTATGCGGCATCGAAACTTATTACTTGGTTTTCAGCGCCGGGGAATTCATAGCCGGGCCCGTAGGTGGTTTTGTTGCCGCCGAGAAGCGTCGCCCCGGCGCGAAGGGGGAGTTTTTCATCGGTGCCGACGCGGAACGCATAGACATCGAGTCCCGGGGTTCCCGGGTCGATAATCCCTCCAAGCTGGTCGAACTGGGAATCGACCCTTTTCAGGGCCTTGCCCCAGGTGCCTTCGAGATTCATGTCGCCCAGCCCTTCATTGAAGGACAGGCCTCGCAAGCGCCGCCCGGTAATTGTGTAATCAGTGAACTTGGGGAATGTCTCGCCGAGAAGGACTTCAAGGTCGCCGGTTTCAACCCCGACCTTGAAGCGGTCCAGAACCTGCGTGTACTTCCCCTGGTCGGAATCGAGGAACATCATTATATCGATGCCCCATTTGTCGGTTGCGAAGTTCGTGGAGAGCTTGCTGAGAACTTCATCGGTCTCGCGTTCAAGGATTGATTTCCCGATCCCCTCGAGGTCGTCGAAGTCGGTTTCCAGGGCAAACTCTCCGCCGAGAGCGAGAATGGCATCCTCGATATTCAGCTCGCCGTTCACGAATTTTTCGAGCTTTCGCAGCACGGTTCCGAAGCCGAATTCGGAGAGGATGTCCTCGACGTCGCCGCCGACGCCGACAAGTTCGACGAGGTGGCTGCCGACATCGAAGCCCTCATCCGGGAGGAAGGTGAGAAGTCCCTGCTCTTTGAGGAATTTCACGGGGGCTTCCTCGCCATCGATGAGGAGCTTGAAATCGTCGTATTTCCCGACGAGGTCTTTGCTCAACTCGGCGACGAGGAGGAAATCATCGAGCTGGACGATATCCCCGTCGGCGATGTTGAAGATGATGTCGGTCGCATCGGCGTTTGCACTTGGCGCAAGCCCGAACGCCAGGATGCCGGCAATAAGTGTTGCCAGAAGAACCGTATGTGTCGTTTTTTTTCTCGGCATTCCTCTCTCCAGGTCCGTCAAGGGAATGTATAACTACCAAGCTACATATTTTCAGTCGCCGCCGGATTTTTAAGGTCATCAAGCGGACGTGCGAGCAGGAAAATCAGATAAGAAAACCTACGCTCAATCCCGGCGAAAAGGGCGTTCATACGGGAGAGGCGTAATTGGGAATCCGCGCTGAGCTTTTTGGCCAGGGCATCGTTCTCGTCGGCCCCGGCTTCGATTAAATTTTCATTCGTCGTTTCTATTTCATTCACCAGCAGTTCGAGATCGGCTTTGCGTCGCTGAAGGAAGCCGCCTATGAGGGGAACTTCATCGGGAGTGGCGGCATAGATGGAATAAGTCCCTTCGAGGATGGGTATCTCCATCCATTTCTCTTCATCGCTCTGCGTAAGCCTGATGCGCTTGTGAATGATGTTGTCCTCGAGATATTTTTTAAAATTATCATTCGCCGTAATATTCAAGGCCATTGCGGTGTTTTTCCGGAGCACGATGTTGTCATAGACAACGAGTTCATCCTTATAAGCCGCACAATCCTCGATATAGCTCCTCATCGCCAGCGAACGCTCATCGATGGCGGTTTTGAGGCGAGCCGCGGGCGTTTGCGAGACGGCCGTTATGTCAAAGAGCAAAAAGGGTTGGAACCGCTCTCCAATGAGGCGATCACGAGATCAAGCTCATTATTTACCGATGTAATCTCATGCTCAATATTGGCTTGCAGGCCGATTGCCAGTATCAACAGGTCTTCGCTCCCGGAAACGGCTCGCTGATGATCTACGGCCAGAGCGTTGGCTTCGGATATTCGGTCATCGAGATTTTTAATCATCGCATCGATGCCGATAAGGTTTGAAGCGATGAATTTTTCGCAGGCGGACGGATCGGATGTATAGAGCCCCAGGTAGGCGCCGAACGGTTCGCGCTGAATCCAATCGCCGGTATCAGCGGGGATTAGCGAGGCTTTGCCGGTGAGGAAGAATGGTTCGAGAATTTTGTATGCTTCCCGGAGTGCCGACCCGAATGCAGTGATTGACGAATCCATTTCGTTCTTCAGGGCGAGTTGTTCGCCCTGTGAAGATTGCAAGCGCTCTTCCAGCGCAGTCCACTCGGCGATGCTTCCGGTGATAGAATCAATTTTCTCCGCAAGCCGCGCGATGGTTTGCGTGTTCAGTTCAACCGAAGTCTGCAAATCGGCTTCGCCCACCCGCATGACGGCATAGGCGCTCATATCGCCGGCTTCAGCGATGATCGAAATGAAGCCCGACTTGAGCGGGGTGACATAGGCATATTCATTGCGGCTCACGATAAGCGCCGCGGAGCTCGGGACGACCTTCCAGTTGACGTCGGCAAATCCCGGGCCTTCGAGTTCGAGAATCGCTTCGAATTCGTAATCGGTTTGCAGCTCGGCCCCGATATACTCAGGGGTGACCTGAATACTCAATACCTCCGGCGCGCCGGCAGTCGTCATGAGATCGATATACTTGAAATAGAAAATTTCGGACTGGATAATCTGGGGCTCCCTGTTGACGACCCTGGGGTCGAACGCCGGGATATCCTTTGCTTCGACCTGCCATGCATATGTATGTCCCGGGACAAGCGGCTCGGCGGCGAGGGGGTAGAAGAGGATCGTATCCGCGATATCATGCTCCTCATAGATCGGCCTGAGGTATTCGGTGGCGCCGCTTATCGATGAGTATTCATCGGTCGGAGTGACATCGAAGAGGTGGAAATCGAAATACCTTGCGGATGACGCCCATTCGAACAGGGGAGTTTCTTCTACAATTTCTTCCGGCTCAGTGGAGTTATCGGAGCCGGGCCATATCAAGTCTATCTCAAGTTCCTGGCGGTTCAGCTCGGGATAGAGTATTTCCACGGGGCCGGGCTGTACGGAGATCGTAAACGAAGCGGTTTCCTGGAGTCCGACGGACGGGGCGGAAAATGTGATGGTGCCTTCATAATCGCCCGTGGGGATACCTTGTGGGATAACCGTGCGTATTATCGCCATTTCGTACATACCGGGGGTTAGGAAATCGGTCCTGCTCGGCGCGATGTCGATGTAGCTCAGGCCGATAATTTCGCCGGAGACGGGGTCGACGGCTTCGGAGGCATATAAATAGAACGGCCCGTCGACATCATCCGGCTTGTTGGAATCGATTCCGAAAAGGAAATCGGTCTGTTCCGAGTCGCCGCCTATCCCCATCATGTAGAGGTTGTCTTCGAGATACAATTCATAGGTCGTGGGGAGTTCGAAGACTTCGAATGCACTTACAAGGGTCGGGCCGAGATCCACGCCCGGGAAATTCGAGGTGAGGTCATATATTCCGGGAATGGCGTCTTCGGGGATATCGAGTACGAGGTTATATAAAGTCGCGCTGACGTATGTCGCGTTGACGATAACCGGTCCGCCGGGCGGGCTGAATTCGAAAGTGCCGTCCACCGGAAGATCGCTTCCCGTAAGGGTGGTCATTATGGATGAATCGCCCTGGAAGCCGGAATCGGGGTTCAGGAACGAGAAGGCCGGGTTGAAGGCATCGAGCACTTCGAAAATATCCTGGGCGACATCGAACATTCCCTGGGGGTTTTCAACACGGATATCACACAGGCCGACTTCAGCTTCCTGTCCTATGAAGATGGAGGTGATAAGTTCCCCTTGATCTATCCAAGTTATCTGCAGCACGTCGATGTCGGGGTTGCTGAATGTGACATCCGCCTTAGCGTCGAAGAGCTCGCCATAGATGTGCACATTAAGGCTCTCGCCCTGATAGCCCTCGTTCGGCTCGATAGCTTCGATAATCACCGCCTGTGCATATGCCGGGATTCCGGTCAGAAGGAGGATTGATACAATCGCGAATTTCAGTACAACATGGAAGCGCGAATTACGCATTATCATCACCAAGCCTTCCCTGAGGATTCAAAGTAAAACGTGCCGAACCGGTAAATTCTAACATAAGGATAATTACACTAAAAGGCATGATGAGAACTCACCATCGTCCGGGTTGCCTTACGCGGGATTAATGATGCCGCGATGTGTCATGTCAGCGTGGGTCATTCAGGATTCCATTTTTCGACGACATCGACGAAAAACTTCCCCTCCGCGGTGACCTTCACACTACCATCCGGACTGGTAGCGACCGAGCTGGTCAGGACAAATCTTCTTCCCGTGCTTACTACTCTCCCCTCGAAGAGGATTTCCTCGCCGACCATGACCGGTTGCTTGAAGCGGATCTTCATTTCGGCGGTGACGGGCATGAGCCCGATAGCCATCACCGCGTGAGCCATGCTGTCGTCGAGTACGGCGGCGATTAACCCTCCGTGGACGATATTGTCATAGCCCTGGTGGCGATGCTCGAAGGTGCATCGCACCTCGCTCGTACCGCCGGGATTCCGGATGAAATCAAGCTGAAGCCCGTCGGGGTTGTTCTTGCCGCATACGAAACAATTTCCTTCGAGATAATTGAAACCCATCAGATGCTCCTTGACTTGAGTTTGAATCGCCGCTTCGTCTCGGCAACAATTTCGGCAAGATCAGGATTGGGCGATTTATCCAGTTCGCACATGATGAATGCCGTGATGTTCATGCCGGAGCGACGCCGTTTGCTCGCAATCCGCAGCGCGGGTTTTATCAAAGGCCATGTGCTGACGCGGTCGGAAATCCGCTTGCCGATTTCATTGAGGGTCGCGCTCTTGGAGAACAGCCCGGCAATCCATGGGATAAACCCTCGCCGGAAGCCGAAATCGTAACGCTCCGGCCCGTCGTAATTCTCATATGTATACACCGAATACTTTACTGGCTTCGCGCCGGGAGGCTTGTACTTATCGGGGTTCCAGCTTCCGACTGGATTGTTGAGCGTATCGTGTATCGCTTCAATCGAATAATCGAGCATACGGTTCATATCGGCGAGTGGGGGGTAGTTCGATAGCATTTTTCTGATGCCATCCGTACCGAGCGAATCATGGAAATGGAAATACATGTCCATGAATACGCGGATGACCATGTGATAATATCGGTAGACGCGCAGGAGGACTTCCGGCTTGAGCGGGATGAAATATTTAACCGCCGGGTAGAGTTCATCGTGATATTCATCGAGAATACGCGCGGACAGCGCTTCTATCTCGGGATAGCCGCCGAAATCGAGGTCTATCCGGTAATCCTTGAAATAATCGGCGATTTCGGAAAGGCAAAGCATGTCGGCGAGAATTTCGACGAGCCAGTGGTCGGCGGATATTAGATCGTTGCGCAGGTTTTTAACGGGTTTCGAGTAGTCATTTTCATCGGGCGGGTAGAAATCGGCGAAGAATCGTCGCGAGTTGACGAACCCCTCGAACTCGTTGGTGGGATACCTGTGCGGGAACTGGTCGGAGACCTGGTGGCAAATCCATCCGAGGGAATAGATGGTGCCGTCGCGTCGTCCGAGCCCGACATTCTCCCGGTACAGGCGTTCGCCGAAAACGGGGCGTCCTTCGAATTTGGTCGGAATCGTGTTGTGGGTGTATTCGTAGTAGCGCTCCTTGAACCGGAGCTGGTTCGCCTTGATGAGGTCGGCGATATTACCGGCGGCAATAAAGAGTGATTTATCGCCCTCGCTTTCAAGAATTCCACCGGGGCCGGAGCCGGTCATTTCATCGACCGCTTTTTTATGGAGGTAGATGTGCGTAACGGGGCCCCATCCAAGGAAAGGGGCAATTGGAGCAAGGAGCAGGTATGTGATAAATGATCTCATTGACGAATCCCCGGTATATCTCTCCCCAAGGAGTTCCGAATTATAGCACCTGTCGGAAAATGGGACATCCCGGCACTTGCAGTCAGGCCGCATATGTTCTAACTTAATCAAAAGGGAGAGTTGAGATGGCATCATTATCTTCGATAGACAGATGGCAGTTGAGGCGATTGTATATACTCGCCGAAATGCTCGAAGCCATGTTGAAGAGTTTTCAAGAGGCAACCGGCGCAGGGGTATCGGGATTCGAGGAATGTAGAGCGACTCTTGGAGAATTCAACAATTTTTTTGAAAGCACGCTCGCCGGCAATATCGCGGATCTGGCGGGGCGTATCCCGGGATGGCTGGAAGAACTCGAGGAAGCCGAGGTGAAACTGGTTTCCGGGATTCTATCAGTCATCGGCGACAGCGCCATAGAACTGATTCATGCATCATGCCGCGCCGAGGGTGAGAAGTGGGGCGTGATAGCTTCGACAACCAAGGGAGATGCATCGACCGACGCGAGAAGGGCTCTGCTGGTGCTGAACGACTATCTCGTAGACGGCATGCCCGCCGATGATAACATCGAGGTGATATCGAGCGAAGCAGGCCAGATTACATACAATCTCAACCATTGCCACTACCTGGAGCGCTTCGACGGAGTTCCCGCCCTCGCATGGTTGCTTTGTTCAGCGCGGCATGCATGGAAAGACGGTTTTTTCAGCGCACTCGGAGGCATCGCCCACCAGGCGGTGACGTCAAAATGCCGTGGGGATGACAGTTGCATGCATGTCATCACGCTTATCGAGCAGTAGATACAATCACATCCCCTTGATAATCCGCCGGTTGTCATCATATACTTCCCGCGTAGCTCCAGAATAACAGTAAGAGGTGTGAGATGCGCGTCACGCAAGCCATCGTCATATTACTGCTGTCGGTTTTCCCTGCATTGATATCGTCATGCGGAGGTCCGAAGACTTTCAGCGAAATCACGCTCGATACAGGCGTGACCATCACGGTCGCCGACGGATGGCTTATGACGGTGCACTCATCGGATAAGAGCGCGTTCGAACACCGTTTGAGCGGCCAGCCGGAATATATATTTGCACCCATCACATGCGCGCAAGGGGATCCTACGGCCACCGACCTGAGTAACATCCGGAACTGGCGGTTCATAGGCGTGAAAGGCGAGTTCGATCCGAAGATGAATCCCATGACATCGGAATATCCGGTGCCCGAGGGATTGTACTTCGTCGGGCCGATGAAGGGGGAACTGGTTGATGAATACAACGAGAAGCTGCGGTGGCCGGGCGCTGAAGGTATCGAGGCTGTATTCCGGCTCTACGAGGAGACGCATGGTACCGGGGCGTTTAGCGACCTGTGGCACGCATATACGGTGACCTTCAATTATGGCGGCAACGCGTATGAGTTCAATCTGCGGATCCCGAGCGAAGTCGACCGGCAGAAGACAATCGAGGAATTCAACAAGTCGATATTGAAGCTTGAATTTAAATAAGCCGGCATCGCCGTGCCGGGCGCATTTCTAACATTTCGTATATCCGCACGCGGGGCAAGTGACGCATCCCTCTTTGAATTCGAGCATCCCGGAGCAGTCGGGACATTGCGGGCAGATGTCGGCAAGGCGCTTTGTTATCTTGAATTTTTCCTCGAGTTCTTCATCGACCGGGGCGGGGCTGCTTTCGCGGTCCATATCGAACAGCGCGGGGCTCTTGCGTTCCTCACGGTCCATTATGTAGCCGTCGATTGCGAGGCCGATGCCGTCGGCGCAGGAATAGACGGTGGAGCCGTTGGACCATGAGGGCTGCGGGCAGCGGATGTTCCTGAGCTGCTCGCGTACGTCATTTATCGGCACGCCGAACTTGAGGGCGAGTGAGATCAAGCGGCTGATGGCCTCGGTCTGGCTGGCGATGCATCCGCCGGTCTTGCCGAGCTGGCTGAACAACTCGCAGGGCCCTGACTCGTCCTCGTTGATGGTGACATAGAGGTTGCCGCATCCGGTCTGAATCTTGGTTGTGGTACCCCGCGTGACCTCGGGACGCCGCCGCTTCTTCTTCGCCTCGATGGGCCCCTCGATGTTCTTCTCCTGCTCCTTCCTCGAGATGCTCAGCACCTGCAGGTCGCGGGAGCCGTCGCGGTATATGGTGATGCCCTTGCAACCGAGGTCGTAGGCCATCCTGTAGACCTTGGTGACATCGGCGACCGTCGCTGTATTGGGGAAATTGACGGTCTTGCTTACGGCATTGTCGACATGCTTCTGGAACGCTGCCTGCATCCGGACATGCCATTCGGGGATGATGTCGTGGGCGGTGACGAAAACCTTTCGTACGCTTTCCGGTATCGAATCGATGTCCTGGATGCTTCCATGTTCGGCGACGAGTTCCATCAGTTCTTCGGAATAGAAGCCCATGTCCTTTGCGACGCGCTCGAATACCGGGTTGACTTCGATCATCTCATCGTTGTCGAGCACGTTGGCGCGCTTGTAAACGAGGGCGAATGCCGGTTCGATACCGGAGGAGCATCCGGCGATAATCGAGATCGTCCCTGTCGGGGCTATCGTGGTGGTAGTAGCGTTGCGCATAGGGGCTTCGCCGGCGATTTCATAGACCGAGCCGGGGAAATTGGGGAACTGCCCCCGCTCGCGGGCGAGTTCGCGGCTCGCTTCCTTGCTTTCGAGGTCGATGAATCCCATAAGCTCGCCGGCAAGTTCAAGTGCTTCGCCAGAGCAGTACGGGATACCGAGGTTGTAGAGAAGGTCGGCCCATCCCATTATGCCGAGTCCGATCTTCCGGTTCGCCCTCGTCTCAGTGCGTATTTTTTCAAGGGGGAAATCGTTCTTGTCGATGACATCGTCGAGAAACCGGACGGCCAGCCATACATTTTCCCTGAGCTTATCCCAGTCTATCGAGGGTTTCGCGCCGGCATAGCGGATATGCTTAGCGAGGTTGATGCTTCCGAGATTGCACGATTCATAGGGAAGCAGCGGCTGTTCGCCGCAGGGGTTAGTACTTTCGAACATCCCCGTATGCGGGGTGGGATTGTCGCGGTTCAGCGCATCGAGGAAGATAATTCCCGGCTCGCCGTTACGCCAGGCCATTTCCACCATCTGGTCGAATACTTCACCCGCATTGAGATTACCGGTGGGTTTTTTCGTGTTCGGGTTAACCAGGTCGTAGTCTTCATCCTCATCGACCGCGCGCATGAAATCGTCGGTCACGGCGACCGAGATATTAAAGTTGTTCAGCGCCTTGTTATCCGCCTTACATGTGATGAATTCCATAATGTCGGGATGGTCGACGCGCAGTATCCCCATGTTGGCACCGCGACGCGTTCCGCCCTGTTTGATGGTCTCGGTGGCAGCGTTGAATGAATTCATGAACGAGACCGGGCCGGAGGAGATGCCCTTTGTCGACTTTACAACGTCGTTCTTGGGGCGTATCCGGGAGAAGCTGAATCCGGTACCGCCGCCCGATTTGTGTATGAGGGCGGTCTCCTTGATAGTCTGGAATATGGAATCGATGCTGTCCTCCACGGGCAGCACGAAACACGCTGAGAGCTGCTGTAGCTCCCGCCCGGCATTCATGAGGGTCGGGCTGTTCGGCATGAATTCGAGGCTGGTCATTAAATCGTAGAAACGACCGCTGATGTCATTCCGCTTATCGGCGGAAGGATAAGCCTCCTCGGCCGAAGCGATATTTTCGGCGACACGCCTGAACATATCTTCGGGTTTTTCAACCACCTTCCGGTCTGTGTCCTTCCTCAGATACCGCTTCTCCAGCACCAGCTCGGCGTTGGCGGTCAGTTCCAAGCTCTTTTTTTCAGCCTTCTCCTGTTCCATCTCAATCATTATTCTACC
>CAZSPL010000071.1:3972-15986 GCA_964608735.1 uncultured Planctomycetota bacterium | reverse complement strand
GAGGGAGTTTATTATTGACGCCGGCAAAGAATCTTCCTTATGGCTTGATTTAAGATCATCATTAATTATGGCGTATATTCTATCGCCATAATCTGGTTGAAATCCGTGATCGCTGAAAAAGGTTTTCAATTCATCAGATTGTAATATATATTTCGAAAACTTCTCATGGTGTGCCATGTTCGGCTTTACATAATCCACTAAATCCCAGCTCAAATCATGAAGAAAAAACTGTGCAAGGTTCCTTGGCTCGCCAAGATAATCGGGAACATGTAAATCATCTATCCACGCTCCCGGATCATGAAAGCTGTTTATCGAGTAATCTAATTTGTATGCCTGCTCAATTGTGTGGGAAAGAGGATAGTGTCCGATATCATGGAGAATCGCAGCAATACGAGTGATCTTCCGCGTCTCGCTTTTGTCATCGATTATTTCACCTTTCTTTTCAAGGTTTCTTAATATCTCTTCTGCAAGATGAAGCACTCCTATGCTGTGTGAGAATCGGTTATGCAGGGCGCCTGGGAAGGCATAGAACGCCATACCTAGCTGATTAAGCCATCTTAAACGATGAAAATATAGTGAATCTATCAGATCCCGTTCGCTCTCGTTAATGAGATGCACGAACCCATACACGTTATCGTATATGGGTTTCACATCAGGAATGTCTGAGTTACTCATAAGTGCTGAAAACCCCGTCTGCCCTTTGCAGGAACTTCTCAATCTGTTCTTTATACGGCTCAAGCCCTGGTTTGTACGTAAAAAGATCTTTAAAAAGCTTTTCTTTGGGGGGGATGCTTTCTGGATATAACGTTTTAATGTAGTGATAAGTTGTCCAGGCTTCAAGTTTATCTTCCTCGCTTAAATTGCCATCGCTGGTGAAAAGTGCCTCGATGTCTTCAATCCGTTTTCTTACTTCCCGAGCAAAGGTTATCTTCTCTCCGTCTATCGAACGTAAATTCTTCGCTAAATAAAAACCTTTCTCAGCAACAGCTGTAGAATACGGGCCTCTTAGATATAAATTGTATGAGCCTATAGACAGCCTAAATTCTGACTGGAGAATGTAAACGTATTTCTGAAACTTGAACCTTGTTTTGAAACCCTCGGGAGTTTTGTTAAGGAAGTGATCCATTTCAACCCCAAGCAGATTCATTGCTTTGAGGAGCTTTGCATCAACCGAAGTCATGGCAACCTCCATCAGAGTTGTGAATCAAAAGTACTCCACAAAAATATAGCTGTCAATGCCGCTTTAATTATGTTGCAAAAAATATCAGCTTTTTCTTAAATTTCTCTCGGTTTCCAGCAATTCATCTTGTTGAACACCATCCCCGATAGCAATTTCGGGTAGAAGTCGGTTGATTTCTGTGGCATGCGTTCGCCGGCGAGGGCGATCTTCTTCACGTCGTCGATGAGTGTCGGGTTGAGGAGGAACACGCACTGGTACCTCTCTATCTCGTTCACGCGCCGGATAGCCTCGTCGCGGCCGCGGACATAATTGACATTGGTCTGTGCCTTGAGCGCGTTATCGTCGATGCCGAAGATTTTCTCGAGGGTCGCGTGAAGAATCGCCGCGTCGAGGCGCTCGTAATCCGGCGTATGCCGCTCGCCGAGGACCTCTCCCATCAGCGAGGGGTTGTTGAATTTCATCAGGTGGAATGCGTCCTCCCCGTGCGCATAGAATCCGAGCACGGCGGCTTTGCCGGCCGACTCATCCATCATCGCGTAGAGCCTGTTGCGCGCGGCATCCTCGCCGCCCGCACCGGCGAATTCGATGGTGGTGATGTCGAAATACATCCGCGCTGCCGTGAGGAACGCAACCGGGTCGAAATCCGGGATGCCGAATATCAGCCGGTGGGTCGAGAGAATCGTAAGCCCCGGCTCATCCATGTTGACCATCGTGAGCATGACGTTGCGGATATTCTCGTTACCCTCGCAGACATATCCCTCTTTCAATTTTTCCTCGTAGAAATTGCAGGCGGTTTCATAGCGATGGTGCCCATCCGCAATAAACAGGGCCTTGTCCGCCATACCTTTGGCGACCGCTGAGATGATAGCCTGATCGCTGACAACCCACAGCAGGTGTTCCTCGCCGAAATCATCGACCGCCTTGGCGTCGGGTTCGCGTCCCGCGATGGCGGATTCGAGGAGCTTGCTCACCGACATCGCCGGGTCGGAATAGAGCATGAATATCTGGCCGGTATTCGCGAACGTCGCGCGCATGAGATTCAGGCGGTCCGCCTTCGGTCCCTCGAGAGTTTTCTCGTGGGCCTTCACGCCCTCGCCGAAGCCCTCCACCTGGGCGAGCGCCACGAAGCCCTTGCGAGTCCGGGAAGCGTCGCCGAAGTGGTACTGCTGGTGGTAGACGTAGATTGACGGCGCTTCGTCGCGGACGAGGATGCCTTCCTTCATCCACGCGTCAATGAAATCACGCGCCCGGGTATAGCGGTTGTTCGAAGGCTCGTCGGGCTGCTTCTCGGCCTTGATGATGTGGGTGAAGTTATACGGGCTGCGGCTGTAGTACTCGTGCATCAAGACGTCGTCGATTTTATCGTAAGGCTGCGTTGCAACGAGGGAAAGGTCTCCTGCTTCCGCGATGTTATATCGTACGCCCCGGAATGGAAATATTTTCGCCATTTCATGCTCCCGTAGTCGTGTTCGGCGGATTGCGATTGTAGACGATTTCTCTCCGCTCATCAACCCGGCCCGTGACTGTTATCCACATTCCATCAACAATTTATCCAGAACCTTGAAACAAGCTGTCTACATGATTTGGCAGCCCGGGGCAGCTTGTGACGAAATTGCTAACATCTCCAATGTTACCGACATTTCAGTTGTTAGAGGATTTCAGTCGGTGGAAGGCATGACGAGACGGAAAAACGGCTTTTTCCACTTTTCCACCGCCTTAATAGTAATTAATAAGTCTTTATGTATTATATTCTTACTGTTAAGAACTTTGGTCGATAAATAGATTACTAAAGCTTTTAGTGAGTATGCACAAAATGAAGTCTTCATTACAAATCATCGCAATCATATTGCTGATGTTCTCGATTTCAATCTCGCGGGTATCGGCAAACCCGGGGGCTGATGTAGAGGGAAGCGTAAGATGGATCCGCAGCCTCGGCTCGGTGATATTGAGTTCACCTGTTATATCGGGTGGAAATATCTGCGTCATAGCTGAAAAGGCCGAACAGGTTGACCTGTATGGGACAGGCAACATGATTATCTTCTACAGCACATGGCTTTATTCGATTGAAGTGCAGACGGGAAATATCGCGTGGCAATCGCTGCTGGTGGAAGGAAGCAAATCCGATTCGGCATTCGTCGTCACGAGCGGCGACGGAATTTATGCCGTGGTGAATACGAGGGATGAGGGGACATTCGTTTCAAAATATGGCGCTCTCGATGGCGCGCCGGCATGGTTAAGGCAGGAGATTATCAGCGATGTCACGGTGATCGGGGCCGCTGCTACGGATGACTCGTTGGGGCTGGTGCTCAAGGACAAGAACGGCGCGTTCGGATTTCACGCCATGCGCGAGGATACCGGGCAGCGTCTGTGGACCCTCGGCCTCAATGGTCCGACGAGCCCACCGGCGGCTTCGGGCGGAACATTCTGCTATGTCGAGACCGGCAGGAAGGATCCATCGCCGCCACATATCCAGGACCCCGCGTCGATTACCATCAGGGATGCCGCGAGCGGAGAGAGAATACGTTCCATCAAGACCACATTCGATGAGCCATACGGCAAGCCGCTTGTTTCTGGCGGCAACATTTATGCGTGCGGAATGTGGGCCATGAACAGGTTGAGGGTTGAATGCCATGAGATAAGCGGGACATCGAAGGAGGCGAAATGGTCATGGGACGTCTGGGTCGGGGATGAATCGCGACCGGTCGCCGGGATGTCCGCGTTTAGCGACGGTATTGTGTTTACGGGGGCACATGGAAAACCGGTGCTCTTGAATATTGCCGACGGTAAAGCAAAGGCACTCGCTTCACAGGTTGATGGTCGGGTGATTTCGTCGCCGATGAAATATAAGTCGGGGGCGATTTTCCTGCTCGGCGGTTCGCGGACCGTATTCGTGAACGGCGATGGGGTCGTCACGCCCGGGACAGCGGGCCTGGCGCCGGGATGGGCGCCGCTTGGGGGAGATTTCTCGGTGGTCTCGGGAGGCAGCATGTATGTTGCCATAAAGGGCGGGTCACTGGTTGCTGTCGATCTGGAAGGGGCTGCCTGACGCGCGTTAATTTATCCCGGCGAGGAAATCGGTTTTTTCCACCACGAGTTTGCGCCCGATGTTAAGCAGCTCGGCGGTGTGCGCCGGTGCATCGGACTCGGCATAGATACGTAGCAGCGGCTCGGTGCCGGAAGGCCTGAAGAGAACAAATCCCCTCGGCTTGAAAAGGATTTTCGTGCCGTCATAGGTGCTCACCGATGCCGGCTTGAACGCGGCGTAGATATCCGGGCCGCTCGATTCGACGGCGTTCTTCACTTCATCACGCGATACTTTCCGCGCGAGGGGCAGGTCGGTGCGGTCGGCGAAGTAAGCTCCGTATTCCCCGAACATTTCGTCGATAAGCTCGCGGACATTCTTCCCACGCTCGGCGCATGCTTCGAGAAGTATCAGCGCGCCCAGAAGGCCGCAGCGTTCGGGGATCAGCAGGTCGAACCCGATGCCGCCCGATTCCTCGCCGCCGATGAAGGTCTCCTTCTTGACGAGGTGCGCCGCGAGGTATTTGAATCCGATGGGCTCCTCGTAGACGCGTATGCCGTGCTTGCGGGCGATGGCATCGATCAATTGCGAAACGCTGAACGTTTTCCCGACGCCGGTTTTTTTCCCGCGATGCTCGATAAGGTGGCGCATCATCAGCGGGAAGATTACCTGGGATGAATGAAACATGCCGGTGTGGTCGATAACACCGAGACGGTCGCCATCGCCGTCGGTGGCAAGCCCGATGGCGTTGTCGCCTCCGATGCGCACCGCTTCAATCAGCGGCTGGAGGCTGCTTTCGAGGGGCTCGGGATTCACGCCGCCGAAATCGGGGTCGTATGTGTTCCGGATCTCGGTGACATCGAACCCGGTGCCGTCGAAGATCGATGGGAACATGCCGCATGACGCGCCGTGTATCGGGTCGAAAATGGGATGCAGTCCGCTGTCGGCGATGGCTTCGATATCCACCGCATTCCTCAGCGCGACGATGAATGCATCTTCCGGGGAGAACATCTCCATCGCGCCGGTGCCCATCCAGCCGGGTTTGTCACTGATGCCTTCGCCCAGGGCGGCGAGCTCGGATTCGATGGGGATGGTGATTTCCTCGGTGGAACTTCCCGCGTAGAACGGCTTGAATTTCATGCCGTTGAACGCGGGCGGGTTGTGGGAGGCGGTTATGATGATCGCGCCGTCGGCGTCGCGGTCTTTCACGGCGTAGCTGAGTGCGGGGGTGGATGTCGGGCCGTGCGCGAGGAGCACATCGAAACCTTCATCCATCGCGACATCGGCGGCGATGGCGGCGAATTCATCGCTCCGGCGACGGGCATCGCGCCCGATGATGAGCCGGCGTCGGAACGGTTTGGTGATGATGTGCCCGCCGAGGTCGATGGTCAGCTTGTCGTGGATGCCATCCCTCGCGAGGGTGCGGCATATCGCGCGGGCCACCGTTTCGACGGTCTGCTCCGTGAAGTCCTCGTCGATTATTCCTCGTACGCCGTCGGTTCCGAATTTCATACGTCCAGCTCCGTCAGACAGGATGCGTATTATGGCACAAAGCGGGGGATTTGGGAACAGCGGGTGATGGGTGTACGGGGCACACCTACGGGTTAAGTTACATGGCTCACACTGAAGTGTGAGGTACCCATTGAGGTAATAAACAGAGCTGTAGCCACTCCAAGCGAGTCATCGAGCTTGGAGTGGTTTCATCTCATGCCCCTCTCACTGGATTCGAGCATGGTGCGAAACACGCCCATCCTCGAAGACTCGGAGTGGGCGTGGCACCCGGCTCACGGGATAGATGTTAAACGGGGTGGGGTTTCACGAGAGATAACGCGGCTGCGATGAGATAAAGGATCACCGCGATGAAGATGCTGAAAGTGAATCCGTATGCCAGCGCCAGCACCAGCGCGACAACGCTTCCGAGCACGCCGAGGGCGCCGTTGAGGCCGTACGCATAGGGGATGAGTTCCGCGCCGGATGCGCCCCCCTCGCCGAGAAGCCTGATGCCGAGCGGGAACGGGAATCCGAGCAGGATACCCATCGGCGCGAGGAGGATGACCGCGAGCACTATACGCCAGAAAATATTCATCCCTATGAGCGCGTCGAACAGCGGCGTAAGGAGGAATGTGAATATAACTATCAGCGCGCAGATGGCGATGATGAACAGCGCGGGCCTCGGACCATCTTTCTCAATGACCGTTATATCAATTCCATCATTGGTGCCACGGGCACGCGAGTCTTCGAGCTTGCCCGTGTCTACCGGCCGCTCCCTTACGGTCGCGGTTCTGTCAAGACGGCCTGCCTCGTGCTTCCGCCATATGCGGTCGGAGAAGTAGGAGCCGAGGCCCGTGAATACAAGCAGGCTGAACAATACAACCGCGAGTGAGTAAATAGGCGGCCCGAGGAACAGTATGAATTTCTGCACCATCGCGATTTCGAATAACATGAATGCCGCGCCGATGCATGCGAAATACAAAAGACGGCTTCCGCTCGCGCGGCCGAGCTTCATTCTTCGAAGCCGCAGGCTGATGAACAGCGGGACGATGATGCATACGATCGTAAGCACCAGCAGTATGAACAGCAGCAGCATCAGCGTGAAGATGGCCATGTAGTTGTAAGTCTGCCCCACATCCTGACCGACCTTGAGGGCGTTGAGGAAATCCTTCGGCTCGACGAGGTGGAAGAAGAACGGCCTGTTGTCGGTAGTCGGGGTGACATCGAATTCATAGCTCCGGAAGAACGCATTGGCGTCGGGGGCGTTGATGAATTCGGCGTACTTGTTGTCGAACAGCCCGCCGTCGGGTATCCACAGCGGCTTATAGCCCATCTCATCCGACACCGCGCGAAGTTTCCGCATCTCAGCGGTGGTCAGGTCCTCGCGTTTCATAATCAGCGTGCCGACGTTGTAGAAGCTGTATTCATCGAATCCGATAACCGCGCATTTTCGTTCCGGGTCGCCGATGCCGTTCTTCTCGCAGTATGCCCTGAACAGCGACATCACGCGAAGCGACTGCTTGGGCGGCTCGAAGACATAGCGGCTTATAGCGAGCATCCCGCCTGGCTTCAAATGGTCGAAATATTCCTCGAACGCCTCGACGGTATACAGATTATTCTCCGAGAGGCTGAACGCGCCCGATGCCGTCGCCGCCCAGGTGTCCACGAGCGGTATCTGGATGATGTCGTATTGTTCATCCGAGCGCGAGATGAAATTCCGCCCCTCGTCGATATGGAGGTCGACCCTGGGATTGGAATATGGCTTGCCGGTGAAATCGGCGAACACATCCTGCGCGGCTTCGATGATGAGCGGGTTGAGCTCGACGCCGGTCACTTTCCGCGCGCCGAACAACAGCGCGGTGAGAACATCGCGTCCGCCGCCGGGGCCGATGATGAGCACATCGGGCTTGTCGTTTTCCTTGAGGTGATACCCGAGCGATGTAATGTCATATTTTAAAAATTCGAGCTTCGAGAAATCGCCGTCGAACCTGAGCAGCGGGCTTCCGGCGAGGTCGTCGATGAGCAAGGAGAGGGCATCCACAACGGGGCCGTCGTATTTCGACGACAGGCTCCAGTTGTAGAATTTGAATGCCTCGCGCTCGTCGAGAAGATTCGACGCGCCTGTGGAGTGGGCGAGGAATTTCGGGTAGTCCTTTATCACGAGGATGCGGCTGAATGAATTCCACCTCGACCAGACTATCTCCGCGTTGTCGAGATTCTGGCCCTTCGAATAGTGGAGCCGGATGTATCCGGTCGACGGGTTGACGATGGTGAACGCGAGGAAGATTATCGCCGCGATGGCATAGGCCCACGAGCGAAGTTTCGGCTTCGGCGGATTGAACGCGACCGCCGCGCACATCGATATTAACGCGGCGAATACCGGCGCGGTGGGTCCGCCGAGGATGTCCATCGCGGGGATGACGAGAATGCATCCGATGCCGGAGCCGAGAAGGTTGGCGGCATACATGACGCCGATGCGTTCGCGGTAGCGCGCGAATACGATGCTGAGTATCACCCCGGCGATGAGGAACGGCACGGTGCACAGGAGAATCAGGACGAGGAGGCGTCCGAATGTGTGCGAAAGCGGCTTGAACGGATCGAAGTTGATGTAGGAGATGACATACATGGCGACGACGGTGTAGACGGCGTAGATGAGGCTCAGCATCGCGAGCCGGCGGTCGGTGTTCCCGGGGGGGAACATCGACGGCCTGAGGTATACGAGCACGCCGCCGAACGCCATCCCGAACAGGGCGAGGCTTATCGCCATATATGAAAAGTGGTAGAAGCTTATGACCGAGAAAATCCGGCTGAGGGAGAGCTCCAGCAACAGGAATGCCGCCGAGAAAAGGAATACGCCAAGCCCTCGTCGGAAGTCGGTCATGAGTCGTTGTCCCGGCCGCGCTGCGGGCGCGGCGGAATAATTATATCAGAACGCGACTCATTGTGTGCATGGGGGCATTAGCTACGTGATAAAATCATAGCGTTTCGTTATAATCACCTATGCGAATACCCAAGTGAGAGCTTTATAGTTAATTCAGGTGCCGCATTTGTTCTTCAGGCTTGAGGATGTTCAGAATATAGTTAACATAATTTGTTAATAGTTTCTTGCGAAAACCGGTTAATCATGGTAATTTATTTCAAGACAAAGAAGCTGCAGAAGGTTTGCAGCGTTGAAAAAAGCGCTGTCAGGGAGCTTGGTAGCGATATGGCGCGCAAGCTGCAGCAAAGGATGATGGAGTTGCGAGCCGCGGTTTCACTTGCTGATATTCCGCATACACCTCCTCAAAGGAGGCATTTGTATACGGGCGACCGGGAAGGGCAGATTTCTGTTGACTTGAAGCATCCGTACAGATTGATATTCGTTCCGGTGAATGATCCCGTGCCATTGAAAGAAGACGGGGGGGTTGATATGGGAATGATTACTGAAATAGAGATAGTGAGCATTGAAGATCCTCATTAGTGAGAGTATATAATAATGGCGGTAGCGAAGAAAAAATACGGTTTTGAACCGGACTATGCTGTGCCTCCTGGTGAAACACTTGTGGAATTTATGGATTCCAGAGGCATGACACAAAGGGAACTGGCCGTGAGGACAGGCCTGACGGTTCAATCAATCAATCGCATATTCAAGGGCGACCAACCTATCACATACGACACGGCGAACAGGCTCGAATTGGTCACCGGAATAAGCGCGCGAATGTGGAATAATCTTGAAGCATTATACAGGGAGCAACTGTCAAAGATTCATGAGAAAGAGAGGTTGCAGTCTGATATAGAATGGTTGAGGTCAATTCCTACCAGGGAACTGGCTGACAGGGGAGTAATAAATCTACATAGAGACAAAGTAGATTTACTCAGGGAAGCTTTACGGTTCTATGGAGTGAGCAACGTCCAAGCTTGGAGAGAGCTATGGGAGAATCCCGCGGTTGCGGCAAGATGTTCGAAGTGCTTTAAAACGAGCCCTGGCCCAGCGTCCGCTTGGATAAGACTGGGCGAATTAGAAGCTCACAAGATCGAGTGTAAAGCATACGACAAGGTTCAATTCGAAAAGGCAATTCAGCGAATCCGTGAGTTAACCGTTAAGAAGCCCGAAGATTTCGTCCCCGGGATGAGGCATCTATGCGCGGAATCAGGAATCGCTCTGGCCTTAATTCCCGAGATGAAGAAGGTCCCCTGGAACGGCGCGACGAAGTGGCTCGCTCCCGACAAGGCAATGATTATCTTGAATATTCGAGGGAAGACCGAGGACATATTCTGGTTTTCATTTTTCCATGAAGCCGGCCATGTTTTGAATGATAAAAAAAAGAATGTCTATATTAACGATGGGCCGAATGACGAACCTCTTGAAAGGCAGGCAGACGAATTTGCCGCCGAGGTTCTAATACCACGTATATGGAATAAAGAGATCTCAAAGATGCGAACGAAGGCGGATATTGTGAAGCTTGCCGAAAGACTTGGAATCTCGACAGGGATTATTGTCGGGCGGTTTCAGTACTTAACGCGCAAATGGGATTTCTTCAATGATATGAAGAATAAATTCATCTGGCAAAAAAATATGTAAGGTAGATATGGGAATCTCCCTGTCTGGGTGGAATAACCAGTTTATTCTTCGCCTTCCGGCGGTGGATAGAGCTCCCACCGCGCGTCGTCGAGGACATGGTTGCGCGGCGTGATGAATTTCCAGTCCGCGAAGTCAGCGTCGATTTTCACCATGTCGAAATACTCCCCCTTCTCCGGCGCTTTGCTGAGTAGCCGCCCGTCCGGGTCGACTACCTGGCTTCCGCCGACGAAATGCAGGCCGCGCTCATCCCCGGCTCGGTCGGCGGTGATGATGAAAAGACGGTTCTCCATCGCGCGTACGATGGTCCCCTTCTCGCACTTGCCTTCGAGCACGAGGTTCGCCGGATGGCATATCACCTGGGCCCCGCTGCGCGCGAGGAAGTTCCATACGCCGGGGAAAATCCAGTCGAAGCATATGAGCATGCCGACATTCGCCTTGCCCACCTTCGCGGTACCGGGCGGCTTGTCGCCGGGTTTGAATAAATCTTTTTCGGTGTCGAACAGGTGGATCTTGCGGTATGTGAGGATGACTTCGGCGGGACTTACAAGCACCGCCGAATTGTAAAGCTCGCCGCGCTCCTGCTCCAATATCCCCGCCGCGATATGCGTCTCGAATTTTCGCGCGGTCGCGAGCAGCGCCTGCACCGCGTCGCCGCTGGGGATTTCGCACGCGAGGGATTCGGCCTCGGGCTTCGATTCGAACTTGTAGCCCGAATGGAACAGCTCCGGCAGCACGACGAGGTCGGCTTCGCGCACCTTCTCGATAAGGTCGACCGCGCGGTCGATGTTGTGTTTCGTCCGTCCGATTACCGGCTCGGTTTGTACGTAAGCGACTCGCATATGCCTATTCCACCGGGGGAATTATAGCGCATATTCGCGCGATGCCGGTGCCCGTGCCGGTGTTATTGCACCTCATCCCCGACGGCGATAAGTCCATAGATATTCTTATAAGTATTCTCCCCGATGCCGGTGACGTCCATGATTCCCGACACGTGCTCGAACGGGCCGTATGTTTCGCGGTATTCGATTATCCTCTTCGCCAGCGACGGCCCGATTCCGGGGAGGGCCTGGAGTTCCCACTCCGATGCCGTGTTGATATTGATGGGGAATGTCACATCGCCGGGACCGGGCGGCGGCGGCGCCGGCTCGATGCCCGTCCGCGCGGGAATGATGACCCGCAGGCCGGGCTTGAGAGGGACCGTGCGGTCGACGAGCGCGGGGTCGGCATCGGCGGTGAAGCCTCCCGCGACGACAACTAGCTCCTTGACGGTGTCGCCCTCGCGCATGCGGTACTCGCCGGGATCCTCCACTTCGCCGTCGATGAAAGCCGTGAATGTCTCGCCAGCATACGGCGCGGCGGGCTCGCGCGCGGAATTGCTCCACCAGCGGAACAGCCCGACGGCGGCGCATATGATGATTACCAGCGCGAGCGCCATCTGCGTACGCGCGCGGCGTTGGATGATTTCGTCGCGGCGTTTTTCGTCGTCCTGGTTAATTGCGGTCCTCCCTGGTTTCCCGGGTATACGCCGGGGCGGATGCAATAATATATCAAATCCGGTAAGCGGCAGTAAGACACGGACAAACTTCAAGGGGGGAGGGAGTATGATGAGGATTGGGAGACGTTTGTCCGTGCCACACGTTTGGGTTAATTTACATGGCTCACACTAAAGTGTGAGGTACCCGTTGAGATATATAAATTAAACCCGAGCCCCGACCGTTAGGGAGGGGACACCGTACGGAAGGCCCGGGTGCCGCCTACAA
>CAZSPL010000071.1:2396-3872 GCA_964608735.1 uncultured Planctomycetota bacterium | reverse complement strand
CCGGGTGCCGCCTACAAGCGAGTCTTCGAAGCTTGTAGGTGAACGCGACAAAGACACGGGTAAGCTCGAAGATGGGTCTACGTAAGAACTTCGACCCACAGGCTCGCGTACCCGTGGCACCATCGCAGCCTGAAGCTCGCGATAACCGACACGGTTAATAAAATTGGCTGTTTTCGTTCATCTTTCCTATAATAAACATCACACCGGAACGGAGAGGTGCGAAATGGTCACACGCGATGAAGCCTGGGCGTTGCTGAACGAATACTGCAAGAATCCCAGCCTGATAAACCACGCGCTGGCGGTCGAAGCGGCGATGCGTCACTATGCGAGGATACTCGGCGAGGACGAGGAGCTGTGGGGTATCGTCGGCCTCATCCACGATTTCGACTACGAGCAGTTCGACACGATGGAGACCCACGCCATCGAGGGGGCGAAGATACTCCGCGAGAAAGGCTGGCCCGAGGAGATAGTGCAGGGCATGCTTGCCCACGCCGACCACACCGGCGAGCCGCGGGATACGCCCATGAAAAAGTGCATCTTCGCGGTGGATGAGCTCACCGGGTTCATCGTCGCATGTTCGCTCGTGAGGCCCCAGAAGATCGAGGGATTGAAGCCGAGCAGCGTGAAAAAGCGCATGAAGGACAAGGCGTTCGCGCGCCAGGTCAGCCGCGACGATATCAAGCGCGGCGCGGAGATGATGGACCTGGAGCTCGATTCCCATATACAGAACGTCATCGACTCGATGACGTCGATACGGCACGATATCGGGTTGCAGGCGACGTAGAGGGAGTAAGACACGGGCAAGCTCGAAGACTCGCGTGTCCGTGGCACCAGGCAATCGGTGTCCGGATGTGGAGAATTGAAAAAACCGTGCGAAGAGCCGTTCAAATATTCATCCTGCTTGCTGTTTCCATGCTTTTTGTCTTCATCGCGCCGGCGGAAGGGCAGATATACGCATCGGAAAATGTCGCCGTCGTGCGGGTTCCGAAGGGCTCCGATTTTCCGGCGCTGCTTGTCAACGGCGATTATTTCGACCCCTCGGGGTGGGTGTCGTCGCGTACCCTCGCCGCGCGCTTCGGCTATCTGCGCGAGGAGATGGACACCTGCATGCGGCAGGGCTACCAGTGCTTCGTCCTGCGCGTGGACTGGCCGTCGATAGAGCCGGTCGAGGGCGGTGTCCGGATGGACATCCTGCAGAATCTCCTCACCTACGCGGACAAGACGGGATTGAAGGTCATCATAGCGCTGGAGTTCGACATCGCCCCTGTATGGTTCGTCGAGAAGTACCCCGACTCCGTGATCGTAACAAAGTATATCGATGAAGAGGCCGATTCAGGCGAGAGCAAACATTTGCGCAAGACCGTCCGCGGGCGGCTCGCGCTTGGCGACAAGCGCGGGATAACGGCGTTCCACTGGCTGAGCGCGGCGAGCGGGTGGAAGGAAACCGATTTCTACAGGGATATCAGGATATTCTGG
>CAZSPL010000071.1:0-2386 GCA_964608735.1 uncultured Planctomycetota bacterium | reverse complement strand
TCACCGAGTTGAGCGCCATATTCTACGAGCACGAATGTTTCATCGGGTGGTCGCTGAACACGCCGGCATCGAGCCTCGGGTATCCCGGCGGCGGGATCGAGGGGATACTCGGGATCAGCGATTATTCCGACTCCCGGAGGGAGCTTTATTTCAGCACGAACGGAAGGGAGCTTCCCGATCCGCTGGCGAGGTATTCGCAGGGCTCCCCGGATATGCGTCCCGAATGGCTCGACTTCTCGCTGTTCCGCACACAGAACAGGCGCGATTTCATCGACTTCGTCGGGGACACGATAAAGAGCTCGGACTCGAGCCACCCGGTGTTCTTCTTCCCCGGAGAGATGCTCTCCTACGCCGCCGACAACGGCTACCTCGCCGAATGCGAGGCTCTCGACTGGGGATATTTCCTGCGCAGGAAATATATCGACGGCGTCATCATGCCGTTCCAGTTGTCCGCCGAGACATTTGCGAAGGGATTCACCCCCGGGCATGGCGAACTCGCGCAGTTGCAGGGGGTTATAAATACCGTAATCAGGAATCGCAAGCTCCCGCTGGTATGGGTCGAGAAATCGGCGGATGTGCCAGTGAAGGCGGACATACCCGCGTTCGCGATGTACCTCCATGTGCTCGGCGCCTACCCGCTGTACTCGCAGGCGATACGCTACAGCGATTCCGAGAGCTGGGGGAAAACCCTCACCCGCGAGATCGAGGCCGCGAATTATCTATGCATCCTCCCGCCGCCGACGAAGAGGCAGGAGTCGAAGGTGGCGATAATCGATTACCCGTTCTACTTCGGCAAGTATTACGCCGAGAAGGACCAGGTGCTGAAGACCGCGTGCATACAGCTCGAGGTATTCAACCAGGCGGGAATCGCATACGACCTCATTTCCGCGGGCGAGATAGCCGACAACCCGAAGGCGCTCGGCTACTACCGTGTGGTGCTCCCGCTTTCGGGCGGATTGATGGACACGGAATATTTCCGGGACCCGCGCGTGCGTGCGGCCATCGATGATTTCAGGCTCAACGGGGGGCACATGTATTCCCCCCATCCGATAAAGCTGAAGGAATTCGCGACCGGGGGCTACAGCGACCTCAACTTCGTCGAGGAGACGAGGGTCGAGTTCATAAGATTCGGATGCGGCGCGAGCCAGGTTGCGTCGCCGGATGTCACCGCGGCGGTGTCGCAGCCCTATGTTTTCCTCTACCCGCACAAGCATAAATTCGAAGGCTATATAAGCGCGAATATAGAGGGATGGTCGCCGGGGGGTTTGCAAACGATACATTTTCTCGAAATCGAGAACGGGCGGAAGCTGACGTCGGATGTTTTCAACAACCTCGCGAGGATGGATGTCGAGGTCATCGGCGGACGTCCGTATCTTTATGCCGAGGCGACATCCGTGTTCGAGGTGCTCGACAGGGTGGGCGAGCGGAAGAAGATGGTGTCGATGCACCAATCCGAAGAGGCGATGCGTTCGTTCGTACCGATAAGCCTTGCGGTGTGCATCATCATGCTGCTTCTGCTGGCGTACTATTCGCTTCACGGGCAGAAGGATAAGATACAGGCGGCGGCGATACGCCTCGGCGGCTCGCAGCATCTCGATGAATTCGACGCCGTCGAGCTCGAGGGGATACGTCGGCGGAGCTTCATCAAGGACCTGGACAGCCCCGAGGCGATACGGCGCATAGTTGCGGCGGCGGGTCTCGGCGAGATGGGGGACGACGCGAAGGATGCATTGCCGGCGCTGCGCAGCAAGGTGCACATCGAGCAGGACGAGTACGCGAAGAAGGCCATCCTCGAAGCGATAGCCAAGATAGAGGGGTATGAGTAGGAGGCAGGGGTAGCAATTTGGACTTGGATTCACCTACAAACTCGAAGACTCGTTTGTAGGCGGCACCCGGATAGATGATTTTTTTCCGATACATGAGCGCTTAGCAAATCTGAGGCAATGAGGGTATAATCTTTAGCATCCTTTTTTCCAGAGGGAGTGAACGATGCGCGGGAAGCAAATTTCATGTTTATTGGCAGTTCTCTTTCTTCTCAGCGGATGCGCGACCGTTTCAAGCGGCGTCCAGTCGATGATAGATGCCGAGCTTGCCGCGGTCGATACGGAGCTTCGCGCCCAGATTAAAAACATCAGCGAGTTCGAGGATGCCGCAATCAAAGCCGCCGAAGCTGAAACCAAGGCAAATGTACACACGATACAGATAGCCGTGGAGCGGTATTATGTCGATCACAACGGGTATCCCGAGATGATCCTCGGCGGAGACAAGGAGGGATGGGAATATTACAACGCGAACCTCCCGCCGGGGGGCTCAAAGATGAATGATGTTCTCATCGAGGAAGGCTATCTCGATGAATACCCCGCAAATCCCTTCATCGTGATGCAGG
>CAZSPL010000070.1:0-16163 GCA_964608735.1 uncultured Planctomycetota bacterium | reverse complement strand
GCCATGCCCGTCGAACTCATCCGTACCTCGATCGCGGAATATATCCACCGTAAATATCCCGACTGGACCGGCGAGGGGTTCATCTGCCTCAAGGACCTCAACCGCATCAGGTCGGAGTACATCATCGAGTTGATGGAAATCGACCGGGGCGAATTGACCCGGGTAAAGATGACTTTATCGGCGCCGAATTGACCGAGATAGAGAAGGAAGTCATTCAGTCGCTGAGCGAACAGGAAGTGCTGTCGAAGAACATCGACGAGGAGTATCGCGAGAACCTTACCGTCGGGGACAAGCTCGCCGACAACTTCGCGTCATTCGGGGGAAGCTGGCCATTCATCATCATTTTCGGCATCATCCTTGCGGTATGGATTGCCGTAAACTCCATAGCGCTGTTCTGGCGGCCGTTCGACCCCTACCCGTTCATACTCCTCAACCTCGTGCTGTCAACACTCGCGGCCCTGCAGGCGCCGATAATCATGATGAGCCAGAACAGGCAGGAGGCAAAGGACAGGCTGCGCTCCGAGAATGATTACCGGCTCAACCTGAAAGCAGAGCTCGAAATCAGGATAATCAGCGAGAAGGTCGATTTTCTGCTGACAAGGCAGTGGCAGCGTATGCTGGAAATCCAGCAGATACAGATAGAGTTGATGGAAGAGCTGTCGGAATTATCGCGCAAACCCGGTGGCAAGTGAGCCGCCGATAAACAAACCGGGAGGGGATGCGTCACTGACTTTCAGCCTGAAAAAAGCCGCGACATCGATCAGGACTCGGCGGAAGTTGGTCCTCGCGGGGATAGTCGCCATTGCGGTTTTATTGATCGCGTACGGCGTCTTCCGATTACCCGGCATCAATATAAACAGCATCGACGAGATCAAGGCCCTTACGGAACGCGACAGGATAATCATCTTCGCGCCGCATTGCGACGATGAGACACTCGGCTCCGGCGGCATCATCCAGAAGGCGCTGGATAAAAACATCCCCGTGAAAGTCGTGATGATCACGAACGGGGACGACAATATTTTCACCACCGACATTCAGTTTACAACCATCTTCCCTTCCGCCGCCGAATTCATCGCGGCGGGTGAGAAACGCCAGCAGGAGTCCATAGACGCATTGGTTTCACTTGGCGTGAAGCGGGAGGACATCATATTCCTCAGCTTCCCGGACAAAGGGCTCAGGGAGATGTTCACCACCAACTGGTCGAACGCCATGCCGTTTACGTCGGACGGTACGCGCGAGGCGATGTCGGTTTACAAAATCACCTATGAGCCCGGCGTGGTCTATTCGGGCGAGAAGCTGCTCGGAAACCTGAAGAGCATCATCGCCGATTTCAACCCGACGATAGTGATCGCGCCGCATGAGAAGGACCACCACCCGGATCACAAGTATGCGTTTAAATTCATCGTGAAGGCGCTCAAGGAATTATACGGCGGCACTTCCGGGAAAGAGCCCCCCGTCATCCTCACATACCTCGTCCATTACCCGCATTACCCGGTGCCCCGGGGGCTGAAGCGCGGTCGTTCACTCCTTCCGCCGTTATCGTCGAGCTTCGAGATGATGTGGTTCCAGTTGCCGCTTGGCAAGGACGAGCAGGACAGGAAATATGAAGCCATACGGCTCTACCGCTCGCAGTTGAAACTACCGGAATTGAGGAAGCTCATGTACAGCTTCGCCAGGGAGAACGAATTATTCGAGCAGGTCGACTTCCTCGATGCCCTCACGATGCTGGACGAAGCGGAAAAGTAGCCCGGTAGTACAGTCATAATCCCCTACTCAAACAACCCTATTTGCATCGGCTTGCCGCCAGTTTCATCCTGCTTGATGGGCTCGAATAACACCGCCGGATCGTTCATGGCATCTTCGGGGAACGGCTTCGCGCCTTCCTTGATAAGCGCGGCGTTGCCGGGAATATTGTCATCCGTCCTGACGTAGAGCGGCGTATGCCACTTCCTGATATTCTCCTCCGCCCCGGCCCAGGTACCTCCCTTCCGAAGCGTCGCGCTTACCACCACCGCCGCGTCGGCTAACGCGTAGATGAGCTTGTTTCGCGACATCGCTTGCCCGACCGAGAATCCCGCCCTCGGGTGATACGGCGACACGAGCGTCAGCCGCTCCTCCTCGACGGCCTGGCGATTCCCGGCGGCTACGGCCATCTGCGCCAATCCGCCAGCGAGCACGCATACCGCGCGTCCGCCGTTATTCAACGCTCCCGCCATTGATATCTGGTCGACCCCGCGCGCGCCGCCGGAGATGAGCGCTATTTTCTTCATGGCGCATGCTCCCCCGAACTCCTCGGCGAACGTCGCACCGTTGCCGTCGACATCGCGCGAACCCACCACCGCGATCCCGCCTTCCGGCAAAAGCGACATCGGCCCGATGCCGAACAACAACGGCGGCGCGTGCGATTCCAACACGCGGTTCAAGCGCCCGGGATATTCGTCGTCATAACGGCTTATTATCCAGAAACCGTTGTTCATCAATTGCTCGACCTGGATTGTCATGATGCCGCTCGATTTCAACAACGCCTCGAGCCTGCCGGGAGTGATGCCCTCAAGCGGGTTCGCGTCATATTTCGCGAAGCCGTCAGCGTCAAGCAGGTCGCCCGGACTGAGCGATTCGGCCCCGAGCCAATCCGCGAGGCGGTTGAATTCGCCTACGCTCAACGGGTCGCCGTCGCCCGAATCCTTACCCCATCGGGCGTAGAGCAATAGTACGGCTTGTGTTTCCGGTGAAATCGCTCCGAGCATTTTCAATTCCCCTGCTTCGATGTAATCGTCAACGCGAACGGATGCACCGGGCCGCTTCCGGCGCGTTTCAGCAATGCCGCGACCACGGTGAACGTCCAGCGCGAGTCTACCATATCGTCGACGAGAAGCACAGCGTCGCCGATGCCGCGCCAGTTCCCCGCCTGGAACGCGCCGTCGAGATTCCTCGCCTGCTGGAACGAGTTCTGCATCTCCTTCTGCGGACGCGTGGAACGGTTTTTCTTAACAGCCCATTTGAACGGGATCCCCAACTCGCGCGCAAGACGTCTCGCGAAATCGGGAACGAGTCCTTCCCTCTCCAGCGACGGCACGCAAGTCACCCACTTCGGGAACGGGTCGGGCTTCCATCGCTCTTTTATCATGGCGGCGGATGCCTTCACGAGTTTGTCGTCGAAATTCCCGCTGTTGAATTTCCCTTCCCGCACAAGTGCCCCCCATCCGGAATCGTTCCACTTCGAAAGCGCGCGGCCTTGCTCGCATTTCAGCTCTGGACCGATGCGTCCGCTGAATCCATATTCCTTGAGAGCCCCGGCGGGCCAATTCTTTCGCGGAGCGATCGGGATTTCGCCTCGCTGAAGAAATTCCAGCGCCTCGATGGCCAGTTCGCGAGAAAAGCTCTCCGGCAGCAACGGCTTGCCCCGGCATGGCGCGCATTTGCCGCATTCGACCGGCGATGGGTCATTGAGTTCTTCCGCGAGGAATTTCATGAGGCACCCGCGGTTGCTCATGTATTCATCCATCCTCCGCTGCTCGGCCCGGCGTATCGCGAGGAGCTTTTTGATCTTCTGTTGGTTATGCGAATGCTTCACCGGGTTGCGGAAATATTTCGTCTTGCGCTGGACATTTCGCTTGACGATGGGTGATGGCGTCTCTACTTCGAGAATCTTCAATGCCGCCTCGATATGTCCGCGGTACATGTTGACCTTCGATTCAATCTCCGCTACGGTCAGCCCGCCGTCGGCCGATTCCAGCGCGCTCAATATTTCTTTAACGTGCGCCTGCGGCGGAAACGCCGTGCGGATGAAATAGTCGATGATATCGTCATCCTCCTCGCCGTGAAGCAGGATGCCGTAAGCGTCAGCCAATGCCCTTCCCGCGCGTCCGACCTGTTGGTAATAATGCACCGCCGAACCGGGACGCTGGAAATGGATGACGAATCCCAGGTCCGGCTTATCGAATCCCATCCCCAACGCGGTCGTGGCAACAAGCGCCTTGACCTCGTTCTTGAGCAGCGCCTGTTCGAGTGATGACCGGCATTCGTCGTCTATCCGTGAATGATATGCCTTCGCGTTGACGCCTTTCTTCTCCAGCCACGATGCCACTCTTTCACTGTCGTCGATGGTCAGCGTATAAATAATCCCGCTGCCGGGCAACTTCGGCATCGTCTCGGCGAGCCATGCGAGACGCGCCGCCTGGTCGGGGAGGTGGATGTTCTGCAGGCTGAGGCTCTCGCGTATCAGCGGCCCGCGGCTAACTTGCAAGTTGCGCCCGAGCTGTTCCACGACATCGTCCACCACGCGGTCGTTCGCCGTGGCGGTGGTGGTAAGCACAGGTACGTTGGGTGGAAGGAGATTGAGTATCCTCACGATGCGCCGGTAATCGGGGCGGAAATCGTGGCCCCACTCCGAGATGCAGTGCGCCTCGTCGACGACGAACAACCCGATATCCGCCGCGACGGGAAAGAGATACTTTTCGAGGAATTCCTCGTTGGCGAGACGTTCAGGCGAGATGAGAAGAATATCCACCTGCCCGGCATCGATTCTCGCCCGCACTTCATCCCACTCGGCCTGATTGCTCGAATTGATTGTCGCCGCCCTGATACCGATCCGCTCGGCGGCTTCTATCTGGTTACGCATCAGCGCGAGCAGCGGCGAAATGAGGAGCGTGGGTCCCGCGCCGCGCTTGCGAAGAAGATGCGTCGCGATGAAATATACGATGCTCTTCCCCCAGCCGGTACGTTGCACCAATAGAAGGCGTTTGCGTTCGATCGCGACCTTCTCGATTGCTTCCCACTGGCCATCCCTGAAGCATGCATTTGGATTATCGAGCGCTTTCCTCAGCAGTCCTTCGGCATATTCCCGCATTTCAAAACTCCCTTAAATGTCCCTCATCGCATCGATTTAACGAAACCCCCCTCCGTACCGATGCAATGCGAATTAACCAAATTGAATGCCTGGGTTATACCATACAAATGTATAAGTGTCAAGAAAAATTAATTCGGGGCCTGTCCCTCTACGGGGCCTGTCCCTCTACGGGGCCTGTCCCTCTACGGGGCCTGTCCCTAAATCGTTTTATCTGCGCAAAATTTATAGTGGCCGAGTTCGGGTAAATCAGAATGGGAGTGCGATTAATCGCATCTAATAGCCATGGAAAGATGCTTCTTGCCGGGAGGTTGGCTATGCGTTACGCAATCCCTCTTACCATGCTTTTCCTTTTCACGATGATTGGATGTTCCGGCGGTGGAAATGTCGCCGTCGCGCCGGAACAGCCGTTGAGCGCCGCCGTCGAGAGCGAGTCATCCCACATGCTCTGGGGACTCTGGCAGTTCTCGGCTGACCCGAACAGCGGTACCCTCGATATCGCGCAGATGCGGTCGCCGGACATGCACCTGAATGTCCTTCCATTCCTCGAAGGCCCGCCACTCGTGAATCTCACGCTCGAAACCCTCCAGTTCAACGGGAATCTCATCGAGGCCGACATAGGATTGAGACACCCATTCCTCGGCCTGACCGAATTCACCGGCTTCGATGTGTGCGGCATACTCATCACCAACGGCTCGGTCGCGGGATTCAGCGACCCCGACATCCTCATGGCCGGCCCCGGCGACACACGCCTGCTCAATCCCGACGGCGCATCGCGATGGTGGAATCCCGTAGAATTCCCGCACAACGCCGGCATCGGCGGCTATGTGGACGGCCTGCTCGGTACGCCCGACAGCATCGCGAATTTCAACTCCACCGTGAATGCATATAAATTCTTCTGCGATGAGCTTAACGACCCGGATGCCCCGCTCGTCGATATGGATATGACATCCCGATGCGTATTCAGCGCCGGGCAAAAAAACGTCCGCCATTACACCATCGAAATGGGCGACGGACTGATATTCAATTACGCGGTCGACGCATCATGGCAGATGCCGTCCGGTCCGCCTCCGTACACCGCGCCGGATGATTTCGGCGAAGGCGCGAACCGCGTCGAGGCGTGGAACGCGAACGTGACCGAGGTCAGCAACACATTGTGGAACGACGGCGCCGCATGCGGCGGTTCGCTGATACTCGAAATCGATTTATGGGACCATTTCAACGCGGAATTGAATACAGTCTATGCCGAATCCCCCGGTAACTTCGACGCCGCCGGCCCGTTCGCCCCGTCGGGCGGAGGGGCATGCTACAGCACTTACGGCGTCGACATCGTCGGCGCAACTCCCGCGCAAAATTCAATCGACGTCATCATCATCGCCCGGAGCGAAGCATCCGGCTACCAGGGAAGCATCCCCGGCGCGCCGATCGATGCTTATTTCATCTATAAAGCCGATGTCGGCGAGAACGGCAATACTCCACCGGTTGCGGTTGCAGAAGTCTTACCCGAAAACGGAGCTTATGTCTGCGACCCGGTGGAATTCGACGGCACATCATCCTACGACCCCGACGGCGGAGATATAGCCACGTGGGAATGGGACTGGGATAACGACGGCGTCTTCGACGAGGAAGGGGATGTCGTCACGCACGGATGGGCATCGGAAGGCATCTACTATGTGCAACTCCGTGTATGGGACGACGAGGGCTCTTCGGATACACTCGACGACCCGCTCGAAATCGAAATCGAAGCCATTTCCGCGCCGACATTGATAATGAACATAATCGACACATTCCATTCGCCATATTGCTCGAAAGTCGATCCGACCAACAATACCGCATGGGTCGATTGCACGCAGGCATCACCCGTCAAAGATTTCGGTTTCTATAAAATCGACGACGATGAAAACGCCACCAAGATATTTGAAAAGTCCGGCGATATGTTCTTCGGCATGCCCGGCATGTTCTGCTTCAATCCCGACGCACGCAAGATTCTCGCGCCTGATATACTCGGATTCGAGATGATGGGGCCGATACGTATCGATATGTGGGATGTCGACACCGAGGATTCGGTCGTATTCAACCCGCCCTATGATCCCGGCGCCGGCGGCGTGGCATTCATGTATGACGCCGAGATGTTCGCGGACCTTGAAATAGCCGTTGCATGCGATACCGCAACCACGCCCTACGGAAGGCTCATCACATGGGACTATACCGATTCGTCGCCGACATATGACGAGTACCAGACCGTTGAATTCCCCTCATCGCTCGAAGCCGATTACGACGGGCACAGGCTGTTCGTTTACGGCCGCGGCTCGGGAGGGCCGGGCCCGACGGTCGATGTGTGGAACGTAGAGGATTGGACCAAGATTGCCTCTTTCCAGACGCTGGACTCGGCTTTCCCGACCATGTCCGACATCGATTACGACCCGTTCCTCGACCAGCTCTATATCGGCACCGGCACGCCGGGAAATGTTGAAGTGTGGGATGTGTCGACATATACGTATATCCAGACCATCTCGGCCGGAGCCGGCGAAGTCGGCGGCATCGATCACATGGGATGCGCCATCTATGTCGGCGTTCCAGGGCACATAATGGTCTATGACGCGAACACGCTCTCGCTGCTGCATGATGTTCCCGCCGGGCCTGACCCGCGTATCATCTCGTGCAACCCGTACACGCACAAGATTTACGTTCCCGACATGAGCGTATCATCATCGGTCTTTGTCTTCCAGGGATAGTGCTGTCCCGGAAGCGTCATTTTCCCCTCGCTGCCAATGAAACGCCCTCCCGTTCGCGGGGAGAAGCCGGGGTTATTCCCGCTCTCTTATCATCTAAATAGCTTGCCGCATCTAAATCTAAGGATATGCATAACCTATTTCCGGAGGTTCATTATGCGCTACCTGACGATAGCATTGATTATTCTTGCGCTGCTGTTTGCCGGATGTTCCGGAAACGGCGGCAACACCGTCGCACCTGAACCGGTCGCGGCGATCGAGGGAAGCTCCGCCGCATCGCACCAGTTCTGGGGACTGTGGCAATTCGTCGCCGACCCCGCGGCACAAAATCTGGACGTCGTCCAGTTACGCTCACCATCCATGCATCTCAATGCGCTTCCGTTCCTCGAACCTCCCGCCCTTGTCAACCTTACCCTCGAATCACTTGAATTCAACGGGAATATCATAGAGGCCGACATCGGACTAAGGCACCCGTTCCTCGGCCTGACCGAATTTACCGGTTTCGATGTATGCGGATTGCTCATCACGAACGGCTCGGTCACCGGTTTCTCCGACTCAGCGCTGCGTATGGCCGGGGCGGGCGACACGCGCCTGCTGAATCCCGACGGCTACACGCGCTGGTGGAACCCCGCGGAATTCCCCCATAACGGCACGATGTTCGGATACAAGGACGGCCTGCTCGGGACGCCCGATTCAATAGCGAATTTCAACTCCACATTGAATGCATACAAGTTTTTCTGCGACGAGTTGAACGATCCCGACGAAGCGGTGAGCAATGTGCCATCGTCGTCGCGATGCGTCTTCTCGGCGGGACAGAAGAACATAAGGCACTATACCATCGAGCTTGGCGATGACGGGCTCGTGTTTAACTATGCGGTCGATGCCAACTGGGTATTCCCCACCGGTGACCCACCGTATACCGCCCCTGATGATTTCGAGCTTTTGGCCAACAGGCCCGAAGCGTGGAATATCGATGTCACGGAAATCAGCAACACCCTCTGGAACGACGGGTCATCGAGCGGAGGCGGACTCAGCCTCGACATCGATCTCTATGACCACTTCAATCCTGTCGCGAATATGCTCTATGTCGAATCGCCGGGAAATTTCGCGCCCCTCGGGCCGATACCCGGCGAAATCATCGATGAATATACGGCGTATTATCATTTCGAAACCACATCCGCGACGCCCGGCGCGAATTCAATCGAGCTCCTGGTAATAGCCGAAAGCGATTCGGTCGGCTACGACGGGCACATCCCCGGCGAACCGGTTTCAGCATACTTCACATATACAGCCATGGTCGGCGGCAGCGGCGATATGCCGCCCGTCGCGGCGGCGGAGATTGTCACATCGGAGCCATGGTGTCCCGGGGACGATATAGAGTTCGACGCCTCCGCCTCATATGACCCCGACGGCGGAAGTATCGTCAGCTACGAGTGGGACTTCGACGGCGACGGCACATACGGCGACGCATACGATTCCGGCACCGATGTCAACCCGACGCTTAAATTCAACTACGCAGGCACATTCGATGTCGATGTGCGCGTCACCGACGACGAGAGCGACACCGATACGCTCGATGAGCCGCTTCCGCTCGCCGTCGGCGGGCCTACGTGGGTCGATGACGATGCGGTCACGCCGTATGACGGCTCGTTCGACCATCCGTGGCCGACGATACAGGACGGCATCAACAACCTCAACACCGACTGCCCCGGCTCGGGATGGGTCCTCGTCAAGGCAGGCACATACACTGAAAATATCTCCATCCCGTCGAACGTTACTGTCGAGGGATACTCCGATACCGCGCCGCTGATTCAAAGCCCCGGCGGCTCAACAAGCAGCATGGTCTCCATGTCCGGCTCCAGCACCGTGCTCAAGCATTTCCGAGTCAAACCGATGACGACGCAATATGCCATCTACTCATCGGGCGGCGGAAATGTCGTGGATGATATTGAGTTCATCGACAATCCCGGCGGGCCGACATGTTCCTACGGCGTATACGTTTCCGCTTCGGGGACGACCGGCGCGACCGTGAACAATGTCAGGTGCGATGGATACCACAAGAGCGGCTCGGGATTCATCCGCGCAAGCGGGGCATATAACACGATAACCAACAATGTGGTGCTCAACCTTTTATTCGACGCCCCGTCGGATCTCAATGTGTTCTACATCAACTCGAATTACGGGAGTAATTCGCCGAACCTGCTCGTCGCGAAGAACGTCGCCGGGCATATCACCCACGCCGCGACAATCAGCGATACCGAGTGGTGCAATGTGATAGCCCTCGATTATTTCGGCGGCGCGACATTCAGGAACAACCTCATTTTCGATATCGTCAACAAACACACGGGCGGATGGACATGGGGTATCGATTGCTACCGGTGCGTCGGCTCGACCTTCGAGCACAACACACTGTCCTCGATTTCGGGTCCCGCATGGATATATGCATTCGAGACAACCGACTACTATGCCGACCCCTCAACAACAACCCACCGCGACCACATCATTACCGACCTGACGGCGGGTACGATGAACTGGCGATGGGCGTATCTCGGAAACTTCGACTCCGCCTACACACTGCCGGTCGATTACTCGTGCGCGTACAATGTCGGGAATCCGTTCTATAACGAGGTCGTGCAGGGCGTTGGATTCGTTGCATCGAGTCCGCAGTTCCTCGACAAGCCGAATGACGACTACCGCGTGTCGAGCGGCTCGCCTTGTTCGGGAACGGCGCATGACTACACTGACAGGGGAGCCTATGGCGGAAGCGACCCGCTCACGTGGCTGCCTGAATAGAAAAGCAGGGGAAGTCTTCTTATGAGGAGCCTGGAAATGAAAAAACTTTATACCATCTTCGCGGTCGCGATTTTGCTCGCCGCGTTCGGATGCTCCGGCGGCTCAGTCAGTCCCGTCGAAACGGCGGTAAATGAATCGCCGCGCATCGTCGAATCGGGCCACATGCCGCTGGGACTATGGCAATTCACCGCTGACCCGGGGAATGAATCGCTCGATGCCGTCCCGCTCAGGATGGGCGAGATGCATCTCAACGCGCTGCATTTCCTCGAACCCCCGCCCTATCTCTATCTAACCGTGGAAAACCTGCACTTCAGCGGGAATGTCATCGACGTGGATGTCGTCCTGCGGCATCCGTTCCTCGGGCTGAACCAGTACACCGGCTTCGATGTCTGCGGCATCCTCATCTCGAACGGTTCGGTCACCGGGTTCACCGACCCCGCGCTGCGTATGGCCGGCGATGGCGACACGCGCCTGCTTAATCCCGACGGTTTCACGCGCTGGTGGAATCCCGCGGAGTTTCCACATGCCGACACGATGCTCGGATACAAGGACGGCCTGCTCGGATATCCCGATTCCGAAGCCGATTTCAACTCCACGCTGAATGCATACAAATTCTTCTGCGACGACCTGACCGAGCCCGACATGCCCCTCGGCAATATTGATATAAGCTCGCGATGCGTGTTCTCTGCGGGCCAGGAAAATACGCGGCACTATACCATCGAACTCGGCTCGGACGGTCTTGTATTCAACTACGCTGTCGATGCGAGTTGGAAATTCCCCACCGGGACGCCGCCCTATGACGTGCCCGGTGACTTCGCCGCCGAAGCCAACCGCATCGAGGCATGGAATATCAATGTTACCGAGCAATCCAATACTTTGTGGAACAACGGCTCCGGCAGCGGAGGCACCCTCAGTCTCGATGTCGAAATCTGGGACCACTACAGCGCCGAAATCAACGAGCTCTACCTTGAATCTCCCGGAAACTTCGACCCCGTCGGGCCGATTACAGCGGGGGCGGTCAGCCAGTGGTCGGCGTATTACGATGTCGAGATACCGTCGGCGACCCCGGGACCGAATTCGATAGACATTCTAATCACAGCCAAATCCGAAAACACCGGCTACCAGGGGCTTCTTCCCGGCGAACCGATATCCGCGTATTTCATATACACTGCCGAAGTCAGCACATCCGGCACATTCCCACCGGTGGCGATAGCTGAGTGCATCTCCGAGCTACCTTACAATCCCGGCGAGGCAATCAGCTTCTACGCGGGAGATTCATACGACCCCGACGGTGGAAATATCGTCAGCTATGAATGGGACTTCGATAACGACGGCTTCTACGGCGATTCATACGATTCGGGCACCGATGAAGCTCCCGATAAAATTTTCAGCGATGCGGGAATCTACTATATCGATGTGCGCGTCACCGATGACGAAGCCGAGACCGATACGCTCGATGAACTGATTGTGATAAACGTCGGCGTACAGGATGACTATATCTGGGTCGACGACGATGCGGTCGAACCGTATTTCGGAACATTCGACAATCCCTTCCCGACGATTGCAATGGGCCTCGATGCCGCCGATGAGACATATCCCGAAGCGAGCCACATAATGGTGAAGGACGGCATCTACGACGAAGAAGTCTATGTCGAGCTCGGGAATGTCATCATCGAAGGCTACTCGACCCCCGCCCCGCTGATAGAAAGCCCCGAAGGCTCCGTGCAGGACCTCGTCATCCTCGGCACCAACGCCGACAACACGACCATCACACATTTCCGCGTCAAGCCGATGACCGACATGCGCGGATTCTATGCGAGCGGGTCGTATCAAGTCATCGACGACATCGAGTTCGTCGACAATCCCGGCGGGCTGACATGTTCGATGGGAATCTACATCGGAAGCTGGAGCGGCACCGATAATATCATCAGCGATGTGCGCGTCGACGGCTATCACAAGCCGGATACAGGCTTCATCTATGCCGCGGGCACGGATATCCAGGTCGTTGATTGCGTGCTGCTGAACATCACTTTCACCGGCCCGTCGGTGTTCAACGTGATCGGCGTAAACGGCAACACATCGTCCGGCCCGCATCCCGATCTCCTCGTCGCGAGGAATGTCATCGGCCACATCACACACGAAAATACGGTCGATGATACGGAATGGGTCAGGGCGATGTCCTGCAATTCAGTGGAAGGCGGAACCATAAGAAACAATCTGATTTTTGATATCGTCAACAAACACACGGGCGGATGGACATGGGGCATCGACTGCGACAACTCCGCCGGCGTCACCATCGAGCACAACACGATTTCCGGCCTCACCGGGCCGTCGTGGATTTACGCGATGGAAGTCGGCGACTGGAATACCGACCCGTCAGGCGTGGTTCACCGCTACCATATCATCACCGATTTGAATACCACTGGCGGCATGCAAAGCTGGAGATGGGCATTCCTCGGACACTGGAGCGCCGAGTTGCCGGTCGATTATTCCTGCGCGTATGATGTGGGCAATGCGTTTTACGACATCTATGAAGTCGTCGAAGGCGTTGGATTCATCACATCCAACCCGCAGTTCATCAATCCGGCGCTCGACGATTACCGCGTTACGCCCGGCTCTCCCGCTGATGAAATGGGAGCATACACGGGTCCCGACCCGCTGACCTGGCTGCCTGAATAGAGAGTTGATCGAGAAATTTCAGCCCCGGGCGCCGGGGCTTTTTTTTTGTAGTTCAGGCAACCCCTGATAGAATGTGTTTGCTTTAAATACAGAGTATCGAGACAGTTTATGGATCTGCCACGCCGACTACTCATAACCGATATCGGAAGTACCACCACCAAGGCTATGTACTTCGAGCTTGTGGATGGCGGCTACATCCTCAAAGGCCACAAAGCATCGCCGACAACGGTGGAAGCGCCACACGATGATGTCACCATCGGCCTTCTGAATTCCGCGAACGAGCTAGGCAAATCTCTCGGGCTGGAACTCACCGACAACGGTAAGCTCGCTATCGGTATGACAATCGATGCATTTTTCGCGACATCGAGCGCCGGTGGCGGACTGCAGATGCTTGTCACCGGGATCTCAAAACATATTACCGCCAAGACCGCATACAAGGCGGCATCAATTGCCGGGGGCGTGATACTCGATGTCCTCGCCACGGATGACGGCCGTACCGCGTATCAGAAAACCCTCGATATCGAGGGACTCCGTCCCGATATGGTCCTGATTTCGGGCGGAATAGATGGCGGCGACGTGCTCAATGTCGTGAAGAATGCATTCTTACTGAAATCCGCCGGGCTGCAACCCAAATTCATGGCTGACGCAAAGATGCCGGTCGTTTACGCGGGCAATGTCGGTGCACGGCGAGTGATCGAAGGATTGCTCCGCGATGATGTCGATCTGCAAATAGTACCGAACCTTCGCCCGTCATTCACCGAAGAAAATATTGGTCCAACCCGGGATGCCATCCACGAGCTTTTTATCCGCAACGTAATGGCTCGTGCTCCCGGATATCCCAAGGTTCTCGAATGGGCTGACGGAAAAGTGCTCCCGACTCCGACCGCGGTTGAAAGCGTTCTCGAGCTTATCTCACGCAAGCGGTCTGCCAATGTGCTGATGTTCGATATCGGCGGGGCGACCACCGATGTGTTCTCCCATTTCGAGGGAGATTACATGCGAACCGTCAGCGCCAACCTCGGGATGTCTTACTCCGCGAGCAACGTCCTTCTCGAAGCCGGTGTGGAGAACATCGCGAGATGGCTGTGGGCGGACATCCCGGAAAACGAACTACGAAACAGGATTCTTAACAAATGCATCAACCCTACAAGGCTTCCGGGTTCTGATACCGACCTTGAAATCGAACAAGCCCTCGCCCGTGAAGCCCTGCGCCTGGCATTTGAACATCATCTCGAGTATACATCCAAAGTTACTCAAACCACCCTTGAAGGGCTGGGAAGCCATAAGCGCTCGCTTCAAAAATATAGGGGCTTCTCGGAGAAGCAATATCTCAATATCGATAATATCGACCTGGTTTTCGGTTCCGGTGGCGTGCTGTCCATGGCTCCCGAACGATGGCAGGCGGCGCGGATGCTCATCGATGCAATCCAACCGGTGGGAATTACGACGATAGCCGTCGATTCAGTATTCATGAGCCCGCATCTCGGACTTATGCTCGGGATATCCGAGGATGCGGCCTATGATTGTTTCCAGCGGGAATGCTATATTCCGCTTGGCACATGCGTTGGATTCAAGGGGCAACAAAAAGCAAACTCCCGTGTAGCAACCATCAATTTCCCTCACATGAGCCCCGCACGCACAATCGAGCTGCTTCCACATGAAATCAGGATCATACCTCTGCCCGAAGGCCGGTCAACGCAGATTGAAATCAAACCGGCAAAAGGCATTGATGCAGGCCACGGCCCCGGGAAAAGCATTAACACCGAAGTGGAAGGCGGACATCTGGGTATTATCCTCGATGCGCGGGGCAGGCCTGTTGATTTTGGTGATGATGAGGATATCCGTCGCGCGCGAACAGGTGAATGGCGTGATGCATTCTCAGGGGGTGGGCATGAATCTTAAACCTGAAACGATAATCAAATCGAGAACGCTTCCACTAACCTCGAAGATTCTCGTTGAAGAAGGCCGGCGGATCGAACCTGACACCGTTATCGGGAAGTATATCCTCCCTATGCCGCGTCAGTTCTTCCTTTCAGCGTTCTCGGTTCTTACGGGAGGGCTGCCGGACAACTACATCCCCGAATGGCACATCAAACCCGGAGACAATGTTACATACGGAACTCCAATCGTAACGTTCCGGCGCGACCCCGGGGCCCCGGAATTCACTCCCGGACGCAGGAAAGTGAAATATCCTGAAACGGAATTCTACAAGAGTCCTATCGAGGGAACTGTCGAGGAGATCATCCCCCAGAGCGGTAACATCATCATGAACGAATTTATCGATTACGCACAGAAAGATGTGTGGGCCGATATCTTCGAGATTACCGGGCTCAAGGGAAGACGTCTCGGGCGGATGCTGAAGGTCAAGCTCGATGACTTTGTTGAAAAGGGTCAGAACCTTGTGAAGCCGGCTGGGTCAACACCAACCTCAAGTGCCAAAGCACCTCTTGCCGGCTTGATAACCGAGATCGATCTTAAGAAAGGACGGGTCTATATTTCCCGAAGGTTCAGGACGGTCGAAATCAAGGCTGGATTTCATGGCGTGATCTCGAGAGTACAGGGGACATCGATAACGATAGAAAGCCGCGGCATCCGGGTTTTCGGAATATGCGGCCTCGGTGGTGAATCATCGGGCGAGCTTCATGTGGCGGCGAAATCGAATGAAACCCAAATCCGGGCAGACGGTATCTCAAGGTACCAACAGGGCAAAATCCTTGTGAGCGGCTCGTTCATTGGTATAGATGCCCTGCTGCGAGCGAAAGAAGTTGGCGCGGCAGGGATCATCACCGGCGGCGCGGATCATCTCGAGCTCAGTGATTTTCTCGGAAAGGAATTTTCAATCACGGCAACCGGCCATGAGGAACTGCCCTTCCCGATCATCATCACCGAAGGTTTCGGGGAAAATCCGATGAATGATGACATGTTCAAATTCTTTGAGCAGAACAACGGCAAGCCTGTCTATATAAACGGAAAGACCCATATCCGGGCCGGGGTCATCAGGCCCGAGATAATTGTACAGGCTTGAAACCGGGTGCATATATTACCCGGCCTGTTATCTGTATCTAAACACCATGAGAAGAAATTCAAGGAAGTGACATCAAATGCGTGTATCA
>CAZSPL010000069.1:0-16572 GCA_964608735.1 uncultured Planctomycetota bacterium | reverse complement strand
GCTCCAGGAGGCGATGGGGGGAACCTCAGGCTCGGCAGAACTCCCGATGAAGTTATCCAGTTTACGGATTCAGATATGCCGGTGCTGGGTGTCTATCGAATCGAATTAGATGATCCCTACTCGGGATCTATTGCCCAGATACGCTTTTGCGACGAATACATTGCGCTCTCAGAGCAATGGGATGGAGGAATCAGCGCATTTGATCCGCCTCCCGCATTCTCCCTGCTTGAGTATGATGAGAGATACAATTATTCTTGCCATTATGCTATAGACACTGGCTCTTTTTCGTATATACCAGTTGAAGGCGGGGCGATGTCTGTAGTGCATAATGATCACATGATAAAATTCCGCATTCACGAGTTCCCGAACACTTCTGGATTTCCTATCTATAATCCTCGGGCAGTGCTAATTCCAGCCGACCAGGGCGGCCCTTATAAAATGGTCGATCCGGATGCATTAGTTCGGCTGACGCTTGAGGTGCCCTGGGCGGTTCTTGACGGGGATTTCCCGTTCAAGAACCTTGCATTAGATACTCATAATTTTGACACTATTAATACCATAGCCGCAAATGAGGCAGTTCCGGGCATCGACATCGAGGTATACTTCCCTGAAAAAGCTTGCTGGCCTGTATCATGGTTTGTGGTTATAATGGCCGAAACCGATCCTAACACTACTGAGCCTGTTAAAATCGAGACTGTTGAAATAAAATGTGACAGGAATAGTCCATTTACATCTGACATTTATACTACGACAACAAAGGGAGATCCGTACTGGAACTTTGATCCGGTTAAAGCAAGGTGTTTCGCAGATCTAATCGTACATGTATATCATCAAGGAAGCCCCAACTATCATGTTTATCTCGAGGGTTATAGTGATCTCAATCCTAATGGTAATAACGATTATCAACTTACTTCCCAATTCATACCAGCGGGTAATCATTCTGGAATTTATCCAATACGCTTAATAGTAGAACCAGCGACACCGCCCGAGGATTACCGATATAGCCAGATTATAGATTTCGCTTACGTAAAAAAGGATCTTGTGAATGGGTTCAACGAAGGCTATCACTTTGTCACGGCTCTACAAGGCGGCGACCTGGTTATAATCAACTCTATGACTAAGGAGATGAAGCGGGTTCCACTATTTTCCCTCGGGATTAATCCGGCTCTTTACGACGTGGCAAAGCATGGCTTTTCGTATGATAGACAGAATCCACTAAAATTCGTTTTTGGAACATCTGGTGAAATGCGGATTAAAACACTTGAAATTGATGATGAGGGAGATGTGCCTATAGTTCATACACCGTTTGATATTAGTAGTAATCCTTACCGGGATTATATTTATCTATGGAATCCATTTCGAGGTAATTGCGATGGCGCAGATAAACCTCCCGGTACAATACGTTGGAATAGCGATTTGCAGCCACCGCCAGGAAAGCCAGCTTATTATGCCGACCCGAGAGAGATACTTCGTTGTTTTGATCCTGCAATCAGCCCTTGTGGAAGAAAAGTAATATTCCGAACTGAATGGACATTAACCAACCCAACTGCACCTGATTATTCGTATATAATGAACGATTTTGGCGACGAAGATAATCCTTTGCTGCCGCAGCAATGGGGCTGGGCTACCGACGGCAATGATGATTGTGGTCATGCCGATGTTTCGGGGCCGATTTATCCGCAAGACGTTTACTACGCATATGGGGGATGGGATCAGTGTCCTGTCCCGGTAGAGCACTGCATTGTGTATTATGTCGTTTCTCCAATTCAAAACTACGCAGTCAATTGCTGTCAGTTTCCGTTCAGGCCAACAGAGATTGGTGTTGTAGATTTAGCTATTACTGCTGTAAATGATATGGAAAAAACTCTCCAGCATTCATATTGGGGTATCACATTAAAGAAGCATTATCCTTTTGCCTGGAAAACCGAGCCCATGGGCCCTGAAAATGGAGCAAACCTCAGGTATGAGGCTAATTATCTGCACTATGGTCATTACAATGCCCATTATGGCGATTACCCGGATTGGTGGATCGGTTCAGCGCATACTGGTATCGAAGCCCATTATACAACGGCGGCAATATCACCTACAGGAGTCTGGGTAACATATATTGCTGAGGGATATGGTGGGATGCAGATGTATGGCACAAGGATCAATCCTGAATACTTAGTAAACCTTAGGAAATCAATTGATCTGGAGCCGGGCTTCGTGCCTGAAAATGAACCATTCTTTATTCGAAGTAAGCCGATATCACCGTGGCTTGTGCAGGGCTCAACAAACGTGCTACCTGATAATGATTCATGGATGATGTACGAATATGACGAGCAGGGGCAGTATAATGTACTCGGCGCCGATCTTGAGCATGGCGGTTTCTCATTAGCGAGTTGTCAGAGCGGCATTGACAACGAAACAGGAATATTCGCCGGATTGTTTTGGCGTCTTGGTCCAAACAATGATATATACGGTGATACGAACCTAACCAAGGGCTGGTCACCGCATGCCGGTATACCATCCATCGTTGTCAATAACAACCTGATTCGAGATCCCGATGATGAAGATCATCATGAAGAGATTATAGAAGGCGGATATGGAGCTTATCCTTTCGGTAATACCGAAGCGGCTATAGTTTATTCTTCCCATGGCGATTCCCCTGGAGATATCTACATCATTGAAGCGGATTATGATTCTAGTGGTAATCGTATGGACGTTTACGTGAGGAGGCTGACTTCAACTGGCGGATTCATTCAACCCAAGGTCACGGAGGCAATCGATTTCTACTACAATACTGATTACTATACTGCCGGTGAAACTTGGTAGGCACCGATTCTCAGAGGGTTAATACCAAGAATAATCAGCCGTGATCAGATAGTCTCCTCTCACCTGGGAGAAACCGTTGGTCCAGCCGGTAGCGTGCATATCTAATTCATCCCCGTTATATGCTTCAAGGTACGTATGTGACCATTCAGTCCCATCCGGTGAGTACGAGAGCATATATCGAATATCAACTGGTATGATATCCCACCATGGTTTGTCAAGCGCTCTCGAGCGGCTCAAAGAGATCATTCCATTATCAGGCAGAAGGGTACTGAAGTAATGCCAGAGTTCAATATCCCAGAGCCTGAAGCCGCAAGTCCTTGAACTGGTGGAAAACTTAGGGAAGCTCTCACCCCAGTTATAGCTGAGTGAATAATTCACTCCCCCCCAATTACCATCTGGCATATCAGGAAAATCATCCGGGCCGTGCCTGACACAGATTAGAACACGGTGCATATCATTGGAAAGGTGGAAACCCTCATGATATGGATAGCCTATTTCGCCGCCATGTAGATATTCTGTGGGAAGAAATGTTGGTTCCAGCATGCCTTCTCCGATACTCCCGCGCTTCAAAACATAATCACCACTTGTGTCTTGATAAGCACAGAATAAAGTATTATCAATAGCTATCTCAAGCCAAAATGGGCACTTATAATATATTGTATCGCAATCATCTATTATCTTGTACGGACCGTAGAATTTCCCCCCGTCTGCCGAGAACACCATTTTAATGGTCTTATCATGAAGCTCGAACAGGTAAATGATCCCATCGGGACCACAAAGAACCTTGTTCGCGCCATCATCATTTAAAGCGTTGACTACCGGATCATCAGAGAGGTCACAAAATGAGAATTCATGGCTTCCGGGAGCCGATTCAATCGCGAGCAAGTCACCAGAGAAAAGGAAATACAACCTGTGGTCAAAGCCGATGTCAATTGAGCGGCAATTCTTATCAGCCGCTTCGGGAAGAAAAGCATCGGGATAAAATTGCCAGGTCTTGCCGCCGTCAACCGATTCATAATAATTGCAATCCTCGTATTCTAAAACCTGGTGCCAGTCACGAACCTCAGGCTTCGGGTAGTCAACGGGAAGCGGATTTGGCTCGATGGGATTCATCCGTATTCCTTTCAGCGTTCCTGGTGTTCCGGGAGGAGCGGATGTTCCCACGGTGACTTCGTAGTCGATGAAGACGGTCGGCTTGAGCTCATACGTTTCAAGGTCAGCTATATCTATGTTCGATTCGACGCCGATTATCAAGTCGATCGGATCGGTCGATATCGGTGCGGCGAATGATGTGTGTACATTATATTTCGCCCATCCGCTGCCCTCGGCTATCGGGGCAAGGCTGTCGTGGGGCGCTATGACGGTTGCTCCCTCGAAGAACACCCTCCTGATGGTCGAGGCGGGTCTCCACTGGTACACGGTGATATTCAGCGACAAGCCTCCACCGCCGTATTCGCCGTCGTAGTAAATAGTATTCGAAACCTGCTCGACATCGATGTGGAACCCCTCCAACTGGTTCGCGGAGAGCGGGAAATCGTCGGGCAGATTGACCACCGGCATGGTGCTCGGCTGAGCCCACGATGCATCCACCGCGTAATTGAAAACGAACTCGTCCGTGGGCACATTGATAAGATATCGTCGCTTATTTACCTTGGTACTCGTGAACATTCCGCGTTTCGAGAGATCCATCTGCGATACATCGTCATCCGGGCCGAGATCGTCACAGAAATATTTGTATGGATTTATCGAAGCAAGGAATTGAGCCTCGGAATTGGGAGTACCGAGCAATCCGTCGGTGTAATTTTTCACCGGCATCGCGGAATGATTTTCGAAGTAAACGGGAGCCCACCAGCGGGTGTAGCCATCGGCGTTGATGAGCCTTATTTCATCCTTGGACGCCATGTTGATTTGAGTGGATAGATAGTTCGCCTGGTGGCCGTTGGCTATCATGATGCCCTTGACATCGAAGCCGGTGTATTCATTATGGCCGTAGAATGGATGTTTCAGGGCGATGGTCAGGTCGAGTTGCGTGCCGTTGATCTTTATCGGCCCGTCGACCCAGAGGTATTGCATGGGGGGAGGCTCGAGAAAGGCGAGGGTGTTCAGGTGAATATCAACGCCGCGGAGCGGGATGACTTCAACGGTTCCCTGGAGCATGTCGCCGTAAAACTGGTAGAGGCCCCACATCAGGTGATTGCCGGAATCAAAGCTCGCCGTGCTTGAATGTTCGGGCAAGGGTAACAATGGATTCGATGAATTATGGCCCTGACAACCCGCTATTATGCTGCTTGAAAACAAACAGACTGCCACAATAATTATGAACTTGCTTCGCATGCTTCACCCCATTCAAGAAGCATTATATCACATAATTCAAGATTCCCGGTAACGCTTGGAGGTTCAGGCAGCCAGGACATCGTAGCACAGCACATAAGATCATAAGATAACCATTCTTGTCTTTAGGGACCTGATTATGATAAAACATCCCCCGAGGTACACCATGCATCCATCGATAATCAAAACCATCAAAGCTGAAATCGCCAAGGTTGACAAGCCGGAGAACCGACTCGACTATTCGCGGTTCTTCAAGCTGCCGCCGAAGGAGAGGTTCGGGATAAAGACCGCAATGTTGAGAAAAATATCCAACGCCTGTTTCAAGGAAGTGAAAAGCATGCCGAAGGACGAGGTGCTCGATGTCTGCGACGAGCTGCTCTCTTCGGGGATGCGCTATGGGCGGTTCTTCGCGTTCGAGTGGGCGATCAAGATGGAAAAACAATACGAGCAGACGGATTTCAAGCGGTTCGAGCGATGGCATGAAAAATATGTCGGCGACTGGGGCGCGTGCGATCACCTGTGCGGCGCGACGGGGCGGCTCATCCTGCGCTACCCGGCGCTGTCATCGAAGGCGCGGAAGTGGGCGAAGTCGAAGAATATGTGGATGCGCCGGGCGTCGGCGGTGAGCCTTATCGTACCCGTCAAGAACGGTATACTCCTCGATGATGTGTTCAAGACGGCGGATATATTGTTGATGGATGGAGAGGACCTCGTTCAAAAGGGATACGGCTGGATGTTGAAGGAAGCGGCGGAACGTTTTCCCGATGAAGTATTCGCGTATGTGATGAAGCATAAGGATAAGATGCCGCGTACTTCGTTGCGATATGCGATTGAAAAATATCCCGAGAAGAAGCGCAAGGAAGCGATGGCGTAAGGTTTCATCGGGGTTGCCACGCCCAGCAATATATGTTAGTTTGTGCCTTGTATTTTTTTTGAGTTCGTTTTTGCCCGGTTGTCGAGAGGTAGCTGCCTGGCGTGTTTTATTGCTGCCGATTCTCTTTTCGGTTCATGCAGGCTTCTACCGGGATTCCATCGGGCTCCCGGGGCAGGAAGCAAAGGAGAAGAGAAATGGCAAACGCAAAAGCCGGCGACACCGTAAAGGTGCATTATACGGGCAAGCTCGACGACGGCTCGACTTTCGATTCCTCAGAGGGAAGGGACCCCCTCGTTTTCACGCTTGGACAATGCATGGTGATCCCGGGATTCGAGGCCGCGGTGATGGATATGGAAGTCGGTGCGACAAAAACCGTAACCATAACCTCCGACCAGGCTTACGGGCCGTACCGGGATAATATGCTCCAGGTCGTGGAGAAATCAATGCTGCCGGACGGTATCGAGATCGAGGTCGGCAAGCATCTGCAGGTATCGAGTCCCGGGGCGCCGCCGATGATACTTACAATAATCGAGTTTGATGATGAGAACGTTACGCTCGATGCCAACCACCCGCTCGCGGGGAAGGACCTTACGTTCGAAATCGAGCTCGTTGAAATTTTACCGGGCTGATAACCGGGAACCGCATAGGCGCGGAACCGGCAGTGTACCGGTCATTCCTTTCGCTTGATAGTGGCGACGTTGTCCTCGTAGACGGCCTCGCGCCGTTTTTTCCCGGCGAAGTCGTCGGCATATTCCTCGAACAACTCGCGGGTCATCAGCATCATCGGTGATGACGCCACCTCAGCCATATACCTGATACCGTCTATGTTTGATTTAATGCTCGTCCCGCCGGATACCAGCTCCGGATATGCCCTCTCGATTGCGTCGATATTTTCGAGCACGTAATAGCTGACTATTTCCACCGGCGCGCCGGGGCTGAATGCCGGACGAATCCACTCTTTCCACCACGCGCGCGCGTTTTCGGGAAGCTCCGGCATCGCGCCGAAAAGGATTGCCGTCCACTCGTTGTCCAATCTCACACTGTGAAGCGTGTTCTCGCCCTGCCTGACCGCGATGACCAAATCCAGTGCAAGGCAATTGGTTTCATCGATGAGCCGTTCGCGGTCGCGCTCGAATTTCTCATCATCGAGATAATTGTTGACGCGCGTCACGCCGTCGGCATCGGTGAGCGCGATTGAATACACGTAAAACCCCGACGTCGCGAAAATTTTATGGTATTCCGCGTCGTCCACGAGGCTCATCGGCTTGATGGGTTTGCCGGGTTTTCTCGCGGTGTAGGCATATTTATTCTTCATCTTGAATTCGGTCCTCGCGTGACGGCTTCCCATTGCGCGAAGATAAATCGCCACCATCATCGATGCCAGAATCACGCTGAGAGCCCCGAACAGGGGCGCGAAATCTAAACTCACGACCGATGCGGCGCCCGCGCCGGTGCCGCCGAGTACTGCCGCGAGAAGCCAGACATAGGGCGGCGCGATGGCTTTGGGCGGGACGGCTCTCGATTTACCGAGGATGAGAATGATGAGGGGAACTATCCACATGAAGCATGTGGCCGATGCTATGCCCGCGAAAATAGCGCCGAACAGCGCGGCGGCAACGGCATCACCGATGTTGAGTCTACTCATGGCTTTGTACCAGGCCGATGCGAATGCGGGTTCCCGGTATCAATATTTATCCCCATCCTTGGCTTCCCGCTCCATCGCGCGCTTCGCATCGCGGTCCGCGACATCCTGCTTCCTGTCGAACAGCTTCTTCCCCCTGCACAGGCCGATCTCGATCTTGACCTTGCCCCGCCTGAAATAGATTTTCAGCGGTATCATGGTGAATCCCCTCTCCTTGACCTTCGAATCGAGCTTCCTGATTTCCTGCCTGTGAAGCAGCAGCCTCCGTTTTCGCGAAGGCTCGACCTCCATGTCGGAAGTGTGCGAATACGCGCTTATGTTCAAATCGACGACCCACGCTTCGCCGCCGGAAACCTCGCAGAATGCGTCGCGCAGGTTGAGCCCGCCCTCGCGTATGCTCTTCACCTCATGCCCTTCGAGCGCGATGCCCGCTTCGACGCGCTCCACGATGTGATAATTTCGAAGCGCGGCGCGGTTTACGTATTCGGGCGAACCTGACTTCTTTTTTTCTTTATCCCTGGCCATATTAAGAATGATAACCCACGAATTCGTGGGTTATATGTTTTCACGGCGGATTCGCGGCTCCCGGCGGTTTCCATCGGATGTAATAACTAATCAAGCTCCTTCAGCCACGTGAACGCTTTTGGCAGATATCTTATAAGGTCTGAAGCGATCAGGCTCATCTCGCCGTATTCCGCGCACGCAAGGTCGCCCGACAGCCCGTGAAGGAACACGCCGAGCGTTGCGGCATTGAACGGGGTATACCCCTGCGCGAGCAGCCCGGCGATTATCCCGGTGAGTACATCGCCCGAACCGCCTGTCGCCATGCCGGGATTTCCGTTAAGGTTGACGCGCACCTGTCCGCCGGGCTCGGCGACGACTGTACGCGCGCCCTTGAGAGCGACGGCCGCCATGCTTTTCTTCGCGAGGCCCGATGCCGCCGATATGCAATCCGAAAGGATTTCTTCTTTCGACATCCCGGTAAGCGCGGAGAATTCACCGGGATGCGGGGTGATGACGCCGGGCACTTCGCGGTTCTTCAACAGCCCTTCCATGCCGCGCAGGTTCTTGATGCCGTCGGCGTCGATTACGACCGGTCCCTTGTATTTTTCCAAAAGCAGCCTGAGGAACTCCACGACTTCCCCGCCAGTGCCCATTCCCGGGCCGACCGCGAGCGCATCGGCGGACTCGATCAAATCGTGCATGTCATCGATCGAGGCGGGATGAAAGGTCCCGTTCTGCCCGGTCGAGACCGGACGGGTCATGCCTTCAACAAGTTTCGTGGCGAGTATCGGGTATCCTTCCGAAATGACCGCTGCCGTCACCAGGCCGACACCCGCGCGCAACGCGCCTTCGCATACCATGTGCGCCGCGCCGAGCATGCCGGTTTTCCCCGCGACCACCAGCAGCCTGCCATAATCGACCTTGTGCGAGTCCTTCGGCCTCGGTTTTATCTGCCTCGCGGCCCATGTGGGATCGATTGTCTGGCATGGATAATCGAAGGAGTCGACGACATCCTCAGGGATCCCGATGTCCGTGACAATCACTTCCCCCGCGTGCGCGGCCCCTGGATGCAGGAACAGCCCGAGCTTCGGCATGCCGAATGTTACGGTAAAATCGGCTTTAACGGCATCGCCCAGTATCGCCCCGGTATCGGTGTTGACTCCGGTCGGCATGTCGACCGCGAACACCGGCTTGTCGATAGAGTTGATGACCTCGATGGCCTTCCGCGGAAGCCCGGTTATCTCGCCGGTCATGCCGGTTCCGAGTACCGCATCGACTATGAAATCCACATCGTCGAACGACGCGACAGCCCGCTCGAGCCCTTCCGGTGTCGTGACTTCGGTAAGCAGCACCTCGGGGGGAAGGCGCTCGAAATTGACCGCGGGATCCCCCGAAAGGTCGCTCCCCTTGCCGAGGAGGATTACCATGAGGTACAGGCCTTCGCTCGCGAGAAGGCGCGCCACCGCGATCCCATCGCCGCCGTTATTCCCTTTGCCGCATATGATAATGCCGCGCCTGAGCGGCTTGTGTATCGATTCCCTGAGTACTTTCTCCGCAACGCTGAGGGCGGCATTTTCCATCAGGTCGATGGACGGGACATTCCGCTCCTCGATGGTGATCCTGTCAAGCTCGCGCATCCTTTCCGCGGTAACGAGCCTCATACCTCGCCTCCGGATTCCTGCTGGCTCGCGAAGAGCCGCAATATCTCGATCGCTTCTTCCGCGGTGCGCAGGGCGATCTCGGGCGTGAGGCTTTCCACCATCACGCGCACTTTTGGCTCGGTACCCGACGGCCTTATAAGGATGCGCCCTTCGTCTTCTTCCCGCAGTTTCGCTTCAAGCGCGCGAAGTCTTGAGGTGGTTTCATGATCGGACTGCCACCCGTATTTATCGCGGCATTCGAGGTTCAACTGGACCTGCGGGAAGCGCGTGTAGAGGTTGGCGAGCTTGCTCAACGGCTCGCCCCTGATACTCATTAGCCGGGCGACGAGGAGTGCCGTAAGCACGCCGTCCCCCGTGGTGTTATATTCGAGGAAAATTACATGTCCCGACTGCTCGCCGCCGAGGACATACCCGCCCTTCACCATTTCACGAAGCACGTGTTTGTCGCCGACATCCGCTCGTACCAGCTTTATGCCCTTCTCGCCGAGGAACTTTTCCAGCCCCTGGTTGCTGAGGACCGTGCCGACGACGGCGTCACCGGGAAGCTTGTTCGCGGCCTTGAGATATTCCGCCCACATGGCGATGACGGAATCGCCGTCAACGATGGCGCCGGTTTCATCGGAAAGGATGACGCGGTCGGCATCGCCGTCGAATGCCACGCCGATATCGGCTTTCTCCCTGACTACAGCTTCGGCGACCTTGTCGGGTGCGGTGGAGCCGCATTCCACGTTGATCCGCTCGCCGAGGTTATCGGCGTTGAGTGAGTTGACCTCCGCGCCGAGGCTCGTGAACGCGCTGGGGCCGGCGAAGGATGCCGCGCCATGTCCGCAATCAATAACAACCTTGAGCCCCTTGAGATCGCCCTGGAGAGCGGTAAGAAGGTGCTTGTGGTAGGACTGCATCAGGCCGGTGTCCTTGACGAGGCGCCCGATGTCGATCCCGGTCTTCGGGGCCTGGTGTTCGCCGGAGAAATACCGCCGGCTTATTTCATCCTCTATCGCATCGGGAAGTTTGAATCCGTCCGGGCCGAAGAATTTTATGCCGTTATCCTCGATGGGATTATGCGACGCGCTTATAACGGCTCCCAGCGGGAACTTGTTCTGCTTCACGAGAAAAGCCACCGCCGGGGTGGGGGCGATTCCGAGCAGGTGCGCGTCGGCCCCCATTGACATGAATCCCGCCGCGAGGGCGGCTTCAAGCATCTGTCCAGACACGCGCGTGTCGCGTCCGATAAGGATGCGCGGGTGCCCCTTGCCCTCAAGGTATCTCGCGGTTATCTGGCCGAGTCTCAGGGTCATTTCGGCCGATAATTCCTGTCCGGCGACCCCCCGCACGCCATCGGTGCCGAAAAGCTTGAGGCTTGGTTCCATCCTGTATCCGCTGTTAAAAGCCAACTATCCTCCGTCTCCTTCGGATTCAAACTCCGCCCGCTGTCGCACGCGGACTAAAATAGTGGATGGTTCCACCCTGATGAGCGAGATATCCGGTATCAATATCTGCACCGTAACCGGTTTATCTTCGTAGACCCCTTCAGACAACCCGGTGACATTCACCACCGGCGTTATGTCTTCCCGCTTCAACGCGTCCACCGCCGCGATCGGCCCCGTAACAGTAACATCGACTACAGCCGGTTCCGAGCTGTACTGCAATATCAATTCCTGCCCGCCCGCCCATCGCGGCGTCAGGCCTTCGAATTTCCGCTGCGACGTCTTATGGGCGATCTTCACCGCGAGCATCACCGTGCTCCTGCTCAACTTCACCTGTGTATCAGGTAATTGCAGCTTGAGGTCCGGGATGGTGAAATCCGAGGTCCGACCCGTGATGTCGATAGGTTCGGTTTCTATCCTTGCTATGTCCTTCAACACTTCCGGCGACCCGGAGATCGTTATGAGAAGTGGGTCGATATTGAGATCCGTCACGGTGAAGCCGGTCGCGGGCGCCCCGACGAGGTTGTATACCACCGGCACATCCCTTTCGGCGCCGGATTTATGCAGCGATACGCTCAGGTCGGCCTGCGCCGGGGTGAGGGTGAGATTGCTTATCTCGCGCCCTTCCGCGTCCCACGGGATGAATGTCACCTTGATGGTGCCGAATCCCACCAGGTCGTCTTCTGACAGCTTGTACACGACTTTGTCCAGGTTATCTATAAGCGGCGCCGCGCCCCGCACGCGTACCGTCTCGGGCAGGCCTGATTCGAGCTCGATATAAGAGCCCGGCTCGAGCCCGCTGGCCAGGTACCTCTCCGGCGTGACGAGCGCTTCTGATACGCTTGCGCATTCGACTTCAAGGCGGGAAGGTATCGTCCGGTGGTCGAGCCATCGGATATTCGCGCCGGAAATACCTATCCTGTAGCTCTTTACACCCTTCGGCGCGTGTCTCAGGTCGATAACCGCTTTCAGTACCCCCTCGTCGTTGGCGTCCTCTATTTTTCGAATACGGCTCAACGGGCCGCGTACGTAAAACTCAATCCTGTCGGGAAGAGTGGTCACGAGGGCCAGGTCATCGGGGGGGCCGTTAACCACGAGCGGAACCTGGATCAGCTTATCCATCGGCTGGTCGCCCGAGGCGACATAGAGCCAGATTATCAGGGCGATGGCAAGCGCCGCGGCTTTGAGGTAGAAGTTGCGGGTCATTCGCTTTCGCCCCCCTTAGATGATTCCCGTGACGCATCGGTTTCCGTTTCAACGGGAACGGTTTCGTCGGTTTTTTCCATGGCGGCTTTTTTCTTATCCTGTTCGGTTGGAAGCACCGACGCGGAGCTGGCTTCGGGATAAATAATCGACCTGAGCAGCGTCCTAAGCGCCTGCGGGGTGAGGTTATATGCCAGCTTGCCGCCGTAGCAAAGCGAAAGCCTTCCCGTCTCCTCGCTTACGACGAGGCTTATGGAATCGGTAAGCTCCGTGACACCGAGCGCCGCGCGGTGCCTTGTGCCGAGGTGTGTGGGTATTGTGGCGTTCTCGCTCAGCGGAAGCAAACATCGCGCCGCGACAATACGGTCGCCGCGCAGGATGACCGCGCCGTCGTGAAGGGGGGTGTACGGGTAGAATATAGTTTCGAGCATCCCCGGTTTCAGGGCCGCATCTTCTTGTTCACCGGTTTCGATGTAGTCCTGCAGGGAAAATTCATTCTCGATGACTATGAGCGCGCCGATGCGTTTTTCGGCCATGTTCTCCATCGCGGAGACGACGTCATCGATAACGCGCTTCACATCTTCCCGGGCGAGGCGCTTGATGTTGCTGAAGAGCCCCCGACGCCCAGCCCCCTCGAAGAGGCTCCTGAGTTCGGGCTGGAAGATTATCAGCAGCGCGATGGGGATGATGATTATCAGGTTGTCGAAGATGAACCGGGACGCCCGAAGCTCGAAATAATGCGCGATGAGTATGAACAGGGCGAAAAGCAGCAAACCTCTCAGCACCTGCGTCACCCGGGTGCGCTGGAATATTAACAGCACCTGGTAGATGATGAACGCAAGCAATAAAACGTCGAATATGTCCAGAAGCCATAAGAGCATGGGCAATCAATACCCCATACCGATACGCGCGGGCGCTGTCGGACGGAGCGGTTTGTTTCCCCTAATTATAGGGATGTTGCGAGCGAGTGTAAACGCCAATCGGCGTTTATCACCCGGCGAATACGAACTGCCTGACTGTGATGCCTACCAGTTGCGGCGGACCGTGTATTTCAGCGTCACTTCGCCGTCGGCTTTCACGTCGACCGGGAAGTGCAGCGTCGATGCATCGAACTTCGTCATCTCGTGGGTCGTCTTGAGAAGCTCCCAGTCGCCGCCGACATGGTCCACAACGGTCACGACGATATCCTCTGTCTTGTGATTCCTGATTTCGACTTCGAGGTCGTATTCCCATACCGTGTTGGAAATCTTGCGCCTGTCCATGACCTTGCGCTCGCAGACGACATCGAACGCGTCCCCCATGAACAGCGTAAGCTCTTCATCCTTCGGCGTATGGTCGATATTGTCCTCGCCGATGAACTGGAGCATCCCCGATGAATCCGCCTTGTAAACGCGGACGGTTCCCTTCGGCAGCGGAATGCCGAGTCCGTTTTCCTCGGAATTCTTGAACTTGAGTTTGACATTGCACTTGTCTTTGATCGTGTCGCCGCCGTAGTAATACCATCCCGGGTCGAACAGGAACAGCTTCTTCGCCGGAACCCCGTTCCCCGTGAGAAGGCTTATCTGCTTCGTCTGGTTATCCTTCAGCGTGGTGGGACGCGACAGCGTGTAGAGGTGGTATTCGAAGAACGATTCTTCCTCGAACCCGCCGTATGCCATTTCCTCTTTCGCCATCCTCGCGCCGTCGGCCATCATTGGCATCGCCGGGGCTTCGGGCATCACCCGGTGGATATCCCCGGCCACGAGCTTGAGGGTTGCATCGGGATATGTCGCCCCGGATGTATTCGTCAGGCTGACCCATCCGGACAGGTCGAGCGCGTCGTCGTTCGGGCCGATGATGGCAACATAGTTCGCAACCCAGTTCATCCCGCCGGTAAGGTAGCTCATCTCGATTTCCTGGCTTACCCCGCCGTCGTTGCCAAGCAGCCAGAGAAGAGTCGGGCGCGTGATAAGCCCCTCGGGAAGCTCCGGCAAAACGGGCGTACCGGGAATACCCAGCACGATTTCGCCGTCTATCTCGACAACCCATCCTCCCGTGTGGGAGAGAAGCGTGCCCTTAACCCGCTTCTTGTCGGGCGTCTCGAACTGGATTTCCATCCCGAGGTATTTCTCGAGCAGCTTGTCCTGGCTTACGAGGTCGAACTCGTAGTTCTGTTCGAGTATGTGGATGTCATCGGGATTCGTGAGCGATTTCAGGTGCACCGACGATACGTTTATCTGCTTCGCGACGTCGATGAATTTCAGCTCGAACATCCCCTGCGCGAGATCAATGGCGCGGGTGTCCTTCACGAGGCCGATGTTCGAGTTGTAGACCGTTATCGCCAGATCGGTCTGGTCGTCGGATGTCGTTTCTATAATGGTGCCTGCGGCGGAAGAGGGCAGGTAGAACAACGCAAGCAGCAGGATGCAGATAGCGGGCGTGAAAAAATATTCCTTAACTTTCATCAGTCTTTCCTCCCGGACGTTTATAAGATGAATAGATTTAGGCCCATGCTTTAATTAATGTAATTATCCCTATCCCGACAACCGAGAGCAAGGCGAGAACGAATGTCGAGCGCAGCACCCGGCCTTCCATGCCGGTTTTGCCGATGAGAGCCGATGCGTTCATCAGCCTTCCCGGGTTCACCATCACGGCTATCGACGCGGCAATCGCCGAGCCCGCGGCGGTGAATGTACCCGCGCCGCCGGGACTCATAAGGAATTCGGTAATCTCAAGATGAATCCGGGTCAGCATCTCGATGGGCAGTTCCATGGAGCCGGTGAGGAAGCCCATCCGCAAGCCCGCGACCACGCCGAAATAGGGATATGCATCCTTGAATAATGCCGCGCAGAAATCCTGGAACGCCCGGAGCATGTCCGGGTGTCCCGAGTTCATCATCACGACGCCCGCCGCGAAGAACAGCGCCGATGCGAGCATCGGGCGCGGTGCGGCCTTCGTCCATTTCGAGAAGACCGCGGGAAGCGAGTCGCGCCATCCCTTGAATGTCGGGATGCATATCAGAGTCGCGACAAGGATCCAGAAATACGGCTGTGTAAGCGGGCGAAGCCACAGCCTTTCGGCGGGAAAAAGCTCGACATCGGCGCGCCACAGGTCGGTAAGGCTCAGCTTCAACGGCGTGACTAAAAGTACTACGGATATGCACAGGGCGCTGAGTATCAACGGAAGCAGCGCCGTCGCGAGGGGCATCTGTTTCGTTTTCGCGACATCATCCTCCGTGAGATGTCCCTGGTCTACACCGGATTTGCGTCGACGTATGAAGCTCCATAGCAGCATCGAGACAATCACCGCGATTCCCGCGATGATTCCCGTATAACGCGATATCCCGAGCATCGATGCATACTTCGCGGACGCCCATATGACAAGCGCGATAACCGCCGACGGTATGACCGCCTGCGGAAGCGATTTCGTTTTTCCAGACAGGTAGAATATCCCGAGGCTGCCGATGAACGCGATATACCATGTGTAATCAACGAAAAAGTAAGCCGACTGGTCGAATGTCTGCCCCCCTCCGAGATGCAAAAAGAATGTTTCGAGCCCCTCGCCGCAGAAACTGTAGATGAACAGCATCGCCGTACCGATGGCGGGAAGCGCGATGGCGGCATATGTCGAATAACCCATGCCGATTAGAAGAAGTGGCAGTATGCAGAGCGGGTTGATGCCGAACCACGAGAGGATTCCGGCGATGCCGATGTTGATTATCGCCACGCTGGCCATGTCGTCGCCGCTGGTGATGTTCTTCATGGCGATGGTGATGCGATTAAAAGCGCCGACACGTTCCATGAAAAACGCCTGGAACATGCTCGTCCCCACGAGCAGCGTTATCGGCAGGCTCGTTAGTATCCCCGCGAGGATGGATTTCCATACGATGATGGATTCGGTATGGAAGTAAGTCAGCGCCGCTATCGACGCGGCGGCGAGTCCGGCGATGGCGCAGATATCACCCTTCAGGCGCAGGAACAGGGCGCAGATTAGTACGATGAGCATTGGCGATATGGCGAGAATTACCGCTGCGGGTTCCAATACCGGCTCCACTTACCCGGATAAAAAAGTCAGCTTAAGATAACCGTCCGCGCGGGGGGAGTCAAGGATGCTGATTCGATACGATGTCGAAAAAAA
>CAZSPL010000068.1:4333-16620 GCA_964608735.1 uncultured Planctomycetota bacterium | reverse complement strand
TGATGCGTATCCACTCCTCGGGCACCGTCCACCGTTTCGAGGCGAAGCAGTTGTCCACGGCAAGGTATATTCTCGGGTAACGCGCCATAAGTCCGCTCCCACTGACACGGCACGGGGGATAAAAGGTAGTAAATATTGATGCGTTTAGCAAGGAAAAGTAGGTATAGCCACTCGCCCCTGCGGAAACAGGATAGCTGTACCCGCTTTTCTTTCCTTACTTTTCCTCATTGTGGTGCGGGCGTCCCGCCTGCATGGAAACCCAGCCACCCGTAACCAGCCACCCATTGTGGTACGGGCGTCCCGCCTGCATGGTACTCTCAACTCCTTTAGAACCGGATCGCTCAGCCGACATAAGAATGTGAAGCACGAACCGCGTGTTTCTGGTAAAATACGCCCTTGCGGGGTGATTGTATGCGTCTAACAATCTTCATAACATTACTTCTCTTCGCCCTCTCGGTCGGTGCATATGCGCAGGCCGATACGCCGGTATACCGCCTGCGGGTCGGCGACCAGATACGCTTCCAGGTCTGGGGCGAATCGGGATTGAATATCACGACCGAAGTCCTGAGCGACGGGTCGGTGAGCCTTCCGCTCGTGGGAAGGCTGAACGTCATCGGGATGTCCCTCGCCGAAGTCGAAGCCGAATGCACCAGGCTGCTGAAGACATACTTGGTGAATCCCATCGTGAGCGTGATGATTACATCGCCGCATGTCCCGCGGGTCAAGGTGCTGGGCAATGTGCGCAACCCGGGCAAGTTCAACATCCAGTACGGCGACAACCTCCTCGACGCCATCGCATACGCCGGCGGATTCGATGAAAGGTGCGATATCAAGCGGATTCTGATACTCAACAAAAACTATGCGAAATTCGTGAATCTGAAAGGCTTCCTCAGGGGAGAGGAACTGCAATCCGACATGGATATCGATATCGCCATCAACGACGGCGATTTCGTGTTCGTCCCGGAGGTCGGACGTCCCGACTGGGATAAGGCCACTTCATACATATCGGGCATTGTCCAGAGCCTGATTGTCGTCGCGACGAGATAACTGTTTTAGAATCCAAAAAAAACAACCCGGCCGCATGGCCGGGTTTTTTGTTCGGCCCCTCATTTTCCAATTTATTATCTGGTAAACTTGAACGTGAGAACTTCCGCGGGAGGGATTGATGCCGTACTCCTATGTCGTACTCGGTACCGGTCGCCAGGGATGCGCTATCGCATATGACCTCGCGAAGAATTGCGAAGCCGAGCGCATGATACTCGTCGACACCGACGCGCGCGCCGCAGCCGTGGCGATAGACCGGCTGGAAAGGCTGCTTCCCGGTTCCCCGTGCCGGTTCGAGCTTGTCACGTGCGATGTTACCAACCTGAACGAAATCGGCCCGGTGATGCATGGCTCCGATGTCGTCGTATCGGCGGTGCCGTACAGGTTCAACATGCATCTCACCGAAGCGGCCATCAGGGCGGGGGCATCATTCTGCGACCTCGGCGGGAACACTCAAATCGTGCGGGCGCAGCTTCACAGGGATGAGGAAGCGAAGCTCGCCGGGGTAAGCGTCGTGCCCGACTGCGGGCTCGCGCCGGGACTCGGCAACCATCTCGCGGCGCTCGGTATCGAGCTTCTCGACAAGCCGGAGCACGTTCACATCAGGTGCGGGGGGCTTCCGCAAGAGAAGGTCGGCCCGCTCGGGTACAAACTCGTTTTCAACCTGGAAGGATTGATAAATGAATACACCGGCATGGGGGAGTTCCTTCGCAACGGCAAGCGCGTAGAAGTCCCCGCGCTGACAGAGCTCGAAGAAATCGATTTCCCCGAACCGGTGGGCAAATGCGAAGCGGCGGTCACGTCGGGCGGAACAAGCACCTGCCCCGAGACATACCATGGGAAGCTCAAGTCATACGATTACAAGACGGTCAGGTATCCCGGGCATTTCGAAGCGGTGCGGGCGATGTTCGGGCTGGGATGTTTCGAGGACAACGTGAAGCTGAAGGACGGCTCGGTGTTCGACGCCCGCGCGATGCTGAGCCGTATTCTCGAGGAGAAGCTCGATTATCCCGACGTGCGCGACCTCGTGGTGCTGCGCGTCACGGTGAGCGGGAAGAAGGGCGGCAAATCGAAGACGCTGAATTTCGACATCTATGACGTGCACGACGAGGCGACCGGGTTTACCGCGATGGAGCGTACCACCGGCTTCCCGGCGTCGCTCGTGGCATACATGCAGGCGAGGAAATTGATCGCGCCGGGTTCGGTACCTCTCGAATTGTCGGTACCGCCGAAGCAATTCTTCGACGAGCTGCCGCTACACGATATTCACGTGAAGATGAGCGAGGGGTAATTTCGGCTTCCCGGCCATATAGAATCAGATAGCCCGGTTGACAAAAACGGACAGGTGTGGATAATATAAGTGAACCCAAAGTGGGTTCGATTGAACCCATTTTGGGTTCACCGGGCATAAGCAATGATGAAGGGATTATTTACAAAAACGAGAAGCCGGATTTTAACCCTGCTGTTCGGGCATCCCGATGAATGGTATTACAACAGGCAGATAAAGGAAGCGGCGGGCGTCGGGAACGGCACCGTTCAGCGCGAGCTGTCCCGGTTGTTGCAAAGCGAAATAATCGAATGCGATGCGCGTGGAAACCATGTCTACTATCGCGCGAACAGGAAGAATCCCATTTTCCCTGAGCTTCACATGCTAATCCTTAAAACAATCGGCCTTGGCGATTGCCTTCGGAGAATGCTGGAGCCTTTTTCGAACAGGATCGATTTTGCTTATATCTATGGAAGCGCCGCGAGCGGCGCGATGAAATCCGACAGCGACATCGATATAATGATTGCAGGTAACATATCACGCAAAGCCCTTGCAACACCATTGGCAAAAGCGCAGCGCGAGCTGTCGCGAGAGATCAATGCGAGTTTTTACCACCTGGATGAATACCTTGAAAAGCTGAAAGAAAAAGGCAGTTTTATCTCAAGGGTTCACAGCGGGCCGAAAATAGTATTGCTTGGAGATCCCGATGGGCTTGAATGAAATGCGAAACGAGCGAGTGCTTGAACCGCTTGCTCCGGACAGGAACGAAATCCAAAACCTGCTTGTGAAGGCTGAGCGCCGGATAGCGGAAGCAAAGAATCCAGCGAATTTCCCAGACACTCGTTTCGAGAAGGCATACATTTCAATCCTGCATTGTATTACCGCGGCTTTGCGGGCCGCTGGCTATCGTGTCACTCGCGGTGAAGGCCATCACGTCAAAACCATCGATACGGCGCTTTATACAATCAGTATCCCCTGGAGACCGTCGATTATTATCACAGCATTCGGAGGAGCCGTAACGAGACTCTATATGGCGATTTGATGGATGCATCCGAGGCGGATATTGCCGGCGCAATCACGGAAGCGGAAACATTGTTGAAGCTTACAAAGCAATGGCTGGCTGAGAATCATCCCGATTTATCGCTTCTCTGAGGATGGGTAGCTCAATAGTATCGGCTCCCATCAGGGCTCGCTTCGCCTTATGCCCTTCGACGTTTCCCCTTCTTCAATGAATAGACCCACGCCAGCACTTCGGCGATGGCCTTGTACAGTTCGAACGGTATCAGGTCGCCCACATCGCATGCGGCATACAACGCCCGCGCGAGAGGCGGGTCGGGATAAATGGGCACATCGAATTCCCCCGCTATCTCGCGTATCCGCTCGGCGATACGTCCCTTCCCCTTCGCGACAACCTGCGGCGCGGGCATGTTGGACTGGTCGTAGCGAAGCGCCACCGCGACATGGGTCGGGTTCGTCACCACCACATCCGCCCGCGGGACTTCCCTCAGCATCCGCGTCATCGCGATCTGCCGCAGCCGCTGGCGTATGCGCTGCTTGATAAGCGGGTCCCCTTCCGACTGCTTGTAGTCTTCCTTGACCTCGTGCCGCGTCATCTTCAATTTCTTTTCGTGTTCGTAGCGCTGGTACATGTAGTCGAATATCGCGAGCACCAGAAACGCGAGGATGAGTTTCACGCCGATTTCGAATGCTATCATCCCGAAGGTGCTGACATAGTGCGCCGGGCCTTTGAGTCCCGCGATAGTGATGATGTCCAGTTTCCCCTTGATTACCGAATAGCCTATCACCGCGGCGAGGGTGATTTTTATTATCGACTTTGCCGCTTCCACGAGCCTCCGCATCGAGAAGAGGTTCTTCGTGTTTGTGATGGGATTCAGCCGCTGAAGGCTTGGCTTGATTTTTTCCGCCGAGATGTTTCCTTTCGTCTGGATGAAGTTGAAGAACAATCCCCCGACGATGATCGCCGTGAAAACCGGCCAGACCATGCGAAGAGAGACGTCGATTGCGTAGCGGAACAGCGCGCCGGCCGTCGAGCCGTTGATGTCGTTGAAGCGTATGAATCCGAAGCAGGTGGAGAACAATTCCTTGGATATGTTCATCCATGCGCCCATCATGAGAAGCATGGCGAGGAAACCGATGAGGAGTATCCCGGTGGAACTCAGTTCGGTGGAGTGCGGGATGTCGCCGCGTTCGCGCGCGCGCTCACGCGCACGCGGGGTAGGTTGTTCGGTCTTGTCTCCGCGTTCATCCATGGGCAGGATTAATCCGCCTTAACCGGATTTTATAAGCATTAATATAATCGCCCCCCGGGTCATAGGCTGGAACGACCCCGGCGGCGCGGCATAATCCCCTCCCCGGGTTGTAAAACTATCCGTCGCTTCTCTTGAAAAACCACCGCGCATGCTATAATTTCATATTAATCCTTATTAAGTGCACGGAAACGATATGTTCAGATTCTCTTACGCGGCAAAAGTCGGACTGATATTCCTGGTGACGGTGTTCCTGTTCTTCATGGTGCTCGGTCAGCTCGGGTACCAGCTTCCCTGGATGAAATCCACGAAAGGATATCTCATAAACGCCAGGTTTGAGAGCGCGAAGGGATTGAAAAACGGCGATGATGTCCAGTACAACGGCGTGCTCGTGGGTGAAGTTATGGACCTTCAGCAGAGCCAGTTCGGCGACGTCATGGTCATCATCAGGATCCCCAGTGATACGGACAGGTTCCATGAGAACGCCTTCTTCTCCATCACGCAATCATCGATATTCGGCAGCTATCTCGTCTATATAAGCGAGCAGACGGGAGGCGTCCTGCAATCGCAGGGCAAAGAGAACCCCGATGTTTACCAGTTGATAATGCCCCGGGGGAAAACCATCCTCGGATCAAGCGTGTATTATCACAATGCCGTGGTCGGAGAAGTGACCGATATCGTTCAAAGCTCCACCGATAAATTATCCGATATAGTAACGATCGAGCTGTCAAAAGGCGCGAAGATTGAACTCAGCAGAGACCAGACTTTCGTTCCGACACAGCGCAGGGATTTATCGGTACCCGTAGCCGGCGCGTTCCAGTCACCGGAGGAATCGATCATCGCCAGGATAGATATCTATAACCGTATCGAGCCGGGGGAGGAGATTATTGGCAGGCGGGAGCCGGGTCCGGAAGACCTCATCGCCAGCGCAAATAATCTTATCGATGCCGCGAGCGGCGCGATCTCCAATGTTTCCGAAAGCCTCAACACACTCGTGGCGAATATCAATGTCGCTCTCGAAGGCCTCGCGACGGAGATTACCAGCAGCGAGGAAGGGACCGTGAAGGCGGAACTCGTCAGCGCGATAACGAAACTTCGCGACGGCCTGGTGGATGTCGAAAAGCTGACAAACAACCTGAACAACATCCTCCTCGAAGCACAGCCGCGCATCGATGGGATCCTCACCAGCGTCGAGGGAGCTGCCGCCGATATCGGGGATGCCACATCGCAAGTTAAAACCATGATCTCCGACCCGGAAATCGAACAGTCTCTCAGGAACACGGTGGCGAATATCGAAAAGGCGACGGAGGATGTCGTCGCCACGATTGCGGAAATCGAGGGATTGATAGGCGACGATAAAACGCAGGAGGATATAAAGGCGATATTGAGCGGGGCGAGGGAGACCGTTGAGACCGCATCGGTGACGCTCAAGGAAGCCCAGCACACATTCCAGTCATTCGGCGACACCAACATCAACGGCCAGTTCCGCGTGCGCTATCTTACCGAACCCGACCATTTCGCCAGCGATTTCGAACTGACGGTCACGCCGTCCGGGCGCGAGCTGTTTTACCGCGCGATGGTGGAAGATATCGGCGACGCTGACGATTTCAGCTTCCAGCTCGGTTACCGGGGTAATAAGGGGCTTGGAGGAAGGTTCGGCATCAAGCGCGGCCAGGTGGGCGCGGGATTCGATTACGATCCCGGCGACTTCTTCCTCAGGGGGGATATATATAACCCGAATGATATGCATTTCGACATCTACGGCGGGTTCGCTATCTCCAAGGATTTCAGGTTCATCATCGGGTTTGAAGATTTATACGATCAGGACCTCTTCCATTTTGGCGTAGCGACCGAGTTTTGATATGACCTCTGAAAAGGGCGAAAAATCGAGGAGGGAAAAGCCCCGTTTGTCCCGCCCCCTGAGATGGGGGATATTTATAATATTGATCTTTCTCACCTTCCTCAATATCTATTTCCATTATCGCCAGATAATCCTGCAGAGGGCGCTGCCATACATCTCCACGATGATAAAGCAGTACGCCGCCGATGAGTTGGATGCTTCCATCGAATGGGACTCGGTCGAGATCACACGCTTCGGGCAGGTCGTCTTCACCGGGATCGTCTTCCGGCTTGAAGGCACAGAGGAACCCCTCGCCGTCGTCGACAGGGTCGCGATCGCCATCGACGAGAAAAAAATGCTGCAATCGGGCGGACAGCCCCTGAGAGCCATACGGCGGATAAACATCCGTGGCATGCATCTCAAAATATCCCGCGACGAAAGCGGCAAGTTCAACGTGGCGGGATTTTTCAAGAAAGGCAAGGCGTTCGACCCCGAGGCATTCCCCCTGCGATGCGCGCTGAAATTCTCGCGATGCTCGATTGAATATACCGACAGCACCCTTCCGCTCAAAAACACCGATTCTATCTCGGTCACCGATTTCCGCGGAGGGATCGACCTCAGGGACATCTCCGATGTGAAGATCGGCCTGCTGTGCGATATCCCGCCGTACACATCGCGGCAGGTCGCCCTTCGAGGCACCGCCAGCCTTGTCAAGAGCCAGGTCGATATCTCGGTCGCGGGCGAGATTGATTCAGCGCAGGTGATGGATGCCCTCCGGATAGAGGGATTCGATGCCGATGTCTCGGGAAAAGTGAGAGTGGGGCTGAATTCGAAGGGCTCCTATGCCGATGGCTATTTCCCGCTGCTTCCCAAAGGCGTGTTTACTATAAAGGACGGGAGCGTCGGTCTGCCGTTCCTCTACGATATATTGACTGACATCAACGGCGCACTGAACATAGCTTTCAGCGATAATCCCAACGACCCATGGGGACGCGTTCACTCGGAAGGAATCAAAATCACATATGGGAAGACGACGTCCGGCGTGTGCGATTTCCGCGCCGGCTGGGCGGGGGAATTTGCCTATGCTCTCGACCTTGACGTGGAGAAGTTGAACATCTCCTCGCTCGGGCCTTATATCCCGGCATCCATGGCGCGATACGCGTCGGCGGCGGGTTCGGTGGATGCATCGCTGTCGGTTCTCGGAACCGAGGACGGTCCGGCGGTGAAGGCGCATGTCACGCCGCGCGAGGATTTCAGCATACTCGGTATACCGCTCGACAAGGGAAGCGTGGCCTTCAGCTACCGCGACAGCAGGCTGTTCATCGAGGATGCCTCGCTTTCATCCCCGGGTGGGGCTTCGCTCGCCGGACGGGGATTCATCAAGCTTGACGACCTGAGCGCATCGAGTTTCGAATGCTCTTTCTCGGGCGTACCACTCGATGCCGCCCCGAAGTTTCTCCCCGCCGTTGAAAATTGGGAGCTCGCCGGCACCATCGACGGCGCCGTGGCATACTCGACGGAGGGACATCCGAAAGCATTCGACATCCGGCTCGTGACCGATGGAATCGAATCAACACACGGCGAAATCAACAGCGGTATCGCCACGCTGCGTGTGTCGCGCAAGGGCCTGTGGATAGACGGTGCGGCGGTGGAGGCATTCGGCGGATGGATTACCGCCGCCGAGGATTCCGATGGCAGAACAAGGTTCGCGGCTTCCGGGGTTGACGGCGATGTCGTGCTTCAGGCCTTCGGGGTCGAAGGAGTATCCGTCGGAACGATAGACGCCGTTGGTGATGCGGTCATCCGCGCGGGCGATTTCGAGACCGACATGGAATTCTCCCTCGCCGATATAAGCTATCGCGAGCTCGGAATCGAAAGCATCTCCGGCGGATTGAGCATACAGCCCGACAGCGCCACATTCCACGACGTGAAACTCGTCGGGAAGAACGAGGAACTCGTCGAATTGAACGGGAATGTCCCGCTGGACGGCCGGGATGACATGAAGCTCGCACTTACAATGCGGGAATTCGACTTCGGCAAATTGATACCCGGGCGCGACGGCCCGCCACTGACGCATACAAACGCGTCGGTGGAAATCACCGGCACGAAGGATGATTTGAATCTTTCGGCGAGAGTCTACGAACATGACATGAACCTGCTCGGGAATATGGCTTACACGTGCGATGCGTCGTGTGTGGGACAATGCACCACCGGCGACGAAAGGGCTACCGAAGGGGAGATCGTTCTCGGCGGTAAGATATCCCTTGGACACACCGGCGACGGCGGCTTCAATCTTGGACAGGTGGAGTTGAAGGATGTTTCGGTGACCGGCGCGATATGCATCGGGCCGCATCCTACCGGCCTGCCGAAGCCGTCGGAATACAAGCATCTACTGCTCGGAAGCACTGAGCCGGTTTCGCGGGCATCAAACGGCGCAATTAAAATAAACGGCGTGGTAGCCGTCGATGCACGGCTCAATGGTTTGTTGACCGAGCCGAGTGGGGATATAAACCTGTCGGCGCCCAAGCTGAAACTCGGCCTGCAGGAAGTATCCGATTTTCGCCTCGGTATCGCCGCGGCGGGACCGTCATCTTATGCCGTCGACGGGCGATGGAGCTACCCGGCGGGCGGGTCGATTGCCCTGAGCGGCCCCGCAGGATGGGACATGGAGTCCCGCACGGGTTTCGTCGCGCTCGACCTCGATGTTTCATCCGCGCCGGTGAACGAGGTGTTCGCGTTCGCCGGACTGGATATCTCGGAATTCGCGGCGGGAGCGTTCGACGGCGGCGGGAGGATTACCGGACCCATCGGCGACCTTTCATTCTCCGAATTCAGGATGGATGTCAGCGAAGGTTCGCGCCTGCTCGGTATGTCCGTCGATGAAGGCAGGATAGAATTCGGGCTCTCCAATGGAATACTCTCACTCGACAGCTTCAAAGTCGTCAGCAAGGAAAGACTCGACGGCGGACGGTGCATCATCACCGGGAGCGGTGAGTTGTACATCGAAGAAGCGGGAGTGCTTCCACAGGCGCATCTCACCGCGAGCGTCGACGATTACCGGCTCGAAGACCTCCGCACCGCGCTCAATTTCGACATTCCGCTCGGCGGACGCCTCGACACAGATATCAGTTATGACGAGCAGGCGCGCACGTGGAATATCGACTCGTTCAAACTGAGCGGACTGATGCTCGGCACCCGCAAGCTGCCCGAACTCGAAGCGGGGTTTGTATTCAACCCGCTCGCGGGGCGTATCGAAGTCACCCGGCTGAGGATGAACGACGGCTTCGGCGGTTGGGTGGAAGCTTCCGGCTATGCGACCCTTGGTACATTGACCGCCCTGTTCAGCCCCGATATGCGCAAAGACCTGCGGTATCAGCGCCTCGGCCTTGATTTCACCGGGAAGGATTTCGACCTCGGTTCACTCGCCGGTATCCTCCCCAACCTCGTGCAATTCGGCGGTAAGCTCAACGGTATCGACTTGCATATAACCGAGAAACCGACGCTTCCTGCCATCGACGGCACGATAAACCTGTCGCTCGGGCCTATAAAATTCGGCAACTTCCTCATCGCCGATGAGATATCGACATATTCGGGCAATGGGCTGACGTGGCGCGACGGCGTGCTCGAATCCGATGGGGATATTTACATCAAGCGCGGCGACGCCTACATGAACCTCGTCGGCGACCTCGACCTGCGTCCTTTGAATCCGCTCGTACAATATGAAAAGCGATATGAGGCTCCCCCCGATAACGAGATTTTACTTGCGATGAGCACCGATACACCGCTGACCCTCGAGGGCACCGGTTTCAGTTTCCGTGTGATACCCGAGGGTCTTACCATGGGGATTACCGGCGGAAAGAAGGAAGTGAACGGCAAGGAGATTGCGGGCGGCGTGCTGAATGTCAGGGGAGTGTTGAATGTGTTGAGCGGCACGCTCGATGCATCGCGGATACAAATACCGGTGGCGACGTCGGGCGTGGCACCGGCGGTCAATTATGATATCTCCGTAAAACTCGGCAAGGGAGTGAGGCTCAAGGCGGGGAACGGATTCAATGCGACCCTCGAATCGAGCGAGCTGAATCTCTCCGGAACCCCGCTCACGCCAAAACTCGCTGGACGCGTGGAAATCTCCGGCGGCGAGATAAATTTCGCATCCCGCACATTCACCCTCCAGCGCGGCTCCGAGGTGACATTCAACCCGTTGTTCGGCATCAACCCGTTCCTGAAAGCGGAAGCGGAGATATATATCTCGCAGCATCCGAAGGCCGAGCCCGGGGCGGAACCGCTTATCATCAACGCGAAGATCGAGTCTTTCCTTACCGACCTCCAGAAAGGCATCAAGTTCACGTCAAACTATCCGTACTCAAACAATGAACTGCTCGCCATACTCGGTTACCAGGAAGTCTTCCTCGCCCTCGAGGAAGGCGGCTTCTCGGGAGCGTTCACATCGGGCCTGTACATCTACCCGACCGAACTGGTTTCGAGATATGTTCGCGACCTCGCGGGATTCACCCGCTTCGACCTGACATTCACGCCCGAGGATGATTTCGTGATAGACCTCGAAACAAAGATGTTCTTCGATAACCTGCTGTTAAACTACACGCAGACCTTCGGGCAGGGGACGAACTACGTCTGGGGCGTTAAATACCGCTTCCGCCCACGGTCGTATGCAGGTTTCAAGTATTACGACCTCGATCTGCGGGATCGCCACGACTGGGTCTACTATGTGGAATATTTGCTTCCGCTGAAGTAACGGGGTGGTTTTAATACAAACTGACACAATCAGCTGCAATGCCACTAAATCATCATTAAAATCATACAATGAAATCCAGTGGCAATAATATATGATATTGCGATAAACCGTGCGGATATTAGGATTGAATAAACGACCCCGGGAATGACGACGTTAAAATTTTTTTCGCCGTATTATATCCGATAAACTAATCGAGCATCGCAATCGCGGAAATTATTGATAGTTATTCCCATATGGGGAGATTGCTATGCACGAAATAACGGTTGCGCATTGGTGTTGGATAGTCGGCCTGGGAGCATTCACTCTGCTGACGCTGTTCCTTGCCGCGGAAGGCATGATAAAGGGTAAGCTGAGCGCGCCGTCGATCGTGATGGCGGGATTCCTTATCGCGCTCGCGGCGGTAACGATGAGCTTCTTCCTCTCGTGCGTGGGGGATGTCCAGGACGGCAGGCTCGATACTTTCAACACAATAGCTCACGGATGGAAAAACATGACAACTTTCTTCAGGCAATTCTGATATAAAATAGGGCCAGGCCCTGTAGAGGGCCTGTCCCTCTATGGGGCCTGGCCCTAATTCATATTATTCAGCATAAGTCTAATCTGAGATTCGAGTTTTACCCCTTCGATGCCCTGCGACGCGACAATACCCTTCCCATCAATGACATAGCTCTTCGGATCCCGCGCCACGAGATACGCTTTCTGTATCGTCATATCCCCGTCGTATATCACCGGCCATAATATGCTGCGCCCCGATACGAACGCATTCACGTTGTCCGGCTTGGGGTCGATGCACACCCCGACAATACGCAGCCCGGAATCGTAGAACTCGTCATACATACGGTTCAGCCTTGGAAGCCAGCGGGAGATGACGGGGTTGTCCGTCGTGAAGAAAACTACGAGCACGACATTCCCCTTCAACGATGCGAGGTCGAAATTGTCCCCCGAAATATCGATCCCGGCTATCGGCGGCGCGGGGCGTCCCACGAGTGCCTGCGAAGCGACTTCCCCCTTGAGTAGAAGCATCATATCATCCCCGACACCCCCCGCGACCGAATCGATGAGCCCGCCGATGGCATCGAGCTTGCCCTTGCGAAGAAAATACTGAAGCCGCAGAAG